>NZ_JBEXXK010000053.1:0-86467 GCF_040630405.1 Streptomyces sp. NPDC005811
ACAAACGGAGCCAGCGCACGCTCACACGCCTCCATCGACGCCGCAAACACCGGCGAGACACCCCACAACTCCCGCCCCATACCCACCCACTGCGCCCCCTGACCCGGGAACACAAACACCACCCGGCCAGCACCACCCGTCACCACACCCCGCACCACACCGGAGCCGACCACCTCACCCGCCGCCAACAACCCCAGCCCGGAAGCGAGTTCAGCCCCGCAACCCAGAACGACAGCCCGGTTCTCGAACGCCGTACGCGTCGACGCCAACGACCACGCCACATCCACCGGACGCAGCTCACCCGTCAACAACTCCCCGAACGAGGCGAGACGACCGGCCTGACCCGCCAGCCCCTCCCCACCACGACCCGACACCACCCACGGCACCACACCACCAGCCACGAACACCGGCACCGCAACCACACCGTCGGAAACCGCCTCCAGCTCCCCCGGAGCCTCCTCCAGCACCACATGCGCATTCGTCCCGCCCATGCCGAAGGCGCTCACCCCAGCGATGAGGGGCGCGTCGGGGCGAGGCCAGGCGCCGTGGGTGTCCTGAACGCGGAGCCGGAGGGCGTCGAGGGGGATGTCGGGGTTGGGTGTCCGGTAGTTCAGGCTGGGCGGAAGTTCGCGGTGCTGGAGTGCCAGGACCGTCTTGACCAGGCCGGCGATTCCGGCCGCGCCCTCCAGATGGCCCACGTTGGTCTTCACGGAGCCCACGCGCAGTGGCTCCTCGGAGGGCCTTCCCTGGCCCAGGGCCGCACCGAGGGCGGCCGCCTCGACGGGGTCACCGACGGGCGTCCCGGTTCCGTGGAGTTCGACGTACTGGACGTCGTGCGGGGACGTCCCGGCGTTGCGCAGGGCGCGGCGGATGACGTCTTCCTGAGCGTGGGGGTCGGGGGCGGTGAGTGTGTCACCACCACCGTCGTTGTTGACCGCGCTGCCGCGGATGACGGCACGGATGGGGTCGCCGTCGGCGAGGGCCCGGTCGAGCGGCTTCAGTACGAGGAGGCCACCGCCTTCGCCACGGACGTACCCGTTGGCACGGGCGTCGAAGGTGTAGCAGTGGCCGTCGGGCGAGAGTGCGCCGAAACGGTGGGGGTACAGGCTGCTTTCGAGGGCGAGGTGCAGGTTGACGCCGCCGACGAGGGCGATGTCGCTGTCGCCGCTCCGCAGGCTCTCGCAGGCCAGGTGGACGGCCACGAGCGAGGACGACTGCGCCGAGTCGAGGGTGAGACTGGGGCCGCGCAGGCCGAGCAGGTAGGAGAGCCTGTTGGCGACGAGAGCGCGGTGTGTGCCGGTGAAGGACTGATGGGTGACGGCTTCGGGTCCGAACCCGTGGAGGAGGGTGGCGTAGTCGTCGTGGGCGGTCCCGATGAACACGCCCGTGCTGGTGGAGCGGAGGGTTCCGGGGATGATCCGGGAGTCTTCCAGTGCCTCCCACGCCAGTTCGAGGACGAGGCGCTGCTGGGGGTCCATGGCGTCCGCCTCGCGCGGTGAGACACCGAAGAAGCCCGCGTCGAAACGGTCTACCTCGTCGAGGAATCCACCCCACCGAGGCACTCCGTCCAGGGGCTCGTCCCCGTCGCCGGACTCGGCCTCGTTCCCGTCCCCGGCCGAGACGGAGGCAGGGGCGGGGGCGGGCCACGGACGATCGGCCGGAGCAGCCGGACGCACCGCGCTGTCACCGTCGCGCAACAGGCGCCAGAGGCCTTCGGGGTCGGCCACGCCGGGCAGGCGGCAGGCCAGGCCGACGACGGCGATGGCCCGCTGGGGCGCGGCGTTGAGCCCGTACCGGGTGCGTTCTGACTCGCTCATTCCACTCCACCAGCTTGTTGGCCCAGCCTGTGTGGACCGCAGACGTCGGGTACGGCATGCGCACGGCGCACGATGTGATCGACGGTCCACAGCAGCAGGTCGGGGGTCGGACAGCGGATCGCGGACCGCAGGGCTACCCACGCTAGGGGCGCATGGACTAGGGCGGCCCCTAGATTCATGCCGGTGCGAGCCGGTCCGCGGGACGCGGGCCCGGTCGTCGCGGGGTGGGTTTCGGGAAACGCCCAGACATGGGGCGGGGGCAGGCGCCAGGTATTGCGCTCGTCGGGGTTCTCCCGACTCAATGAGGCCACACCGCGCCGGGGGCGGCGGTGATGTGTCCGGGTCCGGGTCGGCGTGGGCGAGGGAGTCTTTGCCGGTCCGGAGGAGGCGGAGGGAAATCCATGAGAAACGCGGAACTCGCGGACCTGCGCGGCGCCCTGGTCAACCTGCGCGGCAGCCTGGAGTCGCTGCGGCGGGCCGATGGCGACTCGCTGTACGTGCGCAGGCTGATGAACGACCTCGACCGTTTCCAGTTGGACATGGAGGTGGATGTCGATGTGGATGTGGATGTGGAGGATGTCGCCGGTGTCGGCATGTGCCTGTCCGCGTTGCATGGGAGCTGGGGTGAGCGTGAGGTGGTGCGGATCAGCGACGGCCCGTACCAGCATCTTCCGTGGCAGGACGCGGACGACGAGGGGATCGGCGGCCACCGCCGCTGACGTTCGGGCGGCGGCCCGGTGACCCGACCCGGGCCGCCGCCCGAACGGCGCCGGCCTCCCCTGGTGGGTCAGGGGAGGCCGGCGGCGGCATGAGATGCCGCGCGGTCACTTCACGTACTCGGGCACCGCACGGGGCGGCCAGCTGCCGGCCGTGAGGACGCCCATCGAATAGGCGCGGGAGACGAGCGCGGCACGGTTGGGGGCCTTGAAGCGTCGCAGCATCAGGCCGACGTGGTACTCCACGCCTTGACGGCTGAGGTAGAGCCGCGAGGCCAGTTGGATGGTCGAGGCGCCGGTGGCGACGCCCTCCAGGATGCGGGCGTCCAGGGCGGTGAGCATCGGCGTGGGTTGGGACGGGAGCTCGGCGGCGTCGGCCGGCTCGTCCTCCGGGCTCATCAGGACGACGACACCTGACAGGTCGTCGCCCTCCCCCTTCACGGCTATGCCGGTGATCTCCGCGGAGAAGACGCGGTCGTGGCCGCGCATGGCGACCACTCTCTCGACGAAGCGGCTGCCATGGCCGTTGGAGAGATGCGTGAAGTGTTTCGGGAGGATGTTGCGGGCGCTCGGATGCAGGACGTCGTAGATGCTGCGCCCGCAGATCTCCGTGGACGGCCGGGCCACATGGCGGAAGAAGTCGGCGTTGGCCGCTTCGATCTTGAGGCCGGCGTCCAGACTCGCCATACAGGTGACGTGATGCGGGGCGCCGTGACGCCGGTCGCCGCGGCGTGTGTTGCGCGATGCTTCAGGAAGGCCACTGACCATAGTCGACCTGTCGGCGTGGGGGAGCATCGAATTCCTCTCCAGAACCTGAAACGGCAGCTATTGGTTCGACAGCGGAGACAGAGCAGAAAGCCGCTGCGACGAATATTCCATTCCTTTTCTGCACCGCTGTCGGCGACAGTAGGTGGGCCGTGTACGAGGCGTCAACGACGGTCAGGGTCCCCGGGGGAAATACTGCGGTACCGCCGTACGGCGGGTTCGGTCATCGCGCGTAGCTTTGTTCGGTCGGCCGGTTCGGTACGGTCACACCTGCACAGTGCGCCGCGGATGCACACTCGAAGCCTGTGTTGCGCGGGCATGGCCGCGATATGTCACGGCTGGGGCGCGAACGGCCGACGCAACGCTCCCGTCTGCGTTTTCAGGCGAAGATCGGACAACCGTTACGGGAGCGCGCACATGCGGAAACGCCGACCTCATCACCCACCGGAGAGCGTTCATCTCCATCAGATAACGATCTCCCGATCATGGTTTAAACCGACGTGATCGAGGGAAGTCCGGCGCTCCGCCCAGGCGGGCGTCGGGAACTTCCCTGCTCTTCACCGCTGTTTCGGGGAGCGAAGAAGCATTCCGTGGGCCGCGGCCAATATGGTGCGCTCGTGCGATGCAGAGGAAATTCAGTCCTCCTGGATAAAGACTGACTTCGCTCGTCCTCGTGCACTGTCCATCGAACAGGGACCGATCGACCGGAAAGCCGTTTGGACGGAAGCCCGGCGTGGCTACGGCGTGTCCACCTGCTCGACGAAGCGGCACCTCCCGGTCCGACGGGCGGGACCAGTCGTTCGCGGCGTGGATGAGGTGGACGGGGGTGCCCGACATGCCTGGCGGCATGCGGCCCCTGCGCGCACCTGACGCCGCCGGAGGGGCTTGATGAGGCTCTACTGCAACGGTTCCGCAGTTGGCGGGTCCGGCTCGCCAGGTGCATTCGGGCAGCAGGCGCGGCTCCGGCTCATGCCTGCATGCCGCCGTCGACCGGGAGTACCGTCCCGGTCACGTAGGAGGCGCGGTCGCTCAGGAGCCAGGCGGCGGCCTGGGCGATCTCGTCAGGGTCGGCCGCACGGCGTAGCGGGGTGCGCGCGTTGAGCTGGTCGACGACGCCGGGTGAGCGGTCGTTCCATGCACGCACCATCTCGGTCAGGGTGGTGCCGGGAGCGATGGCGTTGACGCGGATGCCCTCCGGGCCGTAGGTGATGGCGGCCGACTCGGTGAGGCTGTTGACCGCCCGTTTCATCGCACCGTAGGCGGGCAGCGTGGGGTTGCCCATCAGGCTGCCGACGGACGAGTTGTTGACGATCGCACCCGTGCCGGCGGTGGCTCGGATGGCGGCGACCTCGGCGGACATGGCCAGCCACGGCCCCTTGAGGTTCACGGCGTAGACGTGGTCGAAATCCGCCTCGGGCACTTGGTCCATCGGGGCTGGGGGCACGCTGGTCGCTGCGTTGTTGAAGGCGACGTCGAGCCGGCCGTACAGGTCGACGGTACGGTCGACTGCGGCACGGACACTGGCCCCGTCGGCCAGGTCACACACCACGTACTCGGCGGTGCCGCCGACCGCCCGGATTTCCTCCGTCACCGCCTTGAGCTGGTCCTGCGTGCGGGCCGCGAGCAGTACCCGGGCGCCCTCACGGGCGAACAGGCGCGCCGCGGCGGCACCGATACCTCGACCGGCACCGGTGATGAAGGCGACTTTGCCGGCCAGCAGGCCCACGGCGGCCGGGGTGGAGGTGTCGGTGTCGGTGGTCTGTGCGTTGTTCATGGCAGTGAGCCTGCGTCCGGCCGCGGCGCCGATCCAGGCACCGGCAGTACCTGGATCGGCTCCGCGGCACCGGCGCACACTGGGTGACGTGGACAGACGAGAGCTGGCTGGCTTCCTGCGCAACAGGCGTGAGCGCATCACCCCTGCCGACGTGGGTCTGCCCGCCGGGCCACGCCGCCGCACCCCGGGGCTGAGGCGTGAGGAAGTGGCGCAGCTGGCGTTCATCTCGACCGAGTACTACACCCGGCTGGAGCAGGCACGGGGCCCGCGCCCGTCGCGCGAGGTGCTTGCCGGTCTGGCGCGGGCCCTGCGCCTGTCGGACGCCGAGCGCGACCACCTGCACCATCTCGCCGGCGCCCCGCCCGGTCCGCCGGCCGGGCCCTCACGTGAAGTGCGGCAGAGCATCCTCGACCTGCTGCGGCGGCTACCGCACGCGGCGGCGATCGTGCTGTCCGCGACCTACGAGGTGATCGCCTGGAACGACCTGGCGGCAGCTCTCCTGGAGGACTTCTCCGCTCTGTCCCGGCGCGAGCGCAACCTCGTGCGCCGTGCGTTTCTCGCACCGCGATCGCGGGGGCGGCTGCTGTACGACCCGTCCGACGCGGAGGCGTTTGCCCGCGCCGCGGCCCGGCACCTGCGTGTCACCGCCGCCCGCTACCCCGAAGATCCCGAGGTAGCCACGCTGGTGGATGACCTCCTCGTCGGCAGCGCGGAGTTCGCCCGGCTGTGGGCCGCCCACGACGTACGCGCCGAGCCCACTCTGCGCAAGACCGTCCACCACCCGCTGATCGGCCCCATCACCGTCAACTGTGATGTCCTCGATATCACCGACCGAGACCAGCGAGTCGTGATCTACACGGCCGAGCCCGGCTCTCCCGCGGAGGAGGCGCTACGGCTGCTGTCGGTGATCGGCACGCAGCGCATGGACGTGCCCGGCTGAGCCGAGCCGGCGTGGCAGTCCGGTCACGTACGGCACCCGCCGTTCTCCGGCTTCTTGTGCCTCGACTTGGTCATCGGCATCAGCAGTGACGCGCCCGTGGGGATCCCAGCCGGTGTCCGGGCAGACGTCCCCCAGGCTGACGACCTTGCCGGGCCCCAGGGAGTCGGTGGGTGACGAACACCGGCCCGCGCGTGCGATCGCGCAGCAGGCGGGGCAGGAGCCGGGCGGTGCGTGGTCGTCGACGACGTCGTCCACGACGGCCGGCATGTCGCACTCCGGCTCGGCGACCCGCCCACCCAGTTCCCGAGCCTGTGGCCGCCCTCCTGCTCGCCTACCTTCAGGCCCTGCCCGCCCATACCCCTGCCATCAACCAGGATTGGCCCTGGCTCTTCCCCTGGCGCCGCCCGAGCCAGCCGATGAACCCGGCACTTTGCGCGACGCTCTGCGGAAACTCGGCGTCCCACGGCCGGTCGTCCGCGCGGCCGGAACCATGTATCACGATCAACGCTGCGGAATCCTCAGTGGCCGACGTTCTGCGCCTCCGAGGCAGCCGGGCACTGGGTTGTACGATCGCCTTACCGTATTCTGATTCTGTGACCGTATCCGGCAGCCCAGTACCCCACAGCTCCCCCGAACCTGTCGACCTGGCCGCCCAGGTGGGCCGGGTCGCCGCACCTCTGCGCCAGCAGGTGGTCGAAGTGCTGCGCCAGGCCATCCTCAGCTTCCACTACGCGCCCGGACAGCGGCTGATCGAGCGCGAGCTGATCGAGGAGATCGGCGTCTCGCGCACCACCATCCGTGAGGCGCTGCGCGAGCTGGTGGCCGAGGGTCTGGTCAAGACGATCCCGCAGAAGGGCGCTGTGGTGGTGGTGCCCTCGCCCCAGGAGGCCCTGGAGCTCTACGAGCTGCGCGCCGCCCTGGAGGCGCTCGCCGTGCGTCGGTTCACGGAGGTCGCCTCGGACCAGCAGGTGGCGGAGCTTCGCACCGCGTTCGAGCAGCTGGCGGAGGCCGCGGGCGGTGAGGGCGCCACCCTGCGGGTCCTCCAGGCGAAGGACAGGTTCTACGACGCCCTGCTGCGCGGCTGCGGAAACCGCTCGGTCCACTCCACGCTCGGCGGTGTCCAGGCGCGGCTCAGCCTCCTTCGGGCCACGTCGCTGTCCCAGCCCGGCCGCACCGCACGCAGCGTGCAGGAGTTGCGCACCGTGATGGAGGCCATCGAGGCGCGCAACGCCGAGGCTGCCGTGCGCGCCTGCAACCATCACATCGAGCAGGCGAAGCGGGCCGGGTTGGAGGGGCTGTCCGCGACCAGCGGACTGTCTTCGTTCAGCCCTGCCTGAACTCTGAGGCCGGACGTGGTGTCCTCTAGGGCCTGTCGTTTGGATCAGGTCGGCCGAGAGGCCACGTCGGCCCAGCCGACCTGATCCAAACGACAGGCCCTAGTCGCGCCGTTTCCTCCGCGCGGCCGGCGCCTCGGACGTCCTGAGGCAGCATCGGTGTGTTGGTGTGTTGGCCGCGCCCGGCGCCACCGCGTTCATCCGGATCCCGTCGGACGCGGCAAGGGCGGCCACCGCGCGAGTGAGACCCGGTGCCCCCGGCCTTGGCCGACGGGTACATGACCGGCAGCGGGAAGTTGGCCAGCGCCCCCTCTTCGGTGAACCGGTGAACCGGTGAACCGTGGACGGCCCGATGCCCGCGGCGGCGCCGGTGATCAGCGCGGCCTTGTCCGCCGGCCGACCGCCGCGTACTCCCGGGAGTACCGACCGCCGACGGATCGTCGGCGGCGGTCGCTCGGTGACACGCTCATGCGCGCCCGCTCGTCAGCTCGCCGAGGGGTTGTCGAAGAACTGGTCCAGGTAGGACTGCGGCATCCACGCCTCGCCGTCCTGGACCTCACCGGGGTCGCTCACCTTGGCACCGGCGGGCAGGTAGGCGGCCAGGTTCGCCTTGGTGATCACCGACGGTTCGCGGGTGATCGTGCCGACCTTGGGACCGTCACCCGCCATCACCATCATCCCGACGGTGAACCAGGCCTTCGCCTCCTGGGCGCCGTTGCCGCCCGTGCCTGCGGTCTCGTAGCCGTCGGCCGTCTCCAGCTTCTTCCACGACGCCAGCGACGAGGCCGACGCGCCCGCGTCGACGACCTTGGGGATGTCACGGCCGGTGGAGTCGAAGGCCGCGTAGACGCCGGAACCCATGATGCCCACCTCCGCAACCATGTCGATCCGCTGCGGGTGACTGGAGAGGAACTTCAGCATCTCGGCCTTGGCGACCGCCGGCACGTAGGCGCCGTTGACCTCGCCGAGGATCTTCATGCCGGAGCAGGCGGTAAGGACGTCCTTGACGCCCTGGTAGCCGATCGTCTCGGACGACAGCCCCTGGAAGCCGCGGACGATCACGACATTGCCCTTCCCCTTGAGCTGTCCGGCGACCAGGGCAGTCGGCTCGGCGGTGTTCAGGTAGGCGTTCTCGGCGACGTTGACGGCGTACTTGGAGCGGATGGTGGAGCCGAGCGCGACCGTCACCACGCCCTTCTTTCCGGCGGCGTCGACCGCGGAGACCATCGCGTCGCCGGAGAGCGGAGTGATGTAGACGATGTCGACGCCGGAGGCGACCAGTTCGTTGTAGCCGCGGATCTGCTCGGCGGGGGTCATGGTCGCCGGGTCGGTCATGATCCGCTTGACGAGCTTGCCCTGGACCAGTCCCTTCGCCCTGGCGGCCGTGAAGCTCGCCTCCATCTGCTGGACGACGGCCGCGGCGAAGGGGTTGGACGCCGGGAGGTAGGAGAAGCCGACCTTCGCGGCACGGCCCAGCTCCTTCTTCTTCCGCCAGGCGCTCGCGAAGACGTCCTCTCCGTAGGCGTTGTACGCCTTCTGCAGCTCGGCGGGGAGCGCCTTGATCGCGCCGTCGGGGTCCTTGGGGGCGATGGTCGGCACCTGGCCGCAGGCGGCCGACGCCTTCCCGGCGGTGTCCGTGGCACTGTCGCTCGCGCCGGCGGCGACCGTACCGCCCGAGCCGCCGCAGCCCGTGAGCAGGGCGGTGAGGACGAGCCCGGTGGAGGACGCCGCGACGCTCGTGCGGGCGCGGCGGAAGGTGGATCTGTTCATGGGGAAGCCCTTCTTGGCGAAAGATTCGTGGAGAGAGCGGGGAGAGGCGGAAGGAGCGAGGCGGCCTGCTCAGACCTGGTCTCGGAGTCGGCGCTCACGGCCGTAGACCGCCATCGCGGCGAGGATGACGAGGCCGTTGAGGATCTGCTGGTCGGCTTCCTGGAAGCCGAGACCGACGAGCACCGTGGAGACGGTGGTGAGCAGGAGGACGCCCACGGTGGTGCGGGTGTAGCTGCCGGGGCCGCCGAACGCCGTGCCGCCGAGGACGACCGCGGCGATGCTCTGGAAGAGGTAGGGGGTGCCGAGGCGGTTGTCGACATTGCCCGCGAAGCCCGCCAGGACGACTCCGGCGAGTATGGCGAGGGCCGCCGACAGCGCGTACACCGTGACCCAGACCTTGCGGGTGTCGATGTGGGCGAGGTCTGCCGCGACCGGGCTCGCGCCCGTGGCCAGGAGGCGCCGACCGGGGCGGGTGCGGTGCAGCAGGACGGAGACGACGGCGACGGCGAGCACCCAGATCACGACGACGGGCGGCACGGGGAGCCCGAAGGTGGACGCCATGGGAGCGCTGAGCCGGGTCACCCAGCCGGGCGCCGCCGAGCCGGTCCCGCCGCCGCTGAGGACGGCGGTGGCTCCGACGGCGATCGAGCCGGCGGCGAGGGTGACGATGATCGGGTGCATGCCGAAGCGGTGGCAGAGGTAGCCGACGAGCCCGCCCGCGGCGGCACCGCAGGCGACGGCCAGGGCCAGCATCGCCGGCAGCGGGACGCCGGGTACGTCGCCGAACTGGGTGACGGTGACCGCGCCCGCCACGATGAACCCGGCCAGGGACAGGTCGATGCCCCGGATCAGGACGACGAGTGTCTGGCCGATCGAGGCCAGGCCGGTGAGCGCGCAGAGCACGAGGACCGAACGCAGGCTCGTCGGTTCGAGGAAGCCCGGCATGGCGGCGGCGCCCCAGCCGAGGACGCCCACGATGAGCAGCAGTTGCACGAGCGGGAAGCGGCGCTGGAGAGCCAGGAGGCGCTGTCCGGCGGTGGGGCCCCGAGGTGCGGGCGGAGGGGGGACGTTCTGGGCGAGGGGTGCCGTGTCGAGTGGGTCTTGCCGGATGGTCGTCATCGCCCTTCCTTCGGTGTGCGGGCCGCGACCGCCCCGAAGAGCACCGCGCCGATGAGCAGGACCCCGTAGATCACCTGCAGCCAGGTCTGCGGGACCTGGAGGGCACCGAGCAGGCTCTGGAGGAGGTAGATGGCGGCGGCGCCGGCGAGCGCGTTGGCCATGCCGCCGCCCCCGCCCTGGAGCGGGAGGCCGCCCAGCGACACGGCGGCGATCGCGATGAGGGTGTAGGCGGTGCTGGTGCCCGCCTCGGCGGTGGACGCCAGGCCGATGAGGACGAGGCCGCCGACCGCGGCCATCGCGCCGCCGAGCGCGTAAGCGAGCACCCGGACGGTGCCGACGGGGACACCGCTGGTGAACGCGGTGACGTCGTTGCCGCCGACCGAGCGCAGCAGTCCGCCGTAGGTGGTCAGCCGGGTGACCGCCAGCCAGAGGACGACGGGGACCGCCAGCGCGACGGCCCCGCCCGGCACCGGCCCCATCGAGCCGGCGAAACCCGCCATCCAGGTGCCCGAGATCGTGGTCGGGCTGGGGGACAGTTTGAGATCGAGCCCGGTGACGACGAAGAACATCGCGAGCGTGACGACGATCGGCTGGAGCCGGCCGACGACGACGAGGAGGCCCGTGACCGTCCCCACCAGGGCGCCCGCGGCCATGAGGAGGGGCAGGGCGACGTACCCGCCGAGACCGGTCGGCTGGAGCTGGGTGGCGTAGAGCAGGCCGCTGAGGGTCATCAGGGGGCTGATCGACAGGTCGATGCCACCGCGCCCGCTCATGATCGAGGGGACGCTCGCCATGGCCGCGATCCCGAGCGGGGCCAGTGCGGCGAGCTGGGAGGTGACACCGAAGCCCGGCTGCAGCAGCAGGTCGGCGAAGAGGAGACCGACTGCGAGCGTCAGCGCGAAGAGGTGGGTGTGGCGGGCGAAGAGGGAACCGACGCCCCGGCGGCGTGCGGGAGCCGAGTGCTCCGGGGTTGCGGAGGCCCGCTGGTCGACGACGCTCACGCGGTCACCGCCGCGTCGGCGAAGAAGGCGTCGACGAGCCGGTCGCGGCTCAGGTCGGCGCGGGCGAGTTCCGTGGCGAGGGAGCCCTCCCGGAACACCAGCACACGGTCCATCAGCTCGACGTGCTCGTCGACCTCCGAGGACAGCATGACGACGGTCAGGCCCTGTTCCGACAGCTCGCGCAGCAGCCGGTAGAGGTCGCGTTTGGCCCCCACGTCGATTCCTCTCGTCGGGTCGTTGAGCAGCAGGACGTCGGGATCGGCGGCCAGCCAGCGGGCGATGACGACCTTCTGCTGGTTGCCGCCGCTGAGCGTGGTGATCGCGTCCGACGCACGGCCGTACTTGATGGCGAGCCGCTCGACGTAGTGCAGGAACCGCCCTTCGGCGGCGCGCTCGGACAGCAGTCCCGTCCGGACGTCCAGCTCCGTGGTGGCCACGGCGAAGTTGTCCAGGATGGACATCCACGGCAGGATCGATTCCCCGCGCCGGTCCCTGGCGACATAGGCGATGCCCAGATCCCGCGCCCGCCGCGGGTCGGTGACCCGCCGCTCGCGCTCCCCCTGAAGCCGTACGACGCCATCGGGGTCGCCGTGTCCGACGAGGAGCCGCAGGAACTCGTCCTGGCCGTGGCCCTCCAGTCCGGCCAGCCCGACGATCTCGCCGCGGCGGAACTCGGCGGTGCAGGGATCCGCGTCCGGCCGCGGCCGGGCACCCACCACGCGCAGGACGACGGGGCGCTGCTCCACATGGTCGGGAGAGGGGGCGGGGATGCCCGTCGTGGTGTCCCGGACCGGGTGCGGGCCGCCGCTCATCAGCCGGATCATCTCGTCGTGGTCCCAGTCCGCGCCGAGGGTGCCGACCGTGCGGCCGGAGCGGAGCACGGTGACGCGGTCGGCGATCTCCCTGATCTCGTCCATCCTGTGGGTGATGAGGACGGTGCTCATACCCCGCGCCGCCCGTTCCTTCACCAGGGCGAACAGCCGGGTGCGGGAGTCGTGGTCGAGGGCCGACGTCGCCTCGTCGAGGATCAGCACCTTTGGGTCGCGCAGGAGGGAGCGGGCGATGCCGCAGGCCTGGCGGTCACTGAGCCGCAGCGAGCCGAAGGGGGCGTCGAGGGCGGGGGGCGCGACCAGGAGCGCGGCGAGGACCCCGGCCGCCTTCTCGCGGCGGGCCGTGTCCCGGGCCACCGGCCGCAGGAGGCGGTCGGCGCCGAGCCACAGATTGTCGAGGACGGTGCGGTTCTCGACGCCGAGCACCTCCTGGAACACCGTGTCGACGCCCGCGCGAAGCGCCTGGGCCGGAGTGCGCGGGGTGTAGGGCCGGCCGTCGGCCGTCATGGCCCCCCGGTCCGGGCGGTGCACCCCACTGAGGATCTTGACCAGGGTGGACTTCCCGGATCCGTTCTCTCCCACGAGGGCGTGCACCTCGCCCGGGAACAGACGGAGTGCGGCGTCCTCAAGGGCGACCGTCGGGCCGAAGTACTTCCGGAGGCCGTCGACCGCCAGGACGGCCTCCGGCTCGGCTGGGTCGTCGAGACAGGTGAGCGGATGGGTCGGCACTGACCCCCTCCTGACTGGGATGGGACGGAGTTGAGCGAGACAGAAGGGACCCCAGAACGTATGATTGTCGTCTGGTCATACAATCTATTCTCTGCGAGGAGGACCGTAGCGTGCGGCGAAACCGGCGTCCAGAGGTGGATTACCAGGAAATTCCGGAAAGGCCCGCCCTCGCGAAAGCCCTGACGCACGATTGTCGTCTCGTCATACAAAGAGTACGGTGTGCCGACACCGACACCCGGGCGGGCCGGGGCGGCGAGCGCAAGGAGCACGCGTGTACCTCATCACCGGTGCCGGCGGAGGGCTGGCCCAGACCGCAGCGGAGTTGCTGCTGGAGTCGGTTCCCGCCGACCAGGTCGTCCTGACGACGCGGGCGCCAGCCGGCCTCAAGGCGTTCGCCGACCGCGGCGTCCATGTCCGTTACGCCGACTTCGCCGAACCCGACAGCCTGGAGGCCGCGTTCGACGGGGCGGAGCGGATGCTGCTCGTGTCCACCGCCCAGGTCGGCTCGCGGATCGGCTTCCACCGCACAGCCATCGACGCGGCCCGGCGCGCGGGTGTCCGGTACCTCGCCTACACCTCGATCGTCGGTGCCGGCATCGAGGAGAACGACGCCGTGGTCTGCGTCGAGCACCGCGCGACGGAGGCCATGCTGCGGGACTCGGGCCTGCGCTGGAACGCACTGCGCGACTCCCAGTACGCGCAGGCGGTCGCCTACTTCATCGCCCCCGGCGCGGTCGCCCTGGGGCAGATGGTCGGCGCCTGGGGCGAGGGCACGGTCGGCTTCGTGTCCCGGGACGACTGCGCGGCCGCCGCCGTGGGAGCACTGCTCGGCCGGGGCGAGGACGACCGCGCCTACGAGATCACCGGCCCGGAGCAGTTGACGTACCGTCAGGTCTGTGCGCTGGTCGCCGAGATCAGCGGCGTGGACGTGACGTACCTGCCGATCAGCGACGAAGAGCAGTACGCCGTGTTCGACTCCCTGGGCGTGCCCCGGGAGTACGACCCCGAGGCCATCGCCTCCTCACCGATCCCCTGGAACAGCGACGACATGGTGTCGTTCAGCCGCGCGATCCGGCTCGGGCACATGGCGTCCCTGAGCGACGCGGTACGGACCCTGGCCGGACGGGAGCCCCGCTCGATGCGATCGGTACTGGAGGAAGCGGCGGCGACCTGGACGCCCGCCGGCGCCGTCGAGGAGGCCACGCGATGAGCGTCGACACGCAGACGGCCACCGTCGGCGACGGCGGTTACCTCAGCGAGAAGGCCCTGCGGCGTTTCACCGACGTGCTCGGCGAGGACGGCGTGGTACTCGACGAGGGCCGCTTCCACGAGCAGTACCGCGACAAGTACTGGCACCGCGACGACGACACCTACGACCCCGCCGCCGTGCTTCTCCCCCGCAGCACCGAGGAGGTGCAGGCGGTGGTCCGGATCGCGAACGAGTTCGGGGTGCCCATCTGGACCTCCTCGCAGGGCCGCAACTACGGCTACGGCGGCTCCTCGCCCCGGCTGAAGGCGACCGTCGTGGTCAGCCTGACCCGGATGAACCGGGTTCTGGAGATCAACCGCGAGCTGGCGTACGCCGTGGTCGAGCCGGGCGTGCGCTGGTTCGACCTGTACGACGCGCTCAAGGAGTCCGGCAACGAGGACCTGATGGTGACCGTCCCCGACCTCGGCTGGGGCAGCGTCATCGGCAACTCCCTCGACTGCGGCATCACCTACCAGCCCTACGGCGCCGACTTCATGGCGCCCTGCGGGATGGAAGTGGTCCTGGCCAACGGGGAGTTGCTGCGCACGGGCATGGGCGCCATCCCGGACAACAAGTCCTGGCACACCTACAAGCGCGGCCTCGGGCCGGTCCTCGACGGACTGTTCGTGCAGTCCAACTTCGGCATCGTGACGCGGATGGGCTATTGGCTGATGCCGCGCCCGGAGGCGTACGCGCCGTTCTTCCTCACCGTGCCGCGCGACGAACACCTCGAACAGGCCGTCGACATCATGCGCCGCCTGCGGCTGGACGGCACCCTGCGCGGGGTGCCGAGCATGTACAACACCGTCACACTGGCGGCCCAGTTCCCCGAGGTGATGGGCCGTTTCGCGGGGGCCGAGGGCGCCTTCAGCGAGGAGACGCTGGACGAGATGGCCGACGCGACCGGGCTCGGCCGGTGGGCACTCCGGGGAGCCCTCTGGGGCGACGGCCCCGTGGTGGAACACCAGTTGGCGAAGATCCGGGCGGCGTGGAGCGCGATCCCCGGCGGGCAGGTGCTGTTCGAGCGGACGTACGGTCCCGGCGAGTACGACGAGATCCGCACGATCCCCGACAAGTGCCAGGCGGGCCTGCCCGGTCTCGACCTGATCGAGGCCATCCCCGAGGGGATCGCGCACATCGGCTTCTCCCCCGCGGTTCCTCTGGTCGGGACGGATGTGCGGGAGGTCGTCGATCTGTTCGACCGGATCGTCAGGGAGCAGGTCGGGGTGAACGTCGCCGGCGGCCTGCTGATCATCAATGAGCGGACGGCGCTGTACGTCACCGGGCTCAACTACGACTACCGGGACGCGGAACAGTGCCGTCGGGCGTACGACGCCGTGAAGGTGCTGGTCGCGGAGGCGGGACGGCGGGGGTACGGCGAGTACCGCGCCCACCTCGACTTCATGGACCTGGCCTCCGCGCAGTACTCCTTCAACAACCACGCCTACCGACGATTCTGCGAGACCGTCAAGGACGCGGTCGACCCGAACGGCATCCTGTCGCCGGGCCGGCACGGCATCTGGCCGGAGAGGTTCCGCCACCACGCCGATCGGGACTGAGAGGGTGACAACAGGAAGGCGGTGAGGCCCGGGGCCTCACCGCCTTCCTGTTGCTGTTCCGCTCTCCGAGGGTGTTCAAGTGGCCGCGAGCAGGGAGAGGCCGAGCACGGCCAGGGCGAGGCTGACGGTGAGGACCGCGGAAGCATGGGTGCTCCACCAGCGCACCCTGGGCAGGGCGGTGGCCGGGATCATCTCGAGGTCCGCGCGGAGCGAGGCTGCCTTGTACAGGGCCATGGACACGGTGCCCAGCCCTCCGATCACGGCGATGTGGCCCGCGAGCGCATGCACGGTCGAAGACACCGTCATCCTCCGTCCGGCAGTGGGTGACCCGGGCGCCCGACCATGCCTGCGTCGGCGAACGAGTGCGCCATGTGCTGCGTGTCCATGTACTCCCGGATCGTTCTCACCCTGTCGCCCACGACCTCGTAGACGTTGGCGTAACGGTTGGTGTACGGGCTTCCGTCGCGGAAGAACCCGCTCCCCTCCGCCTCGGCCACGACCCACTCCTCTTCGGCGACCAGGCGGGTGATCTCCAGTTGTGGGCCGACCTCGTCGAAGAGCGCGAACGCCCCGGGGAGCACCTTGAGCATGGTCTCCCGGTCCATCGGCGTCCCCGCACCGGGCAGGTGACAGCTCATGATCGTGTAGCTGAAGTCCGGTGCGGCCATGCGGCCGACGCGGTCCCAGTCCTGGCGGTTGAGGGCGTCGACGAACGCCCGGACGACGTCCTTCGGGTCGGTTGCCATCAGAGATCTCCCCCGGTGAGGGTTGCCGCCCTGTTGAACGCCTCCTCGATACCGGCCGCACGCCCGGCGACCATGGGGTACCACTCGGGATGGGTGACGATGTGCGTCGCGCCCCGGGCCAGGGCCGCCAGCACGATGTCTCCCACCTCGGTCGGGTCGAGCCAGCGCAGCTTGGCCAACTCCTCGTTCTGCGAGATGTCGTTCTGCACGAAGCTGCTGCCCCGCGCCCCGCCGGGCCGGGTGCGCAGGCTCCGGGCGATGTTGCTGCGGACCGTGCCCGGTGCGAGCACCGCCGCCGCCACGTTCGAGCCCTCCCGCTCCAGCTCGTGGGACAGCGCCTCGGTGAGACCCATGATGGCGAACTTGGTGGTGGCGTACGCCCCGAGGCCCGGCATGTCGGCGACGAAGCCGCCCATGGACGAGGTGTTCACGAGGTACGCGGGCTCTCCGTGCCGCTTCAACAGGGGCAGGAAGGCGTCGACGCCGTGGATGACGCCGGAGAGGTTGACGTCGAGGATCCACTTCCAGTCGGCGAGGGTCATGTCGGCGAGGCGTGATTCGGGGGCGACCCCGGCGTTGTTGAAGACCAGGTGCACCTTTCCGAACCGTTCCACGACCTGGCCGGCCAGCGCCCGCACGCTCGCGGGGTCGGTGACGTCGGTGCGGATCCCGACCGCTCCGGTCTCCTCGGCTGTCGCTTCCAGCGGGCCCTGCTCGATATCGGCGATCACCACGTGCGCGCCGCGCTCCACCAGCCGCTGCGCGATGCCTCTGCCGATGCCGGACGCACCGCCGGTGACGACCGCGACGAGGCCGGTCACGTCCTTGATCCCGGTCATGAGCGCTCCCTGCGGTAGGCGGCCGGCCACACCCCGTGCCGGCCGGGCGAGAGGATGCCGTTCGGGTCCACCGCGTCCTTGATCCGCTCGACGAAGCGGCGGTAGGCGTGGTCGTTGAAGGAGTACTGGTCGGCCGCGAGGTCCATGAAGTCCAGGTGGGCGCGGTACTCGCCGTAGCCGAGCGCGCCCACCTCGCTGACCAGCGTCTTCGCGGTGTCCACCGCGGCACGCACCTGCTTCTCGTCGCGGGTGTCGAAGCTGATGCTGCTGACGACGATGGCGCTGCGGTCGTTGATGGGGAAGACCGCGCAGACGAAGTTCGTTCCGGCCCGGTCGGTGACCAGGCGGTGGATGACGTCCACCACCTTGCGGACCTCTCCCCCGGTGAGCGGAACCACCGGTGAGAAGCCGATGTGCCCGACGAAGTCCGGGAGGACCTCCATCAGGTCCATGCTGGGGATGCCGGCCTGGACCTTCTCCATGAACGTGGTCAGTTCGCCCCACTCATGGCGCAGGAAGGTGCGGTGGTGGTCCACCCGCGAGCCGTCGATGGCCGACCAGGCCGCGCGGACGCGCCGCAGGTGGTGTTCGACGACCGGGGCGTCTCCCCAGAGCGCGGTGCGCAGGCCCCAGCGTCCGAGGCCCGTGCGGGCGGCGAGATCGTCCAGAGCCGCTTCGCTCGCCGGGCCCTCCGCGCCCGCGAACTCTCCGAGCAGTTCGGGGAACTGCGCGGCCATGGTGATGGTGTTCTGCAGGTTCGGCACACCGCGGAGCACGCCGTCGAGGCGGAGTTCGCGGATGATGTCCACGGCCTGGGCGAGTTGGTCGTCTCGGGGGACGGTGAGGTAGATCGGGGCGTAGGCCTCGGGGCGGCGCTGGAGCCAGACTCCGGCGCGGGTGACGACCCCGTAGTTGGACTGGATGAACAGGGGGTCGAGGACGGGGCCGAGGCCGCGCTGGTAGACGTGCCAGGACGGGTTGTCGGGGACGGCGCCCATCCCGGTGCGCAGCACCTCGCCGTCCGCGAGGACGACCTCCATCCCGCACAGTTTCTGGAAGTCGGAGCCGTTCGGGCCGTAGGTGACGCCGTTGTCGAGGGAGTTGCCGATGACGCTCCCCCAGCCGAGGTCGGGGATCGAGCACCACAGGTCGCCGTTGCCGGAGGCCTCCAGCGCCTCGTACAGGTCGAACCAGCGCACACCCGGCTCGACCACGGCGTACGCCAGTTCGCGGTTGATCTCCAGGACCCGGTTCATCCGGCGGAAGCTGATCAGGAGGGAGCCGCGGACGCGGGGCGAGGGGCCGCCGTAGCCGTTGTTGCGGCCCTGCGAGGACGTCCACACCGGGACGCGGTGGTCGTTCGCGATGCGGATGATCTCGCGGACCTGCTCGGTGGTGGTGGGGAAGACGACGGCGGACGAGTCGTAGGTACGGTCGCCCTGGAACCAGTAGGGGTCGCGGTAGGTGTCGCGTTCGGCTTCGGAGAGCAGAACGGCGTCTGCGCCCACGGTCTCGGTCAGCCGGCGCACCATCTCCTCCGGCGGGCCGGTGCGCTCGTTCGCGGTAGCCGTCATCGGGACTCCTCCAGCCCGTCGAGCCAGGTGATGACCGGCTTGACCGTCTCCGCGGAGTTGGCCTCCAGGATCAGTCCGTGGCCGTTGCCGACGATGCCGGCGTCTTCCAGAGGAAGCAGTTCGGCGTCCGCGCCGACCGTGTTCAGGAAGTCGACCAGGGGCGGGGACTGCGCCGCGCTGCCGGACGCGCTGCCCGTGACGACGGCGATCGGGGTGCCGCTCAGGCCGGGGACGCGGTGGGCCGCGGGGTCGGCCTTGAGCTGTTCCGGGGCGTCGATGGGCGGTTCGGTGGTGAGTTCGGCGTAGGTGAGGCCGTAGGTGATCTCGCCGAGTCCGGGGAAGTCGGCGTAAGGAGGTCCCATCGGTTCGACCGCGACGATCGCCTTCACCAGGTCGGGGCGCCGGTTCGCGGCGAGCCAGCCGCCGGGACCGCCCGCGGAGTGGGTGACCAGCACGGCCGGGCCGATGCGGTCCAGCAGGGCGGCGAGGCGTTCGCCGTCCAGGCGCTGCCCCTCGGCGAAGTCCGCGAGGAAGAAGCCCATGGCCGAGGTGAGTTGCTGGAACTCCGGGCCGTCGAATCCGCGCTCCCAGGGCCACTGGGTGTGCGCGTCGGCGGCTTCCGGGGGCGCGAACAGGAAGCTCGCGAACTCCAGCGGGAGCGGCGGGGCGATCGGGCCGAGGCCGTCAGGGTGGTGCGGTGAGCGACCGTGCCCGGGGCGGTCGACGACGTAGACGGCGTACCCGGCGCGTACGAGGTCGTAGGCCCAGCCCTGTCGTCCGTCGGGGGTGCCGAGCCAGTCGGTGCCCTGGCCGCCGCCCCCGTGGACGAGAACGAGGGGGTGGGGGCGGGTGACCTCGGCGGGGGCCAGCCACTCGACGTAGAGGGGTCCGCGCGGGAGGGTGCCGTGCGGGGTGGGTATCTGTTCGCCCGGGATCCAGAAGAGGCCGGTGCGGATCGTGATCGGCTCGATCCGGTCGTCCAGATGGGGTGGTGTGTGGGTCATGCTCGGTCGTCCTGTCTCGCAGCGGCCCAACAGGGAAGGAATGTGCGGGAGTCGAGGTCAGCGGGGGTCGGGCGGCGGGATCTCCAGCAGCAGGTTGGCGGTGTTGCGGAACGCCTGCTCGCGCAGCATCGGGTTGCGGTGGGTGAGCAGCGAGCTCATGTCGCGGAAGATGCGCTCGAAGCGTTCACCTCGGCGCATGGATCCGGAGCCGACGACGCGCAGCAGATCGTGCTGGAGGGTCTCCCAGAGCTGGACGATGATCTCGCGGACCACGCAGGACAGGCTCCAGTCGTCGATGAACGTGTATTCTCGGGTGCCGTCGACCGTGCCGCGGCAGTACTCGGCGTGCTGTGCGATGACGCCGTCCAGGGCCAGTTCGGCGGTCCTGATCTTCGTCCAGGCGGCGCCGTAGTGGCGCTGGTAGTCCACGTCGTGCAGGCGCAGCTGGACCGGCGGGAGCGGCGTCTTGCGGGTGCGCATGAGGTGTTCGAACTCGTCGAGGGCGTGGTAGAGGCCGCCGACGGCGAGGCTGGCGAGGGAGACGGTGAACGTCAGCAGGCCACGCCCGGCGTACATGGGGTTGCCGTGCAGCCGGGAGCCGACCGTGCCGTCCTTCACCGGGATGTCGATCATGTTGGCGTCCTCGATGACCAGGTCGGCCGCGACGAACGCGTCGGTGAAGCGGATGCTCTCGGAGCCGGTGGCCTTGAGGCCGGTGGACTCGCCCCAGTTGTGCAGCCGCTCGAAGGTGTCCAGGGGCGCGAGGAACATGCCCATCACGGGGGCGGCCCCCTCCTCCTGCTCGACCATGCACTGGCCGAGGTACCAGGTGGAGTGGGGGATGCCGGAGCAGTAGTCGACCACGCCGTCGAGGACATAGCCGCCGTCGGTCCGCTTCGCCCTGACCGTGGGCGCGGAGACCGACGCGGCACGGAAGTCGCGGTTGCCGAAGGCCCGGTCCTGAACCTCCTCGGGGTACCAGGAGGCCACGTGCAGAGCGTGGTTGGCGGCCAGTGCGAAGCACCAGGCGCTGCCCATGTCGCCACGGGCGAGTTCCTTGCAGACCTCGAAGAACGTCCTGGGCGAGACCTCCAGGCCGCCGTAGGTCTTCGGTACGAACATGTCGTAGAAGCCGTGGGCGAGGAACTGCTCGTGCAGGTCCGGGGGGAGGTGGGTCAGCTTCTCCGCCTCCTCCTGGCGGGCCAGGAGTTCCTCGCGCATCGCGCGGGCCCGTCCGACGAGTTCCTCCTCGGAGGGTGCGTCGAGGCCGGGCTGGGCGGGGGCGTGGACTGTGGTCATCTGATCTCCTATGCGTCCTGAAGGGCGTGGCCCTGGTCAGCCGACGGGGTGGGTGTCGGCGGAGCGGCGCAGCTGGTCCTCACGGCGCATCTCCAGCGGGCGCTGCGCGTGCTGGCGGAGGACGGCCAGGACCTGCGCCAGGTCGCCGGCCTCGTACCCCTCGACGAGCCTGCGGTGGTCGTCGAGGAGGGAGCTGGAGGCGTAGCTCGCCGCGTCGAGGGCGCGCAGGTTGAGTCCCGGCAGGCAGAGCCGGCGGTAGGTGTCGAGGAGGATCGCCGAGCCGGCCAGCTCCACCATGTACTCGTGGAAGCGTTCGTTGGCCCGGACCCAGCCCTCGGGGTCGGTGAAGTGGCCGTCCTTGACGAAGCCGAGGGTGTCCTCCATCAGCTCGCGCAGCCGGGCGAGCCGGCCGTCGGCGGCCCTGCCGACGGTCAGTTCGGCGACGCCGGTCTCGATGGCGAGCTTGGCCCTGTAGACCTCGTCGATGATCGAGTCGGGGACGGGGGTGATGAGGTACTCCCCTGCCTTTCGCCGGACGATCCCCTCGTCGGCGAGGGCGACCAGGGCGCGGTGGACCCGTCCCGCGTCGACGCCGAGCTCCTCGGCCCAGCGGCCGGTGTCGATGACCTCCTCGACGTCACTGCCGGCGTCGAGGACACGGGCGCGGACCTCGCGCAGGACGGCGGCCTCGGGCGCGGTCTGCATCCGGCCGAAGCGGCCACGGAAGTAGGCGAGCGGATGACCGGGGTACGACATCGCCTCATCGACATGGGCGAGGAAGACGTAGTGGGTCCCGGCCTCGACCTGCTCGGCGACGCGGCAGATGAGGTGCGCGATGGCTCCGACCAGGAGGGGTGAGCCGTTGGAGGCGGTCTCGATGGGCACACCGTCGTACTTGTCCGGGACGCGGGAGGCGAACCGGGTGGCCAGGTCCACGTGGTCCTCCGCGAGGACGTTCACCGCGAAGGAGCCGCTGTCGCGGACGGCCGCGGCGGTGGCCGAGTTGCGATTGAGGCAGATCAGCAGCATCGGCGGATCGTCCGTGAGGGAGCTGACCGCGCTCGCCGTGCTGCCGTAGCGCGTGCCGTCCTGCTCCGTCGTGATGACGGTGACGCCGGTGGCGAACCGCCCGATGACGTCGCGGAACTCCCGCGCGGTGACCGGGCTGGGCCCGGACTGGTTGACGACGGACGGCGTGGACATCACAACCAACTCCTCTGAGGTCCCGGCACATCGACGAGCACGTCGAGGGGACTGTATGACGATCGCACAATGACGTAAAGAGGAAGGCCGGGGGCCTCCGTCTGGGTTATCCCGCTGATGAGCGGTTCCATCTGGCGCCATCCTCTGCACGACGATAATATCGTCATACAAAGTTACCTGTCGAGAGGAGAGCTCGATGAGCGCAAGCCTGTACGCCGCGGACTCCGCGCCCCCGTCTGCGGCGGAGGGCACAGTCGACCACCTCCTCGGAGTGGCGACCCGGCTCCGCCCGGTCCTGCGGGCCGCGCAGGCGGAGCACGAAACGCTCGGCGGCTACTCGGAGGTGATCCACAAACAGCTGCTCGACGCCGGCTTCTACCGGATGCTCCAGCCGAAGCGGTACGGCGGCCTGGAGCTGCCGCTGGAGGACTTCCTGCGGGTCGCCGTGGAGATCTCGCGCGGTGACCCGGGCGTCGGGTGGTCGTTCGTGCTGGGCGCCGGGCACGCGTGGCACATCGCGTCCTTCTTCTCCGAGCAGGCCCAGGAAGAGCTGTTCGCTCAGGACGTCATCGCGCCAGGCCGCACCATCCCTCGCGGCCGGGCGGTCCGCACCGCGCGCGGCTACCGGCTCAGCGGCACCTGGGACTACTGCTCGGGCTCGATGTGGAGCACCCATGCCATGCTCGTCGCACCGACCTTCACCGAGCGGGAGGAGCCGCTCGGGCTGCGCGCGTATCTCGTGCCGCGGCGCGACTACGAGATCCTCGACGACTGGGGCGGCGACCACGTCCTCGGCATGCGGGCCTCCAGCTCCAACTCGGTCCGTGTCGAGGACGCCCTCGTGCCCGAACACCTCAGCGTGGTCTACGACTTCAAGGACCACACGCTCGGCGAGCACGGCACGGTCGGATACCGGCTGCACGGCAACCCGATGTATCTGGGCCGCACCCTCGCCTTCTTCAACTGCGAACTCGTCGCCACCCAGATCGGGGCGGCCTGGGCCGCCTTCGACGCCTTCGACGAGCTGATGACCGCCCGCCCCACGAGCTTTCCGCCGATGATGCCGCGCACCGAGTCGCCGGAGTTCCACCGCTGGTACGGCAAGCTGCTCGCCCAGATCGACGCCGGCGAGACCCTGCTGCTCGGCGCGATGCGGCAGTACACCGAGCTGGGCCGGCGCTGGGAGCGCACCCGTCAGGAGTTCACGCCCGAGGAGGACGCCCGGCTGCGCGGAGTCATCCTGCAGGGCGCTCAGCTCGCCAACCAGGCCGTGGACCTGGCCTTCTCCACCGCCGGGTCCAGTTCGGCACGCACGGGTTCGCCGCTGGAGAAGTACTACCGGGACGTGGCGATGTTCAGGACGCATATCGCCGCCAAGTGGGATGTCACATACGGGTCGGTGTCGCGCTACCACTTCGGCCAGCCGCTGACGTTCTGACAGTGCGCCGGAGGGGCCGAGTCGTTCTCTTCCCGGCCCCTCCGGTGCACTGTCGCGCGCCGTGCGCTGTCATGCCTTGTGGTGCCCCTCCAGCCTCTTCAGGCCCTCCAGGGCGTTCGCGGCAACGCGTCGCATATGCCTGGTGTAGACCTCGACCGCCGTGTCCGCGTCCCGCTCCCTGACCGCGGCGACGATGTCACGCAGCTCCGAGATCACCTCGGAGTGGTTCGTCGACATGCCCTTGACGACCAGCACGCGCACCTTGGCCTGGACGCCGTCCACGAGCTGCCGGAGCACCTCGCTGCCGACGCCGTCGTGGAGTACGGCGTTGAAGGCGCGCCGCGCCTCCAGGACCTCGCGGGGCTCGACGTTCTCCCGCGAGGCGACCTCGGCGAAGTGTTCCGCCGCCGCTTCGAGGGCGTGGACCTTCGAGCGTGGAGCCTTCTCGACGAACCGGCGCACGAGCAGGGTCTCCAACGCGCACCGGACGTCGTAGAGATCGCGTGCCTCGTCGTGGGTGGGCGCCGCGACCACGGCTCCCTTCTGCGGGACGACCTTGATCAGGCCTTCGGAGGTCAGCTCACGCAGGGCTTCGCGGACGGTGGTGCGGGAGACGTCGAGCTGCTCCACGAGTTCCCGTTCGACGAGCCGCCGGCCCGGTTCCAGGCGGAAGTCGAGGATCGCCTCGCGCAGCGCCGTGACGACCTGCTCGCGCAGGGGTGCGGCGATGCGGCCGACGGGGCTGGTGGCCCAGGCCGAGGCGAGGGAGTTCGCGGTCGGGGGTGGGGGGGCGGGCTTCGAGGCGGCCGGAGTGGCCCCCGTCCTTGGCGCTGGCATGGTCCCTCTCCTCAGAAGACGAACACGCCCGAGAGGTCCTCGAGGCGTTCGGACCGCCGAAGCGCGGTGTTGATGTCGTCGAGGCGGTAGGTGGAGGTGATGAGGGGCGCCGGGTCGAGTGCTCCGCGCTCCAGGAGACGGATGTAGGCGGGGAGGTCGCGGCGCATCCGGACGTTGCCGTTCTGGGTGCTGAGCACCCGGCGGCTGTGGATCGCGAGCGGGATCTGCGAGAACGAGACCTCACCCGACGCGTCCTTCAGGCCGGAGAGCACCACTGTCCCGGCCCGCCGTGAGAGTTCGAGGGCCAGCCGCTGGGCGGACGGGGGGCCGGCTGCCTCGACGACCTTGTCGGCCCCTCGTCCCTGCGTCACGTCCCGTACGGCGGCCAGCGCGTCCTCGGGTGCGACGGCCACCGTGGCACCCACCTCGAGCGCCACCTCGCGGCGGTGCTCCCGGGGTTCGACGACGACCACTTCGCGGGCCCCCGCCAGGCGAGCGGCCTGTACGGCCCACAGGCCCACGTGTCCCGCCCCCACCACCGCGACGGCGTCGTCCGGCCCGACCCGGGCGACGTTCAGGACGGCCCCCACCCCGGTGGTGATACCGCATCCGAGGAGGGAGATCACCTCCCAGGACAGGTCGGTGTCCACGGGGAAGGCCTGGTTCCGCGAGACGCTCATGATCTCGGCGTATCCGCCCACGCAGCCCGCCGCGTTCACCAGCAGACCGTCGGAGGTACGCGCCACGTCCGGGTAGACGCCGCCGAGGTCGAAGAGCTCGGCGCACTGGTCGGGGTGGCCGGCGGCGCAGTAGAAGCAGTCGCCGCACTCGGGTGTGCCGGGGACGACGACCCGCTGTCCGACCTCGATGCCGCGGACCTCGCCGCCGACCTCGATCACCTCGCCGACGGCGGCGTGGCCGAGGATCGTCGGGGGGACCTTGCCGAGGCGGCCGTGGAAGCTGGTCACGTCGGTGGAGCAGAACGGGGTCGCCTTCGTGCGGACCAGGACCCGGGTCGGGGCGAGGTCGAGGAGTTCGACCTCCTCGACGGTCAAGGGCTGTTCGAAGCCGCGGAGGAGGGCGGCGCGCATGGTCGGCATCGTCTTCATCGTGTCGTCTCCTGTTCCGCGGCCGCTGCCCGGTGGCGTGCGAGGAGCGCCTCGTCCGTCACCGAGACGTCCCACAGTCCCGCTCCCCCGCCTCTGCGGTTGGTGTTCTGCACGCTGGCGCCGCCGTCGACGGAGAAGACCTCGCCGGTGACGTAGCTCGACTCGTCGCTGAGCAGGAAGGCGACCGTCGCAGCCACCTCGTCCGGGCGGCCCGCCCGCCGCAGCGGCGAGGTGCCCGCGCGGCGGCGCATGTCGGCCATCCCGGCCTCGCCGAAGATCGGGGTGGGCACGATGCCGGGCGCCACGGCGTTCACCCGCACGCCGATGGGACCGCCGTACACGGCGGCGCCGTGGACCAGGCCGACCGTGCCGTGCTTGGACGTGGTGTACGCGAGCAGGTCGTTGCTGCCGCGCAGTCCGGCGATGGACGCGGTGACGACGATCGAGCCGACGCCGCCGCGCTCCAGGTAGTGACGGAACGCCGCGCGTACGCCGAGGAAGGGGCCGCGCAGGTTGACGGCCATCACCTGCTCCCACTCCTCCACGGTCACGTCGACGAGATCGGCGAGGGATCCGGCGATCCCGGCGTTGAGATGGTGCAGGTCCACCTGTCCGAAGGCGTCCAGGGCGGCCCGCATGTAGGTGTCGACGCCGGTCTCGGTCGTCACGTCCGCCCCGACGCCGACGACGTCCCCGCCGGCCGACGAGGCGACCTCCTTGGCCGCCGCCTCGTCGAGGTCGACGGCGACGACCTTCACGCCCTCCTCAACGAGCCGCTCCACGGTGGCTCGTCCGAGGCCGCCGGCGGCTCCGGTGACGACGGCCGTCCTCCCGGCCAGTCCACGCAGTGTCATTGTCCTTCTGCTCCCGTCTGTCGCAGGGATCGGGCTTGTTCCTCGCGCAGCACGGGCAGCGCCTGGAGAGCGCTCTGCATGCCCATCACCGCGGCGATCTCCATGACTTCGAGCAGCTCGCCGACGGTCGCTCCGTAACCGAGCGCGTTGTCCATGTGCAACTTCCACCCCTTGACGTAGAGGTGGGTGGAGGCACAGTCGAAGGCCGTGTAGACGAACTCCCTGACCTTGGGCTCCAGTGAGCCGTGCTCCCAGGACACCGAGGAGAAGTCGGTGTAGGCCTCGAACATCTCGGGGTCGAGTTCGAGGATCTCGTCCCAGAACTCGTGCCAGTAGCCGCGGTTCTCGGTGAACCGCTCTTTCAGCTCCTGCTGGTGGGCGTCGAGTTCGGCCGGGCCGTCGCGCAGGCCGCGTTCCTGGAGAAGCTCGGCGAGCAGGGGCACTCCGATGTTCATCGCGTGGATGCCCAGGGTCGTGGTGAGTTCGACGACCTCGGTGATCTCGCCCGGCGCGGCACCGAGTTCGAGTGCCCGGCGGATGTGGCGCCGTACGCCGGGTGCGTACATGTGGGTGGCGGCGGCGTCGACGGCCAGGTAGATCAGCTCGCGGGTCTTGGGGTCGAGGTGCCCCTTGCGCTGCGGGACGCCGGCCAGCCGTACGTAGGCGGCGAGGAGGTGGGGCGCGAGTTCGAGGACCGCCTGCCACTGCTCGTCCCAGGCACCGTGCAACTCGACCACGGCCTCGCGGAGTCGGAGTGTGTCCTGGGTCGGTGTGCTCATCCGGTCACCGGCTCTCGGTCGGCGGCGCCCGCGTAGGCCCAGCGGGCGATCTCGGTGTGGTCCGCGGTGTCGGGCAGGGTGGCGAGCGCCTGTTCCCAGAGGGCCACGGCGTGGTCGGTGAGGGAGCCGGCCACACCGAGTTCACGGGCCAGGCCGACGGCGATGCGCATGTCCTTGACCATGAGCCTCATGCCGAAGCCGGAGTCGTAGGTGCCGGGGAGCACGAAGTTCGGGAACTTGTTGTCGGTCGAACCGCTGCGACCGCTGGAGGAGTTGATCAGTTCGACCATGACCGCCGGGTCGAGCCCGAACCGCTCACCGGCGCGGACGCCCTCGGCCGTGGCGAGCAGATGGGTGGCGGAGAGCAGGTTGTTGATGGCCTTGAGGGCGTGTCCCGCGCCGACCTCACCGGCCCGCCGGGCGGTGCCCAGGGTGGCGAGCAGGGGGGAGAGCCGCTTCAGCTCGTCCTCGGCACCGCCCACCATGATGGTGAGCCTGCCGTTCTCCGCACCTTTGACGCCGCCGGAGACGGGTGCGTCGATGAGTGTGACGCCGCGGGCTTCGAGGCTCGCGGCAAGGCGCCGGGTGGACATCGGGTCGGAGGAGCTCATGTCCACGACCGTGCTGCCCTCGCCCAGTGCCGCCAGGACGGCGGGGTCACCGAGGACCGCCTCGACGACCCCGCTGCTCGGGAGCATGAGGACGACGACGTCGGCGTTCCGTGCGGCTTCGGCAGCGGTCTCCGCGGTACGGCCGCCCGCCCCGTCGAGCGCGGCGCGGGCCTGTGGCACGGGGTCGCAGCCGGTTACGGGGTATCCGGCGCGGACCAGGCGCGCGGACATCGGCCCGCCCATGTTGCCCAGGCCGACGAAGGCGACCGCGGGAAGGGCTTCGGAGTGGTCAGTCATCGCCCTTGGCCTCGTTCAGGACCTGCTCGGCGACCCGGAAGGACTCCAGTGCCGCCGGGACGCCGACGTAGACGGCCGTCTGGAGCAGCACTTCCTGGATCTCCTCGACGGTCGCCCCGTTGGTGAGGGCTCCCTTGACGTGGACTGCGAGTTCGTGGTTGCGGCCCAGGGCGGTGAGCATGGCGAGGTTGACCAGGCTGCGGGTACGCCGTTCGAGGCCGGGGCGGCTCCACACGGCGCCCCAGCAGTACTCGGTGACCAGTTCCTGTATGGGGCGGGCGAAGTCGCTGACCTGGGCCAGCGACCGGGCGACGTGGTCGGCTCCGAGCACGGCCTTGCGGATGGCGAGGCCCGCCTCATAGGTGTCGTGGTGGGTGACGTCGCGGGCGCTGACGTCGGTGGTGAGCGGTTCGACGGTCATGATGTCTCAGTCCTCTGCGGTGAGCGGGCGGTTGTACTGCTCGGGGGCGACCTCCTCGGCCCAGGCGGTGGCCCCGAGCGAGATGGCCGTGTGGGTCATGAAGGAGTCGGGGGCGGCGCCGTGCCAGTGCCGCTCGCCCGGCGGGCACCACACGGTGTCGCCGGCCCGCAGAGGACGGACGCCGTCCTGCTCGGTCGCGACGTATCCGCTTCCGGCGAGCACCTGGAGGATCTGGCCGTGTTCGTGGGTGTGCCAGTAGGTGCGGGCGCCCGGTGCGAAGTTGACGGTGTTGATGGTCACGCCGTCGGTGGCGGGCATGGTGAGGTAGGCGTGCACCGTGCCGCTGAACTGCGAGCCGGTCTTGGTGCCTGCTCCGTGCTGGGTGGTTCCGTGGATCAGCTTCACTACGTGTCCTTTCCGGCGTCGTGGGCGCCGCCGTGGACGCGGACGCGCCCGGAGACGTCGCCGATCGCGTCGACGACGGTGTTGCTGATGTCCTGCGCGTAGCCCAGCTGGAGGGCGAGGCCGAAGGAGGCCAGCGGGGCGGCGGAGTTGGGGCTGGCGACGCCGAGACCGGTGACGAGGTCGACGTAGGCGAGGACGTCCTTCATCATCAGCGCGTTGGTGAGGCCGCCCTTGAGGTAGTCACCGTGGATGATCTTCGGGAAACGGTTCTGTGTCGCGAAGTTGACACCCGAGCTGGTGTTGAGCACGTCCAGGAGGACCTGGAGGTCGAGTCCCGCCTTGCGTCCGGCCACCATCACCTCGGCGGTGGCGGACAGGGCGATGGCGTTGAGGAAGTTGTTGAGCAGCTTGGCCGTGTGGCCCGCGCCTGCCGTTCCGCAGTGGAAGACATTGACGGAGAAGGCGTCGAGCAGTGGGCGCACATGGTCGAGGGTGGCGGTGTCCCCGCCGACCATGAGGGTGAGGGCGCCTTTCTCGGCCGCCGCCGCGCCGCCGGAGATCCCGGCGTCGAGCAGGGTGGCGCCACGCTGGGCGAGTGCGCGGTGAAGGCGAACGGTGGAGTCGGGTGCCGAGGTGCTCAGGTCGACGACGGCCTGCCCTTCCCTGGCACCGGCCAGCAGGCCCTCCTGGCCGAGGACCACGGCCTCGACGACCTTGCTCTCCGGGAGGGAGAGCAGCACGACGTCACATCGCCGGGTCACCTCGGCGACGGACGCGGCCGGGGTGGCTCCGCAGGCGGTGATGTTCTCCGGGCGGGTGTCGTGTCCGAGTACCTGGTGCCCGGCGCCCACCAGGCGGCGGGCCATCCGGCCGCCCATGTTGCCGAGTCCGATGAAGCCCACCGGCGGCGTCGGGGCGCTGGTCATGCTGTTGCTCCTTCGTTTCGCGGGGCGCCGATCACCGCGGTGAACTCCCCCATCGGGCCGTCGAGCCGCCGGTGCCGGTCGAGTACGTGCGGGTCGTGGCCGGGGACGAGGATCGCCTCGCGGTCCGCGATGACCTGCTTCATGAAGTCGAAGCCCCGGTACATCGCCTCCAGGTCGGCGACCACGAGGAACGGCAGGTCGCGTTCCAGTTCCTCGTAGTAGTGCGTGGCGTCGGAGGCGAGCAGGACGAGCCCCTCGTCGGTTCTGACGGTGAGGATCGCCTGCCCCGGTGAGTGGCCGCCGAGTTCGATCAGCTCCACGCCGGGCGCGATCTCCTCGTGGCCGCGGTGGAACACCATGCGGCCCTGCTCGTGGACCCTGCGCAGATGGTCGATCTCGGTCTCTTCGACGGTGTGGTGGAACTGGAAGCGCTGCGCGCAGTCGCCGGTCCAGAAGTCGAACTCGGTACGCGGCACGATCACCTTGGCGTCCGGGAAGAGGTTCACGTTGCCGGCGTGGTCGTAGTGGGCGTGCGTGAGGACCACCGTGGAGTCGGCCGGCTCGACGCCCAGGCGCCGCAGTGCCTCACCGGGGTGGATGAGGTGGCCGCGGTCCCGGTTGCGCCCGCCGAGCTCGCTGTATCCGGTGTCGACGACGATGGTGCGCCGTTCGTTGCGGACGACCCAGACGTAGTAGTCCATCCCGATCGGGCCGTCGGGTTCGCCGTACAGGTGGTGGTTGAGGAAGACCAGACCGCGGGTCGTCGTGCGGGACGCGTACCGCACGATGAGGACTTCGTACGTGTCGTCGGTGGGCGATCGACTCACGGTATCTCCGTATTATTGTCCGACAAAGTACGGGCGGCACGTTAGCGCAGACCAAACGCCCTGACAACGGGGGCGATCGGTGCGATCACCCCGACGACCATGCCCGATTCGGGTCTCCCCATTGACATTGGGCCGTCATATCGTATGACAATCATACCGCTGACTTCCCCAGAGAAGGAGACTCGAGCAATGACGTATCTCGTCGGCTCCCACCACGTGACGCTGTCCGTGGGTGGCGCGCAGGAGGACGTGGACTTCCACACCAGGGTCCTGGGCATGCGCTTCATCAAGAAGACCGTGCTGTACGACGGTTCCGCGCCGATCTACCACTTCTACTACTCCAACGCGAACGGCGACCCGTCCTCGGTGGTCACCACGTTCCCCTGGGCGCAGGCCGGGGTGTACGGCAAGCGGGGCACCAACCAGGCGCGCGAGGTGCTCCTCTCCGTCCCCGCCGACTCACTCGACTACTGGACGAAGCGGCTCGCACAGCACGACATCCGCTCCCGGCGTTTCGAGGCCCTCGGTACCGGACGCGTCGCCTTCGAGCACCCGTCCGGCATCGAGTACGTCCTGGTCGGCAACGAGAACGACCCGCGCGAGGGCTTCACGGGCAACGGCGTGGACGCCGCGGCAGCCGTCCACGGCATCCACGGCGTGGGCCTCCACGTGTACGACCAGGACCGCATGGTCGACTTCGGCAACGACGCCTTCTTCTCCCAGGGCAAGGTCTCGGAGGAGGGTGACCTCGCCTCCTTCCAGGTCGGCACCCAGGGGTACGGCAACTTCATCGAGCTGCGCGGAAACCGTGCCGACGACCAGGGCACCTGGCACTTCGGGGCCGGCACCTACCACCACTTCGCGTGGAACCTCGACACGCTGGAGAACCAGTCCGCGGTGAAGTTCGAGATCGAGGGCGCCGGCTACACCGACATCTCCGAGCTCAAGGACCGCACCTACTTCAAGTCCCACTACGTGCGGACCCCGGGCGGCGCCCTGTTCGAGCTGGCGGTCACGGACGACGCCGGCGGCTGGGACTGCGACGAGTCCCCCGAGGAACTCGGCAAGAACTTCATGCTGCCGCCGCAGTTCGAGAGCGAGCGCGAGAGCATCCTGTCGCGCCTGGAGCCGGTCACGACCGACTGACGATCCCGCCGTACACCCGGTGCCCGGGCGCGCCGGACGCGCCCGGGCCCCCGACCTCCCACCAGGAACGAACAGTGAGCCTCACCTTCGAGAACATCACGCTCGGCCAGCGCGTCGTCTTCGGCCACGGACGCGCCACCCGGAATCTGGCCGCGGAGATCGACCGGCTGGGCGCCCGCAGGGTCATGGTGATCGCCGCTCCGGCCGAGTCCGTGACCGCCGACCGCGTCACCGCCGGCCTGCCGGTGGTGCTGCGGCACAGCGACGTACGCCCCCATGTCCCCGTCGAGCAGGCCGAGGCCGCCCGGGCCGCAGCCGCCGAGTGCGGCGCGGACCTGATCGTGTGCGTGGGCGGCGGGTCCACCACCGGTCTGGCCAAGGCGGTCGCACTCACCACCCGGCTGCCGATCGTCGCCGTGCCCACGACGTACGCCGGTTCCGAGGCCACGAACGTCTGGGGGCTCACGGAGGACTCCCGCAAGACCACGGGCGTCGACGACGCGGTCCTCCCGGTCACGGTGGTGTACGACTCCCACCTCACCCTGTCCCTGCCCGTCGGCCTCTCGGTGGCCTCGGGGCTGAACGCCATCGCCCACTGTGTCGACTCCATGTGGGCCCCACGCGCCAACCCCGTGAACCAGGCCCTCGCGATGGAGGGTCTGCGGGCGGTGGCGGACGGGCTGCGCCGCGTCGTACGGGACCCGGAGGACATCGACGGGCGTGACGCCACGCTGTACGGCTGCTACCTGTCCGGGGTGGCCTTCGCCTCCGCCGGGTCGGGGCTGCACCACAAGATCTGCCATGTACTGGGCGGCGCGTACGACCTCCCGCACGCGCAGACCCACGCCACCGTGCTGCCGTACGTACTGGAACTGAACGCCCCGGGAACCCCGGCCACGGCGCACCGGATCGCCGCCGCGCTGGACGGCACCACCCCGTTGGCGGGACTGAACGCACTGCGCGAGGAACTCGACGCCCCGCGCGCCCTGGCCGACCACGGAATGCGACGCGAGGACATCCCCGAGGCGGCCCGGCTGATCCTGCCGTACGTGCCACGGAACAACCCCGTCCGGGTGGACGCCGAAGCCCTGACCGACCTGCTCACCCGCGCCTGGGCCGGGGAGCCACCACGAGACAGTGAGGCGGACTGAGATGAACACGACGGCATTCGGTGTCAGGCCCGGCAACCCGCATCTCTCCGTGCCGCCCCTGCTGCGCGGCGCGCCTCTGGCCGACGCCGGACTGGTCGTGTACGCGGTGCACGGACGGGGCCAGGGCCCCGGATTCATGGTCGGTCAGTACGAGCGGGTGAACCTGCCCGGGGTCGCGTGGGTGATCCCCGGCGCCGACGGCGACACCTGGTACCCACGGGGCTTCATGGAGCCGCTGGAGGCGAACCAGCCGCACCTCGACCACGCGCTCGACGCGGTGCGGACCCACCTCGCCGACCTCGCCCGCGCGGGCTGGGCCGCCCAGGATGTGGTCCTGTTCGGCTTCTCCCAGGGTGCTTGTCTGCTCTCCGAGTACCTGCTGCGGGACCAGCCCTCGTGCGCGGGGGCCTTCCTGCACACCGGTGGCCATCTGGGGCCCGAGGCCGCACCCTGGCCGGCCGAGCCGGGAAACGCTCTGCCGGGCACCGAGATCGTGTTGCTGTGCGCGGAGGAGGACGAGTTCGTGCCGCTCCCCCGCGCCGAGCGGACGGCCGGCGCACTGGCCGCGCTGGGCGCCCGGGTCGAGTTCACGACGTACGACGATCCCCTGCACCACCTCAACGAGGACTCGGTCGTGCGCCTGCGGCGTTTGCTGCGCACGCGCCTGCTGGAACGGGTCGAGATCATCGACGAGGCCCCCGCGCGTCCCGGCGCAGAAGCATAGAAATGGCGCCACACGAGGCATTGATTGTATGACGATGTCGCCGTAGCCTCGCTGCCGTGGAGCACGAAGGCTCAGGGGCAAGGAAGCCCCACTCGCGTCTGGAGTCGGCGGCGGTACTGGCCGACTCCAGGCAGCGCGTCCTGCGGACGGTACGCGAGGACATCTGCTGGTCACGGTTGACACCGGGCCAGCGGCTCGACGTGAACGTCGTCATGGCCCGCACCGGCGTCTCCCGGGCCGTGGTGCGCCAGGCCCTTCGTGACCTCTCCGAGCAGGGCTGGCTGACCAGCCCCGACGAGGGCTCCGTCGTCTGTGTGCCCTCGCCGGAGGAGGCCGCCGAGATCGACGAGGTACGACGCGCCCTGGAGGAGGTCACGGTGCGCCGCTTCATCGCGCAGGCCTCCGACTCCCAGCTGCGGGCGCTGCACGGCACCCTGCTGGAGTTCGAGGCACTGGCGGAGCTGCCGCCGGACCCCGCGGCCCTGCTCCACGCGCGGGACAACTTCTACGGCCTGCTGCTGCGCGCCGCCGGCGTGATGACCACGCTGGACGCCTTGGCCAAACTGCGGACGCGGATCGTCGTACTGATGTGCGCCTCACTGTGTTCACCCGGCCGCGCCCGGGTCGCGGGCGCCGAGCTGCGCGCGATCTACGACGCCCTGGCCGACCGCGATGCCGAACGCGCGGTCCGGGCCTGCTGCACCCATGTGGACCGGTCCTACCAGGCGGCCTTCAGCGCACTGGCGGACCTCGACGCCAACGGGTCCGGCACACCCCGCGACTGACCGTCCGCGCCGGCCGTGCGGCGGCCGTCGATCCCCCTCTGCGGGTGCTGCTCCCCCATTGCCATACGCGGAAATTTTGTATGACAATCATACGCACATACCGTCCGAGCAGCTCGCACCGCTGGAGCCCACATGAGTACCGGTACCTCCGCAGCAGCACCCGCCCTCGTGCGGGGCCCCGCACTCCGCCGAGCCGCACGCCGGCGACGGTTCGCCTTCTACGGGCCCGCGTTCGTCGCCGCCGTGGCCTACGTCGACCCGGGCAACTTCGCGACCAACGTCCAGGCGGGAGCCCGTCACGGCTATCTGCTCGTGTGGGTCCTCGTCGCGGCGTGCGCGGTCGCGATGTTCATCCAGTACCTCTCCGCGAAGACCGGCCTGGCCACCGGCCGGGACCTGCCGACGCTCTGCCGGGACAACTTTCCCCGTCCGGTCGTCAGGGGGCTCTGGGTGCAGGCCGAGATCGTGGCCATGGCCACCGACCTCGCGGAGTTCGTGGGCGCGGCGATCGGTCTCTATCTTCTCTTCGGAGTGCCGATGCTGCCTGCCGCGCTGATCACCGCGGTGGTGAGCTTCGCGATCCTGGCCCTCCAGCAGCGTGGCCACCGCCCGTTCGAGCTGGCGATCGTGTTCCTGCTCTCGATCATCGCCCTGGGTTTCGCCTACACCGTCATCGCGGCCGGCGGGCAGTCCGCCTCGGGACTGACAGCGGGAATGGTCCCGGAGTTCCGCGGCACCGACTCGGTGGTCCTGGCCATCGGCATCATCGGCGCGACCGTCATGCCGCACGTCATCTATCTGCACTCGGCTCTCACCGCGCAGCGGCAGCGGCCGCAGGGGACCACGGAGCGCCGGCGCGCCCTGCGCACCCTGCGCGTGGACACCGTGGCGGGGCTGAGCCTGGCCGGGCTGATCAACCTGTCCATGCTCTGTGTCGCGGCCGCCGTCTTCCATGGCACGGCCGGGGACTTCGACGGGAGTCTGGGGAGCGCCCACGAGGGCTTCGGCCGGCTCGTGGGCGGCGGCGCGGCGCTGGCCTTCGCCGCCGCACTGCTGGCCTCCGGCCTCTCCTCCTCGGGTGTGGGCACCTACTCCGGCCAGGTCATCATGGAGGGCTTCCTGCGCATCCGGGTCCCGCTGTTCCTGCGCCGGGCCCTCACCATGGCGCCCGCGCTGGCGGTCCTCGCGCTAGGGGTTCCGCCGGACACGGTACTGCTGATGTCGCAGGTGGTGCTCTCCTTCGGGATCCCCTTCGCGCTCGTCCCGCTGGTCCTGCTCAGCCGCCGCCGGGATCTGATGGGGGATCTGGTCAACCGTCGCGTGACGACGTTCGTCGGATGGGTGGCGGCGCTGCTCATCTCCGGGATCAACGTGTACCTGCTTCAGCAGGTGCTCTTCGGCTGAGGCGCTCGCACCAGCGGGATGCCGGGGCTCTCAGCGAGGTCCCCGGCCAACAGCGTCATCACCACGCACAGCCGCTTCGCGCCGAGCACACGACCGCGCCCTGGCCGGGTGAGCAGAACATGTACCGGGTCAAGGGGTCGTCGACCATCCCGGAGGCCGAACCCCCGCGCCGGTCAGTTGACGGCCAGGACCGCCGTGTTGTTCGTGACGTCCGGGTCGAAGTCGAACGGGTACTCGCCGAACTCGCCGAACGGGGGATGGATACTCACGGCGCCGGTCGCGCCGGGCACCACGGTGTCGACGCGCACGGAGAACGCGAACGTGCGCTGGGTGTCCTCCAGGACCCAGTACCGCAGGTTGCAGTCGTATCGCGGGGCGCCCGTCTGCCTCGGGTAGTAGCCGCCGTCGAGGGTTCGCGGGGAGCAGCCGGACGGTACGCCGGTGACCCTGGTGCCCGTGGGCACGATCAGCCGGACCTCGGCGACCGGGTCACCGGAACCGAGGTTGCCGAACCAGGCCGGGCCGTTGTTCTTGAACGTGAGCTCGGCCGTGACTGTCTCGCCCGCCGCGCCGGAGATGGCGTCACCGGTCACGGAGAAGTCCGCGGTGTTCTCCGCGCGGATCTGGAGGATTGCGTAGTCGTTCTGGGAGTCGATGTCCTGGGCGCCGCCGCCCGGCTCGATATCGATGTCGAGCCGCTCGTTCAGCGCGTGCGGAGCGAGTCGCACCGTCAGCGGCTCGGGCAGCTCGAAGGAGTCGCCCGGCGCCAGCACCTGATCGAACGTGCAGATGGCGTTGGTCGACGGTGCGTAGTCGTTGCCGTCCGTCGTGGCATAGGTGCACGCGTCGTACCGGGTCAGATCCGTCAGGCCGTACGAGGCGGAGAGCTTGACGGTGAACCCTTCCGCGCTCTCGTTGCCGTTGTTGGTGATCTTCAACGGAATCGCCCGCTCGTCGCCGGGCTGACCGTCCGCGATGTCGCCGACGGGATCGATGGCGAGGTCGGGCCCGGAGCCGACGGTGAGCGTGGTGTCGGCGCTCTCGAGCGGCGCGGTGAGCGTACCGTCGGGACCGCCGGTGGCCGTGGCCTCGTAGGTGATCCTGCCCTGTGCGCCGACTCCGGCACCGTCGGCCGCACGCACCGTCAGGAACACCTGGTCCTCGTAGTCGCCCCCGATCGCGGGCACCACGGGAACGTCGCACACCGCGCTCGTGCCGCTCGGCGTGCAGTTGTCCGGCCACGTCACCTCAGCGACCCCGGTGAGGCCGGAGACGTCGACGGTGAGCCTGCCGTTGGTCACTGCGAAGTTCTCGTTGTCGTGGTAGATGCCGACGCCCAGAGTGCGGGACTGCGGCCGACCGCCGTCGGTGCCGAGCGGCAGCGTTCGTTCGTACGGCTCGTTGATCGACAACTGGTCGGTCTGCGGCGGGGCGTCCGCGGCGAACGCGGGCGCGGCGAGGCCGGCCGTCAGCAGGCCGGCCGTCACCGCCACGGCGGCCCCGGATCTGAGGCGTAAGGGGCGTCCAGCAGAGAACCGTCTCATTGCTGCCTCCAGGGTGTGATGTCGTGAATGACGCGCCCGCAGCCCCGGTGCGCCGGCAGGATCATCACATGGCAGGGCAGCCCGCCGCGCCTGGGTTTTCCGGCCCTGTGGGAGAACATCCGACAGTCGTCACACACTCAGACTTGTTGTCACCATGGCTGGCTCCGTGGGCGTCACAGCCAGTTGAGCGCTGACGCCGGTTCAGGTGGCAGGGGGCTGTCGGTGGCTGGTGACAGGATCGCCTACATGCCGCTCCTGCTGAGTTGTCCATCCGGTACGGCGCTGGCCTGGAACATCCGGCGGATGACCTCGACGGCCCGTCTCAGGTGCGGCTCCGTGCGGTCGGAGCGGTGGGCGACGGCGAGTTCGACCGTCGCGGCCGGGCGGACCAGCGGCCGGTAGGTGACGCCCCCGAGTGCCAGTGCCGTCACCGGCTCGGGTACGACGGCGACGCCGAGCCCGCCGGCGACGAGCGTGACCAGGGTGGAGGTCTCGCCGACCTCGTGCCGGACGTGCGGGTCGACGCCGGCGTCCCGGAGGAGTCCGAGCACCAGGCCGTACATCACCGAGCGCCGGTCGGCGGAGTGGACGATGAGATCGCTGCGCCCCAGGTCCCCCACCCTGATCTGTTTCCGCCGGGCCAGGGGATGGTCGGCGGGCAGAGCGACCACCAGCCGGTCGCGCCTCAAAGGCGTGACGGTGACCGCCAGATCGGCGACCGGCGGCCGCAGCAGGGCGATGTCGATCTCACCGGCCCGCAGGGCCTCGACCTGGTCCGGCGCGAGCATCTCGCCGCGGAAGGCGAAGTCCACGCCGGGCAGTTCGGCCGCAAGGTGGCGCGACAGTGCCGGGAGCAGGCTGTAGGTCGCGGAGCCGACGCAGCCGATCGCGAGGTGACCGACTGCTCCGGCCGCGACCCGACGGGCCTCGTGTGCGGCCTCGTCGACGTCGGCGAGGATCACGCGTGCCCGGTCCAGGTAGGCACGGCCGGCGTCGGTGAGGTCGACGCGGCGCGTGGTGCGGTGCAGAAGCTTCACCCCCAGCTCCGACTCCAGCTGGCGGATCGCCTGCGAGAGCGGCGACTGTGCCATGTGGAGCCGGTCTGCGGCGCGGCCGAAGTGACGCTCCTCGGCGACGGCGACGAAGTACGTGAGGTGACGCAGATGAACCACTAAGACGTGCCTCATCTCAATCAGGTCGGATATTGGTCCTTCACCGTATCAAGGCGGCTGCCTAACGTGGTCGGCATGACAGCTTTCGTCTATGCCGCCGCACGCACACCGTTCGGGCGTTTCAACGGCGCTCTCGCGGGCGTCCGCCCCGACGATCTCGCGGCGAACGCGATCAACGGCCTCCTCGGCAAGGTCCCCGGTCTCGACTCCGCCGCGATCGACGAGATCGTGTGGGGCAACGCCAACCAGGCGGGTGAGGACAATCGGAACGTCGGCCGGATGGCGGGCCTCCTGGCCGGGCTCCCCGTCTCCGTGCCCGCCACCACGGTCAACCGGCTGTGCGGCTCGTCGCTCGACGCCGCGATCATCGGCTCGCGGACCATCGACGTGGGAGAGGCCGACGTCGTGCTGGTCGGTGGCGTGGAGTCGATGACGCGAGCGCCGTGGGTGCTCCCCAAGCCCGACCGCGCGTTCCCCGCCGGCCATGTCACCGCGGTCTCCACCACGCTGGGTTGGCGGCTGGTGAACCCCCGGATGCCAGCGCAGTGGACGGTGTCGCTGGGCGAGTGCAACGAGCAGCTTCAGGAGCGGTTCGGCATCTCGCGCGAGCGGCAGGACGCCTTCGCCGTCCGCTCCCACCGGCTGGCCGCCGCGGCCTGGGACGAAGGGTTCTACGACGATCTGGTCGTGCCCGTCGACGGCGCCGGACTCACCCGCGACGAGGGCATCCGGGCCGACTCCACCGTCGAGAAGCTGGCCGCGCTGAAGCCGTCGTTCCGCAAGGACGGGACCATCACCGCGGGCAACGCCTCGCCGCTCAACGACGGTGCTTCGGCCGTGCTGCTGGGCTCCGAGGCGGCGGCGGACATCATCGGCCACGAGCCGCCGGCCAGGATCGCCGGCCGGGGCGCCTGCGCTCTGGAGCCGCAGGCGTTCGGGTTCGCGCCGGTCGAGGCCGCCGAGCGCGCGCTCGCGCGGGCCGGCGTGAAGTGGGACCAGGTCGGCGCGGTGGAGCTCAACGAGGCGTTCGCGGTGCAGGCCCTCGCCTGCGTGGACGCCTGGGGCATCGATCCCGACATCGTGAACGTCAAGGGCGGCGCCCTCGCCCTCGGCCACCCCCTCGGCGCCTCCGGCAGCCGCCTCCTCGGAACGCTCACGAAGGTGCTGGCCGAACGCGGCGAACGGTACGGCGTGGCGGCGATCTGCATCGGCGTCGGGCAGGCGCTCGCCGTGGTGCTGGAGAACGTGGAGGCCGACCGGTGAGCCGGGCGCAGGTACTGGAGCGCGTCGACGAGGCGGTGGCCGGGATCGAGGACGGCAGCACCGTCCTGGTGAGCGGCTTCGGGCCGGCCGGGATGCCCTTCGACCTCGTCGACGGGCTCATCCGGCAGGGCGCGAAGGACCTGACAGTCGTCAGCAACAACGCCGGCAACGGCGAGGTCGGCCTGGCGGCGCTGCTCCGGGCCGGGCGCGTGCGGAAGGTGATCTGCTCCTTCCCCCGGCAGAGCGACTCCTACGTCTTCGACGAGCTCTACCGCAGCGGCAAGGTCGAGCTCGAAGTGGTCCCCCAGGGCAACCTGGCGGAGCGGCTGCGGGCGGCCGGGGCGGGCATCGGCGCGTTCTACTGCCCGACGGCGGTCGGTACCCCGCTCGCCGAGGGCAAGGAGGTGCGCACCATCGACGGGCGCACGTACCTCCTTGAGTACCCGATCAAGGGCGACGTCGCCCTCATCGGCGCCCACCGTGCCGACGGGATGGGCAACCTCGTCTACCGCAAGACCGCTCGCAACTTCGGTCCTGTCATGGCCACCGCCGCCGCCCTGACGGTCGTCCAGGTCGCCGAAGTCGTGCCCGTCGGCTCCCTCGACCCCGAGGCGGTCGTGACGCCGGGCGTCTACGTCGACCGGGTCGTGAAGGTCCAGCCGCGTCAGTACCTGACCCGAGGAGCCCGCTGATGGCACTCACCCCCGACGAACTCGCCGCCGTCGTCGCCCGCGACATCCCGGCCGGCTCCTACGTCAATCTGGGCATCGGCCACCCGACCAGGATCGCCGACCATCTGCCGGCGGACTCCGGCATCGTCCTGCACACCGAGAACGGCATGCTCCATATGGGCCCCGCCGCCGTCGGCGACGGGATCGACCCGGACCTGACCAACGCCGGCAAGGTGCCGGTGACCGAACTGGCGGGCGCGTCGTACTTCCATCACGCCGACTCCTTCGCGATGATACGCGGCGGCCATCTCGACGTCTGCGTGCTCGGCGCCTACCAGGTCGCGTTCAACGGGGACCTGGCCAACTGGCACACCGGCCGCCCCGACGACATCCCGGCTGTCGGCGGCGCCATGGACCTGGCCATCGGCGCGAAGGACGTCTACGTGATGATGACGCTCTTCACCAAGAACGGCTCCCCCAAGCTCGTGCCGGCCTGTACCTACCCCCTCACCGGGCGGACCTGCGTGAGCCGCGTCTACACCGACCACGGCGTCTTCGATCTCTCCCGCGGCGAAGTGAGGATCCTGGAGACATACGGCACCACTCACGAGGCCCTGTCGGCTCGCCTCGGACTCGACCGCGTCCACTGACATGCCACGCCCGCGCGAGGCCCTTGCGTGGACGCCGGTGCCGAGGCCATGACCCACCTGCGCTTCAAGCAGGACAGGACCGGCCGAAGCGGGTCCGAACACGCGATCGAGCGCCGCCCGGCCTGCGGGTCCCATGTCGGCTTGCAGCCGGGAAGGTCCCGCTCCCCGTCCTGCCCCATGAGAACAGGGACACGACTCTTCGGAGCGGCCAGTCCTCGAGCGCGCCCGATCGTCGCCCGGTCTGCGTGTGCGTACACCTCGAAGAAGTCCGCCAGGCCGGGGGCCACACCAGCGAGCCCAGCGCCTGCCTGATCGACAGCCAGAGCAGTGCCGCTCCGCCGACCTGATCGGCTGCGGCAGAGTCATGGGTTTTCTCGTTGCTCCACAGCGTGGCCGATGAGTTTGCGGCTCCCGGCCGGTCCAAGCTCGTGACACCCTAGGTAAGGACACCGCCATGTCGGAGCTTCTCGTCGACTTCATCACCTCCCTCGACGGCTACGCATCAGGAGAGGGATGGCCCGGGTTCTGGGGCCTCGAAGGCCCGGAGTACCTCGCGTGGCTCGGCAAGCAGCCCGAGGTCACCTACCTGATGGGAGCGAACACCTACCGCCTGATGTCGGGCTTCGCCGCAGGCGAGGTCCCTAGTGGCCAAGACGAGTTCAGGCCCGAAGAAGAAGCGTCCGTCGACTCGCTCACGCAGGCGTCCAAGGTGGTGTTCTCCTCCTCGCTCGAGGAGCCACTGACGTGGGCCAACTCCAGGCTCATCCGCGACGACGCCGTCGAGGCGGTCCGCGCCATGAAGTCGAGCGGCTCGGGTCTCCTCAGCACGATCGGCAGCCTCAGCCTGTGCAGGTCCCTGCTACGAGCCGGACTCGTCGACCGCTTCCGGGTCGTGATGTTCCCGGTGATCACCGGGGCCACGGGCGAGGAACGCATCTACGACGGCTATCCGGACGTTGCTCTGGAAATGATCGAGCACCGCACCTTCGACGGCCGCATCCAGCTCGTCGAGTACAAGCCCCGCGTGCTCGAGCATCCGCCGCTCGGCGTCCCTGGGTGACCTCTCCCCGTCCGCCGGTCCGGACGGCCGCCAGGCCTGCGCCGGCGGACCGGCGAGACCGCACCACTCCTGGAACACAACCACCGCGGCTCCCGGCCTCCCACGACGCAGGCGACTTGTCGCCGCTCGGGGGAAGCCGGTCTCTCACGGAGGCGCCTCCGTCGCACAGCGGCCGCAGCACCGCTGCTCAGGGAGTGAACTCCTCCTCCAGGCGATCGATCGCCCCGTCGGCGCCCAGATGGTACGTGAACACCAGTCCGCTGTCCGGGTTGGCCTCCAGCCAGTCGAGGAACTCCTGGACGCCGATGTGCTGGTTCTCGGTGCTCTCCACGATGGGCGTGGTGACGGTGATGTACGCCGCCTGGTCCAGGGGCATGTAGGTCTCCTTGCCCACCGTCTCGAAAGGTGCGCCGTCGGAGTCCGCAGGGGCGCAGCCCCAGTTGCCGTACTTGACGATGAGCCCCAGGGAGCCCCCCTCGGGGGTGTAGCGGTAGACCGCCACCTCGTCGGGCGAGATGGGCATCTTGTGATCGCAGCCGTCGTCACCGTCCGTGCCACCGCCGGCGTCGGTCGGCACAGCCGTCGCCGAGGAGATGGGCTGAGGATCCGTGGAGGAGGACGGTCCGCTGCTGTTCGTGCTCTGCGCAGGCTGGTCCGCGGGCTTGGCGCCGGCCGTCTGTGAACCGGTCCCCGTGCTGCCGGCGCCCGGCGTTGCCGTCGTGGTCTTCCCACCGGCGGGGGCTGCCGTCGAGGTCCCGTCTCCGTTGCAGGCCGCGAGCACCACCGCGAGAACGGCGGCAGAGGCAATGGTCACGGTCGCACGGAGAACGGTGCCGGGTCTGTGCCGGTCCGACGTCTTGGAGGTGATGGGCATGGCGATCCTGTCTGACGAGTGCAGTTGGCGGCGACTATCGCAGACATGGACGATTTCCGGCCAACCAGCGGCTTGCCTCGGCCACCGGGCCGGTACGGAGACGCACGCCGCCCCTCACCGGGTAGCCGAGAACGCGAGGTGCCTCACAGGAGCGGAGCACCCAGGCGGAGGGAGCGGCATGGCCGGAGTGGTCGCACGCATCAAGGCGTTCGTGAGGAGTCCGCAGGGCCGGCGCACGATCGAACAGGTACGCCGGTCCGCGGCGGACCCACGCCGCCGCGCCCGGGCCCAGGAGCTGGTACGGAAGTTGCGCGGCCGCCGGTGACCCCGGGTCCTTGATCCCGGCCGGACGAGCCGAAGAGCGGATCGGGAACGACAGACGTGATCTGGACGCACCGCCGAGCCGAGGACCACTTCACCCGGCCCTCGGCAGCGAGCGCTCGAGATCCGACGGAGTTGTGACAGCCGTAGCGACAGCGCCCGGCCCACCGCGAGTCCGGTCCCCACGGCCGTCACTCCCGCCGAAGTCAACTCACCTACGATCAGCGCATGAGCGTGTGGAACCAGAGCCTGGACGCTGCGGGGATCCGTGAGCCGCTGTTGCGGCAGGACTACGGCGTTCAGCGGGAGTTGGTGGCGCGCTTTCGGCGTGCCTCGTATCTCGCCATCCGTCTGCTGCTGCCGAAGGCGTTGTTGCCCCATGTCGTGGCGGCGACGGCGGTGATGCATCACGGGGACAACGTGCTGGACACGGGTCCGAAGTCGCAGCGGGTCACAGCGTGGGCATCATGGGAGCGGGAGGTCCGCAAGGCGCTGGACAGCGGGGTGAGCGACGATCCGCTGGTCCGCACCCTGCTGTCGACCACGGCAGCGTATCCGCGGCTGCGGACGGTGGTGGAGGAGTACCTGTCCACCGCCACGACCGAACTGGAATCCTCCGCCTTCGCCACCGAGGCGGACTACCAGGCCTATGTGGACGACTACTCGCTGCCCGCCTTCATGCTCGTCGGATGCCTGCTGGGCCCGGAGCACGATGACGGAGACTTCAGGGCCGGGTGCCGGCTGTTCATCGATGGCAGCCAGCGGCTGGACTTCGTCAACGACCTCGCCGAAGACCTGACGGAAGGGCGGATCGGTATCCCGGCGGATACCTTGGAACGCTTCTCGGTGACGGCAGAAGACCTCGCGACGGCCCGCGAATCGCCAGGTGTAAGGCGGTTGATGGAAGACCAGATCACAAAAGCCCGCGCTTCCTTGCTGGCCGCCAAGGACTCACCCGCCCTGACCGCGAACCGTCACGGCGCTCTGCTGGAAGCCGTCATCAAGATCGAACTGCTGACTGCCGACGCGGCGCTCGCGCGTGGTGCCCGGTTGGTGCGCGGGCCCGTTTCACCGCCGGTAATGGGCTCGCTCCGCGTGCTGGTGGGTGCTCGTCGGAGAGCCGGTTGGCCCTGACCTCACCGTCAGCCCCCGCGCGCTGTCCTGCGCCGCTGGTGCGACCGCGCGGTGCAAGGGGAGACCTTCCGCTCCCGGCCTTGTACGAGGCGGCGGTCACCGTGCCGGCAGCGCAAGGGCTCTCAGACCGCCACCCGGTAGCCATCGGCGTATTCCACCAGCAGGAGCCCGCCCGCTCTGTCGAAGCTCAGCTCGGTCGGGCGGTCGGTGAGCACCACGGCGTCCTCCATCGGCCACCACCAGCCGACCGCGCGCAGGGCAGCGGCGAGCGTGTCCAGCCGTGGTGACGGTTCCAGACCCGCGATCTGGAGGGCACAGCTGAAGGCCGCGAAGGAGTAGGCGCCACTCCACGGATCGAGCCAGCCACCGAACCTGTGCCGGAACATGACCGCGTCGGGGTCGGGCGGCACACCCCAGGAGTCCCGCACCTCGGCGCGTAGTCGTCGGCGCACGCTGTCCGGCAGACGGCGCTGGAGATGCCCGCGCAGATGTCCGGCCACCCTCGCGCCGAGGGCGTCCGCGAGTTGCCTCTCCAGCGGCCCCAGCCGCTGGAGCACTTCGCTCCACAGCTCCACGCCGAGGTATTCGTCCGCTTCCACGACCCCGAAGGGATCGTGGAGGGGGCCGCCGAGCCCCGCCTCCAGTCGGCTCTGCAAGTGTTCCGACAGCGGGCCCCACAGAGGTTCCCTGGCCCTGTCCAGCCCGTAGAACGCGCGGAACATCTGCGAAGTCAGTTCGGCCAGGTCGATCGTGCTGTCAGGGTCCGTCGCATCGCGGGGCTCGTCCGGCCGGTCCGGGATCTGCTGGACCAGTCGCCTCTCCACCCGGTCCAGCAGGGCGTCCGGCAGCGCACCTACGACGAGCCGTCGCAGCCCGCCGACCGGCACCCCGTGGCGGATCGCATGAGCAGCGAGCGCGCCACCCAACGGCGAGTCCATCCATACGACGGTCCGCGGTGGGACGAGGCCTGCCTCGGCGTAGGAGGCAGCCACCGCGTCCTCCGCCGCGGGGCGGTCGCAGCGCCCGGTGGACCTGGCCGCGGTCATCCACTCCTCGCTCGTCCTCGTGATCAGAGCGGCATCGGCGTCGGTGAGGGTACCGGGGTAGGCCATGTGTCGGGTCACCCTCCGTATGTCGTACTCGACCGGATGTCAGGGAACACGGCGTGCAGGCGGTCGGTGGTCGGCTTGTCGAGGACCGTGTACCGCAGGTCGAGCGCTTCGAGGTGCCGGAGCCGGAAGAGGGATTCGGGCAGGGTGGTGAGTTCGTTGAAGGACAGGTCGAGCCGCCGCAGCCGGGGCATGCGGGCGAAGGCTTCGTCCGGCAGCGTGGTGAACGGCGCGCGCACGACCCGTCCCCCTACGGTCTTCTTGCCCCAGCGGTCGATCTCGAGGTGTTCCAGAGTGGTGATGTTCCAGACCACGGACAGCAGATCACGACCGGGCTCGGGCTGGAAGGACCAGGGCGTGCTGCCGTTGAGGCGCAGTGTCCGCAGCCGCGGCAGCTCCGCCAGGTCGGGCAGGCGGGGCAGCAGAGCGGAGAGTGAGCCGCGCAGGTCCAGTTCCTCCAGGGTGGCCAGGGCGAGCAGGTCGTCGGGGAGCGTTTCCAGGAATACCTGTGCGAGGGTGAGCCGCCGCAGGGCAGGCAGCCGGGTCACCGGCTGAGGAAACGGGACCGGGGAGTCGTATTCACCCGGTTGGAGGTGGGACAGGTCCAGCTCGCGGAGGGTGCTCAGCCGGGCGACAGCGTCGGGGACAGGGCAGGTCAGGCCGGCGGCCCGCAGCACTTCCAGCCGGGGCAGGTCGCCGATCCGCTCGGGCAGCGCCGTGAAGTGGTTGCCGGAGACGTCCAGGACGCGGAGTTCGCACAGCCGACCGATGCTGTCCGGCAGAGCCGTGAGGCTCAGGCCCGCGAGGTTGAGCTCTTCCAGGCCGGTCAGTTCCCCGATTCGTTCGTCCAGGTCGGCGAGGGCGTCGTTGCCGGAGAGGGAGAGAACCCGCAGGTTGACGAAGGCGTAGAGCTGTGGCGGCAGTTGGCGGAGCTTGCGGTGGGAGAGGTCGAGTTCGGTGATCTGCTCGGCGCGGGGCAGCAGCGCGTCGAGTTCGTCCAGGGCGGCCAGATGGCTGGGGCGGATTCCGGGACGCAGGACCTGCTGCCCTTCGCGGAGCGCGGCGCCGATCCGGTGGGAGTCGGCCGTGCCGTCCTTGTCGAGGAGTTCGGGCAGTACGAGTTCGTCCAGTTCCTCGTCGGTGAAGTCGACCGGGCAGTTGGTGCTGTGCCCTGCGGTGATGAGCAGCGCTTGCGGCTGCTCGGCGAAGTGCATGGTGAAGTAGAGGGTGCTGATGACGGCTTGGGCGTGGGTGCGGCCACCGACGGTCAGGCTGCCGCCGTCGTCGCCGTAACTGCCCTGGACGGTGCCTGACGCGGTGAGGTCTCCCCTGACGACCACGCTCGGGCAGCCTGACAGCAGCACATGCCGGGCTTGCAGTCTTCCGGTGACGAGCAGGAAGTTGCCGCTCGCCGAGTCCCACCACTCCAGGTCGCCGCCGACGCTCAGATCACCGTCCACGATCGTGTTGTACGGCACCCAGTCGTCCTCGGACTCGGCCCCCATACCGCCCGTCACGTGCAGACCGCCCTCGTAGAGACGTATCTCCTGCTCGTCGGCGAAGTCCTGGTACGGATGACTGACGTCCACGGAGACACCGAACCGCTCCTCCGCCTCGGCCGCGCTGATGATGCGGTAGCCCGCCGGGGCGATTTCTGCACTCATGGGCGGCAGGCTAACAACCAGCAGTGACAACCGCCCGGCCCGAAGAAGGCACGGCAGGGCCGGAATCGGCCGGGGGGTGGACCCCGACTTCTGCGGCCTCGACAGCGGAAGAACCCTCACGGTGATGGAGACTGGTCGATTCTTGCTCCTCCCGTCTGGCCCGGTGCCAGGAACATCGTCGGCTCTGCCGGCAGCCGCCCCTACGCCCACACAGCGTAGAGATGGCCGTCGTGGCTACTGGCGTAGACCGTCCCGGCCGCAACGGTCGGCGACGCATAAACGGAACCGCCCGTGGACCGTTTCCACCGTTGGCGACCCGTCGCGGCGTCCACCGCGTAAAGGTTGTGGTCCTCACTGCCGACGTAGACCGTGCCGCCGCCGACAGCCGGGGAGTTCACGGATTTGCCGATGGGGAACTGCCACAGCTGACCGCCTGTGCGGGCGTCCACGGCGCAGAGGGTGCCGTCCGGGCCCCCGATGTAGGCCACCCCGGCCAGGACCGCCGGTGAACTCGTCCCGTCGCCGAGGGGAAACTTCCACCGCTGCCGACCGGTCGCGGCATCCAGCGCGTACAGGTAGGCGCCGACGCCGCCGATGTAGACCACCCCGCGCGCAACGGTCGGGGACGAACGCACGTAACCGCCGGTGTCGAAGGTCCACCGCTGCTTGCCGGTTACGGCGTCGACCGCGTAGACGGTGCCGTCCACACTGCCGGTGTAGACCATCCCGTCGGCGGCGGCCGGCGATGCCTCGACCGAGCTGCGGGTGGTGAAGGTCCACCGCCGCCTGCCGGTTACGGGGTCCACCGCGTACACATGGCCGGGCCCGTAGTCGTTGCGGGCTCCCTGGCCCAAGCGGTACACGATCTCGCCCCGGCCCCCGACGTACACGACGCCGTCGATCGCGGTCGGCGACGGGCTTCCGAACTTTCCGGTGGGGAATGTCCACCGCTGCTTGCCCGTACCGGCGTCCAGGGCGTGCAGGGTGCCGTCAGCGCTGCCGACGTAGACCACCCCGCCGGAGACAGCCGGTGTCGAACTCACGTCGGCACCGGCGGTGAAGGTCCAGCGCTGCTCGCCTGTGGCGGTGTCCAGCGCGTACAGGTAGGGGGCGCCACTGCCGCTGTAGACGATGCCGTCGGCGACGGTCGGCGACGCGTACGCGAGATAGCCGGTGGCGAACCTCCAACGTTCCACACCGGCGGGGCCGGAGGGCGTCGGCGAGGATGAAGACGCGGAGGACGGGTCGGCACTCTGATCAGAACCCGGGCGAGAGCCGGTCCCGGCGTCGGGCTCTTCGGTGGTGGTGCCGCCCTGAGCGGTCTTCCAGCCGAGGAAGCCGAGGCCCGCCGCCGTGATGGCCCCGAGGCCGAAGAGAGCCTGCCTGCGCGACGGCCCGGCCCGACGCTTCGCGGCGCCCGCGGGCGGCGCGGGCGTGGCCCCTGCGGCCGGAGTCGGTCCCGAGCCGGGCTCGGCGTCGTCGTCACTGGCGGGAGCCGGGTTCCCTTGCTTCTCCGCGCTGTCCGGATTCTCAGGGTTCTTGGGGCTCTCAGGGTTCTCGGAACGCTCACGGTTCTCGGGTCTTCGGGGCGATGGCCGGGTGGGGAGGTGAAGGGGGCCGGGCGGCGGTGCCGGGGGGTGGTGTGCGGTGGTGCGTGCGTGCACGGCGATGGCGACCGGCTCGGGGAGCCAGCCGGGCTGAGTGGGCGTGTGGGGGACGGCCTGGGAAGCCGTGGCGTCGACGACGTCGGTCAACTGCTCCAGCAGCCTGGCCACCGTCGGACGCTGTTCGGGCCGCTTGGCCAGGCAGCCGGCCACCACGGTCCGTAACGTGGGCGGGAGTTGACTCAGGTCGGGATCTTCGTAGACGACGCGGAAAGCCAGCGCGTGCGCCGAGCCCGTCCCGAACGGCCCCGCACCCGTGGCCGTGAAGGCCAGCACAGCCCCCAGCGAGAAGACGTCGCCGGCCGGCCCGACCGGCTTGCCCGTGAGCTGTTCGGGCGACATGAATCCCGGCGTGCCCACCACCATTCCGGTCCTGGTCAGCGTGGTCCCCTCACCGGCCACCGAGATACCGAAATCGATCACGCGCGGCCCGTCCTCAGCGAGCAGGATGTTCGACGGTTTGAGGTCCCGGTGGACCACATCGGCCGCGTGGATCGCCTCCAGCGCCTCGGCCAGGCCCGCCCCGAGCGCCAGCACCTGCTCCTGCGGCCACGGCCCGTGGGCCGACACCGCGTCGCCCAACGGGACACCCGGCACATACGCCGTCGCCAGCCAGGCCGGCGACCCGTCCGGATCGGCGTCGACCACACCCGCCGTGAACACACCGTTCACCCGGCGCGCGGCAGTCACCTCCCGGGAGAAGCGCCGCCGGAACTCACCGTCCTCCGCCAGTTCCGGGCGCACCACCTTCACCGCCACCGCTCGCCCGCCGGGTGAACGGCCCAGATACACCCGCCCCATCCCGCCCGCGCCCAGCCGCGCCACGATCCGGTACCGCCCGACCTCCCGCGGATCCCCGGCCTCCAACGCCTCGAACGGGTCCACCCCGCATCCCCCTCCTGTCCTGGCCCGTCACCCCGGGCCCCCGAAAACGCCGGCGAAGATCACAGTCTGGGTCGGGGACAGAGACAGGCACGGGCGGCACACCAGCGGTGGTGCTCACGGACGTCACCGAACTGCGCAGGCGCGGCACTCCTCGACGAGCCGGGCGGTCTCCTCGTCCAGCCCGGCGAACGGTTCGAGCTGCCCGGCGACCACGTCCAGCCATCTGACCAGCTCCTGGGCGGTGACCCAGCCGTCCGACTGGGCTTCGTACGCGGGGATCAGAGCGAGCAGCAGCCGCGCCCAGTCGACACCGAAGTCGCCGAACCGCTGCCGCAGGGACAGCACTTCGGCGCGGGAGGCGACGGCGAAGAGCAAGTGGGCCTCCCTGCCCAGCAGGCAGGCGTCCTCGGGGCTGTAGCGGTCCGGGTCGGCCAGGAGCGCGACGGCGAGCTGCGCCAGCCGGCCCGCGACGACCGGTGCGAGCTGCGCGTCGCAGCGCTGGGAGGGGATCACGGCCGCGGTCTCGTCCGTGGGGTCGGCCGCCAGGTTGCGCAAGCTTTGCGGCACCCGGTCGCCGCCGAGCACCGCGTCCGCGTCGGCCAGCGCGCGGGAGAAGGAAGGCGACCACAGAACGGGGCCATGGTCCGCCGTGCCCTCCCCGGTCGGGCCTCGCCAGTCACGGGTGGCGTGTTCCGCGGCCTCGCGGTCGACCCCACGCCCTTCCTGCACCAGGTGTACGCCCTCCTCGGTCAGGCCGGTCCGCTGCAGGCTGAGGCCGTGCCGGGTGAGGACGTCGGCGAGGGCGGCGCGGTCGCCGGGGGATCCGCTGCGGGCCAACTGCCGTGCCGCGTGCACCTCCACCTCCTCCGCCGCGAGGGCGGCGGCGGGCCGGTCCTGGGCGGTGTGCACCCGGGCCGCCACCTCGGCCGCGTCCCGCAGATACCGCCCGTGCACGGCGACCTCCTCGAAGGAGCCCGCGTTGATCTCGTCGGCTCGGGAGAGATAGGCGCGGACCGCCCGGTCGGCCGAGCGGACCGCCAGGTCGCCGTCCCCGTGGACGAACATGACCAGCGCGTTGAGCGTCAGCACACGGGCCAGGTCCAGGAACAGCGGGTGGCCGACGGCGTCGGCGCCGAGCTCGACGTAGGCCGCGACCGCCTGGTCCGACTCCAGCACCGCCGACACCCCGTTGTCCAGGGCGCTCAGTGCCTGCGCCGCCCGCGCGTGGACATCGGCGGCCCGGGCCCGCATGCCCGGCTCACCGAGCCCGTCCAACTCCTCGTAGATCTCGGCACACTCCCACAGTGCCTCCACCGCCTGTTCGGGCTCGTCGATGCTTCGCAGGGCCGAGCCGAGCCCGTACAGCACGCTGCCCAGCGTGGACTTGGCCTCCACATCGCCGGGGATCCGCTCCACCAGCACGTACATCAGCTCCCGCGCCTCCTGAAGCCTGGGGGCCGCTTCGGCGGGCCGTCCGGCGGCCATCAGCGTGCGTGCCTTCTGGAAAAGCTCTCCCACCCGGTCCTTGATGTCGTCGGAAGCCGCCTCGCCGGGATGCGCTGTCCGACCGTCTTCGGGTACGTGCGATGTCGCCGAACGGCCCCACTTCATATGCCTGTTCCTCCTTGTCACCTGATCTGGCATGTCGTATCGCTCGGGGGCAGGATGCCGTCCCTCAGGTACGTGTTGACCGTGTTGTCGATGCAGGTGTTCTTCGGGGCGAAGAGGCCCGCGTAGACCGTGTGATGGAAGGCGCCGCGCAGGGTGACCAGGCGCGAACCGCGCAGATCCCGGTGCGCCGCCAGCTGGCCCTGGTAGACGGCCGCCGGGTCACCGGTGGCACCCACCATCAGGACGGGCGCGTTGGTGCGGACCTCGGTGGCCGGTTCCGCGGGTGCCGTCGGCCAGAAGGAGCAGGGAGTCACGGTGCGGGTGAGCGGCCCGAAGACGGGCTCGGTGGTGCGGTGTGCCTGGATGTCGCGGTAGTAGGCTTCCGGGTCGCGGGAGGCTGCCCGGTCGGCGCACTGGCTCGCGGTCTGGACGCTGAACGTTCCGTCGGTGTCCGGTGCGGCCAGTCCGGTCAGGGTCTGCTCGAGTCTTCGGGTGGGGGTGACCCTGGTGCCGCGAGCGGCCGTCGTCAGCACCCGGACATCGGCGGAGTAGCCGGAGTATGCCTCTTCGTCGTCCCCTGCGGTGACGTTCCACAGGAGCTGGGGCAGCACGTGGCTGTCGACCGTGTGGCTGCCGACCCGGATCGGACCGCGCCCGACGGTCTGGTTGAGGTCGTTGACGGCGTTCAGTACCTGTGTGGCGGTGGAGCCGAGGTGGTAGCGGCTGTCGCGGCGGGCCGCCCAGGCCGCCCAGTGCCGTAGAGCGCGGCCGACGGCCGACCCGCTCGTACGGGTCAGGTCGGGTCCGTAGAGGTCGGGATCCAGGCTGCTGTCGAGGACCACGCGGTCGGCGCGGTGCGGGAAGAGCTCCAGGTAGACCTCTCCCAGATACGTGCCGTAGGAGGAACCGAGGTAGTTGAGCTTCTTCTCGCCGAGGGCGGCGCGGATCACGTCCATGTCGCGGGCGGTGTTGCGTGTGGAGACGAAGGGCAGGACGGACCGGTGGGGGGCGCAGCGGGTCGCCAGGTCCCTGGACAGCCGCACGGTTCTCTCGAACGTGCTGCGGTCGGGTCCGGCGGAGCCGATGCTGACGTTCGGCCAGTGACAGGTGAGGGGCGTGCTGCGGCCGACGAACCGGGGGTCCATGCCGATCACGTCGTAACGTGCCGCCAGCACGGGTTCGGCCCGGCGCAGTCGGAGAGCGAGGTACATGGCGGGCACGCCGGGGCCGCCGGGGTTGTAGAGCAGCGTGCCGTGCCGGTGGGCGGGATCGGTGGCCCGCAGCCGCGACATCGCCACTTTGATGACCCGGCCATCGGGGTGCCGGTAGTCCAACGGCACGGTGACCTCGCCGCACTGGGCGCCGGCCTTGTCCAGTTCCTCGCCCATGGTGTCCTTCGGACCGCTCTTGCAGCCGTGCCAGACCACCTTCTGGTGCTGGAACCGGGCGGGCCCGTCATGGGTGGATGCTGCTCCTGTCCGGGGCGCGCACCCAGTGATCAGGGAAGCGCTCGTCATGGCCGCCGCGGCAGCCACGGCCACGGTTCTCCGTACGCGCACGATGAGTTCTCCTTACGGCTCTCCAGGGTTGGACCGACAGCGGTTCGGCGCCGCGCCGCTTGTCGTCAGAAGAACCTAGATCGCGTGGCCGGACCCGCACATCAGCTCCCGGTCGCCCTTTCACCGGCCGCCCCCACCGCGCCGTACGCCCTCTGCCGAATGCCTCATCCAGGACTGTGACCTGCGGGTTTTGGCGGTTGAGTCCCACCTCGTCGCCAGGTCCGTGTACGACTGGGGGATGACTCCCGGGCTGCTGGCGGCGTCCTGTGCGACGCGAGCCCAGGTCAGCGGCCGTCTTTGCCCCTGGGGTGGGTACGGAGAGTCCTCCTTGAGGCGCACTCGCGACGCGGTGCTTTCCGACGGTGGGCTCATGTGGTCGGCGAGTTGCGGGACTTAGCGTGAGGCGCCGTCGAACCGATCAGCTCCGAGGAGGCACCGCACGATGATCACGGCCCAGGCGCTCACCAAACGCTACGGGGAGAAGACCACCGCGCACCGCTGCACGAGGTCGGGGCCATGCTGGAGGCCCGGTCCGTGCACACCGGTCGGTCAGCCTTCGACCACCTGCTGGCGGTGGCGACGACGGGCATTCCGCGCAGCAGGGTCGAGGAAGTCATCGGCCTCGTGGGCCTGCGGCAGGTCGCGAAGAAGCGGGCCGGCGGCTTCTCGCTCGGCATGGGCCGGCGGCTCGGGATCGCGGGGGCCCTGCTCGGCGATCCGGCCACGATCATCCTCGACGAACCGGTCAACGGCCTGGACCCCGAAGGCGTCCTGTGGATCCGCAACCTGCTGAGGTCGCTGGCCGCGGAGGGCCGCACGGTGCCGGTCTCCTCCCACCTGATGAGCGAGATGGCGCTGACCGCCCACCACCTCATCGTGATGGGACAAGGCCGGCTGATCGCCGACACGTCGGTTGCGGAGTTCACCCGCCGCGCCTCGCACGACGCGGTAGCGGTAAGCACCGCCGAACCGTTGCGGCTGCGCCCTCTCCTGGCCGGACCGGGAGTGACCGTGTCCTCGGGCGAGACGGGCAGGCTGCATGTCACCGGCCTGGACAGCGTGCAGATCGGACAGGTTGCCGCCGCGCACGGCATCGCCCTCAGCGAGCTGACTCCGCAGGAGGCGTCCCTGGAGGAGGCGTTCATGCGCCTCACTCGCGACGCCGTCGAGTACGGGACGCCGGCCCCGCAACGGTCCGGCCCACAGACCGAAGGACGTTCACGATGAGCACGCCATCCGTCACCCGTCTCCGCACCGCCCGGGGCCGGGTCACCCAGGGCCGAGTGCTGCGTTCCGAGTGGATCAAACCCCGCACGCTGCGTTCCACGTTCTTCACCATGACGTTCGCCGTGGGAGCCGTCATCGGATTCGGCCCCCTGGTCTCGGCCTTCACCGACGGCGAGGGCGACGGCTTCACGGGCATGATCCGTACGACACTGGCGGCGGTGCCGTCCCGGCTGCCGGTTCTGTGGGCCAAGGCCGTCGCATACGCCGCAGTGGTCTGGACGCTGATGACGACCGCCTGCCTGACGGCCTTCCTGGTGAGCCAGTCGATCCTGTCCTCCCGGGGAGTGACCAGCACGTCGCTGGAGGCGCCCGGGGTCGCCCGTGTCGTTTTCGGCACCGCGCTGTACCTCACCGTCCTCGCTGTGCTCGGTGTGGCGATCGGCATGCTGACCCGGAACACGGCTGCGGGCATCACCACGGTCCTGGCGGTGCTGTTCATCCTGCCGGTCCTCACCCAACTGCTGCCTGCCCCCGTCGCAGAACACCTCTTCCCGTACCTGCCGAGCAGTGCCGGACGTACGCTCACGGTGCTCCACCCCGACGCCTCCATGGTGGGGCCATGGAGTGGCTTCATCCTGTTCTGCCTGTATGCGGCCTGTGTCCTGGCCGGTGCCGCCGTCGTACTGAAACGGCGAGACGGGTGAGGGAAGCGGGGGCGGCCGAGGCGATGGAATACTCCGCCGCCGAACACCCCGAGGTATCCCTGCCAGGAGTCGACACCCGATGAGACGCGCCCGATTCGCCGCCCTGGTCCCGTTCATGCGGCCGATGCACGCCGTGCTGCGCGCCTGTTCCCGGATACCGCCCCTGGCATGGGACTCGCTGCTGGCGTTCCTGCTGTTCCTGGCGACGCTGTCCGCGCTGGCCGGAAAACCGGGGCCGGTGACGGTCAGCGCCATGCTTCTGCTGCCTCTGGCATGGCGCCGCCGCGCTCCCTGGGCGGTGTTCTGCGCCGTGGCCGCCGCGGCGTTCACCCAGTGGCTGCTGGCCTTTCAACTGCCTGCGGACATCGCCTTGTTGGTGGCCTTGTACACGGTGGCAGCGCACTCGGCCCGACGCCACCTGCCGGCGGCCGGCGCCGTTGTGGAGGGCGGCATACTGCTGGCCTGCCTGCGGTGGGCGCCCGATGGCCGCTTCGCGATCACTGCCCTCACGTTGACCGCGTTGGCTGCCGCTGCCGCCGCACTCGGAGCGCATATGCGCGCCCTCAGGGAGCGGGCGGCGCACCTGGAACGCGAACGGGACCAGCGGGCGCGGCTGGCGGTGGCCGAGGAGAGGGCTCGCATCACCCGCGAGATGCACGACATCGTCACCCACAACCTTTCCGTGATGGTCGCGCTGGCGGACTCCGCCGCCTACGCCCGGTCGGCCGACAAGTCGTCGGCTGCGATGGCGCAGATCTCCGAGACGGGCCGGCAGGCTCTCACCGACATGCGGCGCGCGCTGGGTATCCTGCGGGCGGGTGAAGCAGACGCGGAGCGTCACCCGCTGCCCGGCATCGCCGAGTTGGAGGCGTTGGCCGACCAGACGCGTGCTGCGGGGCTGCCGACCCTCCTGGAGATCCAGGGCGACCCCACTCGCCTGTCCTCCACGGCACAACTGACCGTTTACCGCTTGGTGCAGGAAGCCTTGACCAACACTCTCAAACACACACCCCCCGGCACCCACGCGGAGGTCCGGATCCGCTGCCTGGCCGAGGCCGTCACCCTTGACGTCGCCGACAACGGACCCGGCACGCGACCTCTCGACGCCCCGTCCGGGCACGGCATCCCCGGCATGCGCGAGCGGGCGGGCGCCTACGACGGGACCCTCCACGCCGGACCGCTCCCGGGCGGCGGCTGGCGCGTACATACGCGCCTCGAACTCGACGGTGGAGCGGACGTGTCCGGATGACGATCCGCGTCCTGCTCGCCGACGACGAGGCGCTGCTGCGCATGGCCTTCACCACGGTGCTGGAGGCCCAGCCGGACATGCAACCGGTCGGCGAGGCCGCGAACGGCGACGAAGCCGTCCGTCTCGCCCGCCAACTGCGCCCCGATGTCGTACTCATGGACGTCCGTATGCCGGGAGCGGACGGGATCGAGGCGACCCGACGGATCATCCGGGTCTCACCTCAGAGCAGAGTGCTCATCCTCACCACCTTCGACCTCGACGAATACGCCTTCGCCGGACTCAAGGCCGGCGCATCGGGCTTCCTGCTGAAGAACACACGGCCCGAGGACCTTCTCACCGCCATTCGCCATGTCGCCGCTGGAGACGCGGTGGTCTCCCCCCGGATCACCCGCCGCCTGCTGGAGAGCTTCTCCGCCCACATTCCCGGCGCCGGCAACGGCCGGCGGGAAGAGCGTCTGCAGCGGCTGACCGCCCGCGAGCGCCAGGTACTCGTCCAGGTGGCCCGCGGCCTGTCCAACACGGAGATCGCGGCCACGCTGCACCTCGCGGAGGCAACGGTGAAATCCCACCTGGGACGCATCCTTCAAAAGCTCGAACTCCGCGACCGCGCACAGGCCGTGGTCTTCGCCTACGAAAGCCGGCTCATTCACCCCGACTGAAACGGGGAGGCCGAAGCAGCGGCCCAGCCGCACGGGGAAGAGCCGGTCCGACCTGAGGAATGACGGACCGGGAACGGCGGCAGGCTTCCGCCTCACACAGCCGGCCCTTGCGCTTCCGTGATCGGCTTCACCGCTGGACCAAGAGATCCACCTCACCGCCGACAGCCGCTGCCGCCCGCTCGCTTTCGTCGTCATGCCCCGGCAGGCAGGCGACGCACCCGCATTCCCCGAGGTCATGGCCTGGTGACGAGTGCCCCGGCCCATCGGCCGGTCAGGACCACATCAACAAGATCAAGCAGTGGCGCGGTCCAGCCGCCCGATACGACGGGGCCGCCACGGAAAGGCGATCCGAGGAAGGCGGCCGAGGCCCAATGCCGTTGCGTGAGCTGGCGGGCGATGCTGCTGTGCGGTGCTTTGGCACGTCCCGGCGAAGTCACCGGCTGGTGCCCCCCTGAGCGATGCCCGCCGCTATCCCGCCAGCTGGCCGGGTTTGTACACCCGATTGCCTAGCAGTCTCGCCCTATGCGCCGGGCCTCGCCACGAGCGTCAGTGCCGCGTCCTCGAATGACCACAGGAGGCGCCCGCCGGCTCTGTTCAGGGTGTGAAGTCGGTCGTACCCGTGGTGGACGACCACGGCCGGCGACGTCAGCGACCAGCTCGGCGTGCTCGGCTTGGCGCTGAACGCCGTAGTGCTCGCCGTGGAACAGCCTCTACCCGGACCGGGCCGCGAAACATCTCGCCGCCGACGGTTCCCGGGGCAGCCCGTTGCACGCCACCGCCACCCGGCCCGTGGGGTGGCGGTGGCGGTGGCGGTGGGGTAGGGGTTGGTCAGCGGGAGGACTTGGCCGCTTCGATGATCAGGTCGGCCACCGCGTCGGGCTGCGAGATGGACACCGCGTGCGAGGCCGCGACACGCACGATGTGCGATCCGGCGCGCTCCGCCATGAACTCCTGGGCCTGGCCGGGGATGGCGTGGTCCTGGGTGGCGACCACGGCCCACGAGGGCAGGGTGCGCCAGCCAGGGGTGCCGGACACCTTGTCCGTCAGGGCCTTCACCGTCACCGAGCGCTGGGTCACCGCGAGGACGTCCGTGACCTCCGTGGGCAGGTCACCGGCGATCACGTCCTGGTAGTGCTCGGCCAGGACCCGCAGCTCCGGCTCACCCTCGTGCTCGAAGGAGAACGTGACGCCCGGGCCCATCTTGGCGCCAGGGAAGTGGGAGGCGGCGTTCTCCAGGGCGCTCTCGCCCTCGTCGGGCTGGTAGGCGGCGACGTAGACCAGGGCCTCGACGTTGGAGGCATCGCGGGCGGCGCGGGTGATGATCGCGCCGGCGTAGGAGTGGCCGACCAGGACGACCGGGCCGTCCACGGACTTGGCGATGGTGGCGGCGTACTGGGCATCGGACTCCAGGCCCCGCAGCGGGTTCGCCACGGCGAGGGTGGTGTAGCCCTGTCCCTGGAGCTTGGTGATGACCCCCTTCCACATGCCGGAGTCGCCGAAGGCGCCGTGGACGAGAACGATGGTGGGGGTGGTGCTCATGGGTCATTCCTCTCAGGGAGAACGATCGGTCTTTCTGGGAGAGAGACTAGTCGTTCTCCCTGAGGGCTGCAACACGACGGGGGCGGCATTCGAGAACGACTGGTCTTTCTTTATGCTGGGTGCATGACGACCGCCCCGGAGCTCCACCCCAAGGACCGACTGCTGCGCACCGCGTCCCGCCTCTTCTACGCCGAGGGCATCCAGGCCGTGGGCATCGACCGCCTCGTCACCGAGGCCAAGGTCACGCGCGCCACCTTCTACCGGCACTACCCCAGCAAGGACGACCTGGTCTCCGCTTATCTCACCGCCACCGCGAAGGAGATCCGGGAGGCCGTCGCCCAGGCCCGGGACGGCAAGCAGCCGCGCGAGGCGCTCCGCGCCGTGATGTCCGTCCTCGGCGACTCGACCCTGGAGGACGGTTTCCGCGGCTGCCAGTTCCTCAACGCCGCCGCCGAGTACCCCGACCGCACCCACCCGGTACGCGCCGTGATCGACGACCAGCGCACCTGGCTGTTCGGTGTCCTTCGCGACCTCTCGGCGGACATGGGCCACCCCGACCCCGACCACGCCGCCCGGCTCCTCGTCCTGCTCCACGACGGCGCGTTCCAAGCGGCCGAACTCGACAACGCCAAGGCCGTCCGCGAAACGCTCCGACGCGCCGTCGACGAGGCGTTCCCCGCCCAGGACATCTGACAAGCGGACAACGCCCCGCGAAGAATCCGACCGACGATCGCACCGGGCGCGCCCCGGCGATCGGCTTCACGTCCCTCCACCTTGGACGGGCGCATACGCAGCCTATTCGGGCCTGGACCAGCGGACGCTGCATGCCCGCGGTCGGGAACTGCGGGCGACGGTGGCCGACAGCTACTGGGTCGACCAGGGGACGAACGGTGAAAAGGTGAAGGTCGGCCGGACGATCACCGTCACCATGGATCCCAAGGGGAAGATCCCCCTGTCGACGGGCCGGCGCGCCGACGGGATCCTGTTCCTGACGTGGGCGGCCTTCCGGGGAATCACGGAACGACTGGCCTCGAAGACGACGGACCATCCCGAACGGACGCCGGAGCCTGAGGACTCACCGGTCTGACGTGTCCGCCGCCCGGCCGCGGCGGAACGCGTTCACTGTCTGGTGAGCGGGAGCCTGAGGACTCCGCTGTCGTGTCCGACGATCAGGTCGGGACCAGCGGTGGCCAGACAGGTGAGCGCCACATCGAGGGCGATGTGCCCCACCGCGCCGGTCTGCGGTTCCCATACCCTCAGTCGGTGCCCGTCACGGGTGCCGGTGACCAGGACCGTGCGGCCGCCGCGCAGGGTGGCGGCGGTGATGACCGGCAGGCCGGCGGTGCCTGTGGAGCTGGGCAGACCCTCGCCGACCGGGGCACCGGTGGCAAGGTCCCACAGCATGATCACGCCTCGGTCGTCCCCCGTGGCCAGCAAGGTTCGTTCGGGTGCGGGGACGGCCGCCACCGCTGCCGCACGGTGGTCGGCGCCGGCGAGCGCATGTGCGCTCAGTTGCACGGCCGCGCCCGAGTCCCAGAGGTCGTCGACGGCTGGATCCCACACATGAACACGGCCCGCGGTGTCCGACGCCGCGATCAGCGTGTGCCCGGCGGAGATCGGGACGGCCGCGATCGACCGGATCGGACTGCCGTAGGGGTTGAGGCGCCCGACGCACACACCGGTGTCCGGATCCCAGAGCCGGACCGCGCCTCTGGGGGTGGCGGTGACGAGCAGGGTGCGGCCGTCGGGGAGGGTCGCGGTACACATCCCGGTCACCCCGCCGGGCCAGTCGCCGGCCGGTTCGCGAACCGGCAGCCCGGTGACAGGGTTCCACAGGGCGATCGTCCCGGTGTCGCCGCCGCTCGCCAGGAGGACGCGTCCGTCGGGCAGGGGCAGGGCCGTCATCGAGCGGATACGGTCAGCATGTCCTGGCAGCGGGTCATGGACGAGCCGGCCGTCGGCCACGTCCCACAGACACACCACGCCCCGGTCCCCGGCACCGGCCACGAGCGTCGGCCGACCCGGGCGGGACACCACCGCCAGTGCGCTGACACCTCCGGATGAACCGGGCGCGGAATCGCGGAACACCGCTGTACGGCCCCAGGGTGTGCCGTCGGCCGACAGCACCACGTTCCCCTCCTGCCGGAGCCTGGTCGCCGCCGCTCCACCCGTTCGTCCGGGCGCCGCCGCCTCCGCCACGGCAGCCGAACCGTCGAAGTCCGTCCACGCCTCCGTCGCAGGGTTCTGGGGGTGCGCGCCGTCCGGGTTCTCCGCCAGGCCGTCGGCGATCGTCCATGTCCGCTCGCAGTCCCAGCAGCGGAAGTGTCCGGTGAGCGACATCAGTTGGCGGGCCAGTTCCGTTGCGTCCGGCTGTGGGACGCCTCTGACCGCGACCAGGCCGGCGACCAGGCACAGGACGGCCTGTCCCGGCGCTTCGGGGGACACCCCCGCCACCGCGACCCCGCGTGCCACCCGCAGGAATGGCTCCCAGCCCTCCCCCAGGGCCTCCTCCCGCAGGGCCGCGGCGACCTCGCCCCAGGGATGCCTGCCTGACCGGATCTGGGCGGGATCAGGCGGCTCCGGTGCCCCGAAGGGCGGACGGGCCGGGTCCACGACGACGAACTCGGGGATCTCGGTGTCGCTCTCGCACCCGGGGCACACCAACAGGACGCCGTTTTCCCGGGGATCCAGCAACCGTCCCAGCGCTTCGCCCGTGTGGTGGCCGGCGAAGGCCACGCAGGAGAGCGCGAGGTGGGCGCAGACCTGCGCGGGAGTATCGGCGGCGAGAAGACTCCGGATGGCCGCCCGCTCGGCCAGGAGCAGTGCCGCGCCGAATCCCTCCTCCAGGTCGGCCGGGACGGCGGGTCGGTGATCGGCGGTCACGAGGAATCCCAGGTCCACCCAGAAGTCGACGGTCTGTTCCGGCGGCAGGGCCGCTGCCGCCTCGACGAGATGGGGCAGAGCCGCGTAGGCGCCGTCGGAGACGATCCCGTCGTCCACCAGACCGCCGGTCAGGTCTGTCCAGGTCTGCCTCCATGCATCGCCGCTCCCGGTGTCGGCCGCGGAGGCCAACTGCTCCAGGAGCACCTCCACCTCCTGGACCTTCACACCGTCGAGCTCACTCCAACGGGAGCTGTGCAAGGGCAGCTTCGGAATCATGGAACGAGTCTCGCAGCCGGCACTGACAATCCGGGGGCGGCTCGGTGTCCGGCAGCCCTCTGCTCAGCTCGTCATCCGATCGACGACCACTGCCGCCGAGCGAGGCACGATCCGCTCCAAGGCCTCCAGAACAGGGGCCCAGCCGTCCAGGACCACGACCTGCGCGGCAAGCCTTCGGGCGCGGAACGGCTCGGACAGCTCCACGAGTCCGGCCACTGCGCGGGCTCGGGTCGCGCGGTACGCGATCGAGCGGGTGAGTGCCTCGGCCCGGCCCGGATCGCCGTGGCGAGCTGTCTCCCGAACGACCGCGACCAGCGCCTCGCCACGCGCCCAACCGTCGTCGATCGACTGGACGAGCGTCTCGGCGCGGCCCGTCTCTCCGCGCCGCGCCAGCTCCCGGACCACTTCGACCAGTGCCCTGTCCCGTGCCCAGCGGTCGTCGATCGACTGGACGAGCGCCGCTGCCCTGCCCGTGCCCCTGCCCGTGCCCCTGCCCGTGCCCCTGTCCGTGTCCGTCTCCGTGTCACCGGAACGGGCCAGTTCCGCGACGATCTCCGCCTGCCGCCCCCCTCGCACATCGGGGTCGAGCCGGCCGGCAAGGGCCATGGCCCGCTCGGCCTGCCCGTGCCGGGCGAGCAGGAGTGTCACGGACCTCAGCAGAATGTCGTGATCACGGCCGTCACCGTTCTCCAGCAATGTCTCGGCCCGGTCGGCCAGGGACAGGGCCATAGCCAGAGGCACGTCCTGGTCGGCGCTTTCGGCGACCGCATCCAGCACACATGCCAGGTCCCAGGCTCCGAACAGGGCTCTGGCAGGGAACGGACGAGTGACGGACTCGTCCAAGTCCTCTTCCAGCCTCGCGTCCTGGTCGGTGTCCCTGGCCGTGTCCTGGCCGGCCGCCTCGCCGAGCGCCCACCCGCACAGGGTGTCCGCTTCCTCGACGGCGGGTCCGGAGGGCGGGCGCAGGAGAGCGTCGAGCCGGTCGAGGTCTCCGTCGAGCGCCTCGCGGGCCAGCACCCTTGCCAGCGACGGTGCCTTGGACCACTGTGTCGAGCCGCGGGACCGGGTGAGGTCCTCGACGCGGTCGGCGAGTACGGCGGCCCGGTCGTGGTCGCCGGTGGCGAAGGCCACCTCCACCAGGAGGGCGAGCACCTGTTCCGTCCCCTCGACGGCGTGAGAGCCGACCTTCTCCTCGGCGCGAGCGGCGAACCTGCGCGCCTCGTCGATGTCGCCGCTGTCCACCGCCGCCTTCGCCAACAGGGCCCAGGTCCTTCCCCAACGGTGCGGGTAACGGATCCTCTCCGCCACGGCGACGGCTTTGTCGCGCTCGCCGGCGCGGGCCCACGCCGGCACGAGGGCGACGAGTGCCTCGTCCCGCAGCTGACGCAGGGGAATCGACTCGGCCAGCGCCTGAGCCTCGCACAGGTCTCCCGCGCCCGCCGCAGCCTTCACCAGCTCCAGAAGCGCCTTACCCTGGTCGAGCTCGTCGCTGATCGTGTACGCCAACTCGACCGCGCGGACCAAATAGCCCGTGCGGGCGAGCGCCCTCAGCAACCAGCCGCTGGTGAGATCGGTGCCCCGGTCCGTACCCACCGACAGCCGCAGAAGGGCCAGTAGGCAGGGCTCGAACCCCCCTTGTGCGATGACCCTTCCCACGCCGTTCTCCGGCACCAGGCCGCGATGTCGCTCCCATGCCCGCGTCATGAAATGCTCCGGCCCCCACTGAGCCAACCCCTCTGCCATGCCTGATTGCCCCCCTGGCGAAACCCCTCCCGGCCGCGCAACCGCGCGAGCGGTCCCACCGTACTGGTGCGACTCCGTCTCATTTCTGATCGCTGTGGTCGCCCTTCACCGGCAGTACGTCATTGGCTGCGCACAGGTCGCGGGTGCGGTGCAGCAGGGCTTCGCGCACTTCGTCCGGGGACAGGACCCGTAGGGGGGTGGCCAGGCTGAGCAGGTATCGGGCGAGTCCGTCCGCGTCGGGGCCGCCGATGTCGACGATGGTGGCGTCGGGGCCGTCCGGACGGTGGGTACCGACCGTCGGCGGGACCAGCCGCAGTGCTTGGTCCATGGGCAACGGGAGACGGACGGTCGTATACAACGGGTAGGTGCCGGTCGCGATGGACCGGGAGACGAGCAGTACCGGGTCGGGCGGGTCGACGATTTCCGCAGCTTGCCCGGTTGGCCGCAGGTGAGCCACTCGGTCCGCCCGGAACGTCCGCCACTCGTCCCGCTTCACGTCCCGGGCGACGAAGTACCAGCGGCGTCCTGTGTGCACGAGGCGGTAGGGGTCTACGTCCCGGGTGGTGGCCTCCCCTGTCCTGTCGCGGTACGACAGGTGGGTGCGCTCGCCCCGGCGGCACGCGGTGGCCAGTTCCAGCAGCATGGCGGGCGCGATCTGCGGCTCGTCCGGCCTGGGGGTGTGCACGAAGGCTGCGTCCATCTCCCCCAGTCGGTCCGCGATCCGCGGCGGAAGGACCTGCCGCAATTTCAACAGTGCGGACAGTGCTGCCTGGTCGCCGCCGAGAACGCCGCTGAGTGCCGCCTCGCGCAGCCCGACAGCCACGGCGAGTGCCTCTTCGTCATCGAGGATGAGCGGTGGCACCCGGTTACCGGCCCTGAGGCGATAACCGCCCCACGGCCCGGGGTCGGACTCGACTCCGTAGCCGAGCTCCCGGAGTCTGGAGACGTCGCGGCGCACCGTGCGCTCGGTGACCCCCATCTGGTCGGCCAACTCACCGCAGGTCCATGAGGGTCGTGCGGACAGCAGTGAGACAAGTCGCAGCAGACGGGCCGAAGTGCTGATCACATCGTGAAGTGTCCCGCATGACCAGGACCGAATCTGTCCTGGTCCCGTCATAGCGTCTGCCCCATGAGCACTACGAAGACATCCGCACCCGCGATCCGCTACGCGGCCGTCACCTTCGACTGCCCGGACCCCGCCGAACTGGCCCGCTTCTACGGCGAGGCCCTTGGACTCCCCGTCGCCCACTCCACCGACGACTTCATCCTGCTCGGCCAGGAGGGCTCGGCCGGACTGGGGTTCAACCGCCTGGCCGACTACCGGCGTCCCACCTGGCCCGACCCCTCCCAGGAGAAGCAGGCCCACATCGAACTGGGGGTCGATGACCTGGATGCCGCTCAGGCCCGTCTCCTCGCCCTGGGGGCCGTCGAGCCCACGGTCCAGCCGGAACCCGACCGGTGGCGGGTCCTGCTGGACCCCGCAGGCCACCCGTTCTGCATCACCACCCTGGCCTGAGCATGATCGGCAGACTGATGACCATGACAGCGCACGCAGGCAGAGGCGGCGAACTCGCCGCCGTCCTGCTGGAGGTGGCGGAGAGACTGCACGGCTTTCCCGGCTGCGAGATCTACGTGATCAGCCAGGACGCGGCCGATCCGGACACCGTGCGTGTCACCGAAGTCTGGCGGGACGACGCCAGTGCGCAGGCAGCCCTCGCCGCTCCGCCGACCCCCGACGGTCCCACCCCCGCGGACGTCCTCGCGCTGCTGTCGACCGCGCCGCACCGCACGGACCTCACCGTCCTGGGCGGGGTGGGTCTCCCTGCCGACGGCCGACCCTGACGAACGTACGGCGTCGGGCGTGGTTCACCCGGCTTCGATCTGGTGGTCGGCCCAGACATAGGTCTCGGGCAGCAGGTCGGTGATCTGCACGGTCCTGATGCCGTCGCCTTCGCCGACGATGACTCCGATGGTCGGGAAGTAGTCGAGGAGGACCTGGCGGCACCGGCCGCACGGAGGGACGACCCCGCGGTCGCGGTCGCCCACGGCGACGATCGTGTCCAGCTCGTACGCGCCTTGGGCGGCGGCCGTGCCGATGAGGACCAGCTCGGCGCAGGGGCCTCCGGTGAAGTGGTAGGCGTTCACCGCGGTGATGATCCGGCCGTCCCGGGCGCGGGCCGCGGCTGCCATGGTGTGGTTGTCGCCCCGGCAGCGGGTGCGGGCGACCTGCGCTGCGGCTTCGATGAGTTCGTGGTCGACGGGGTGGTTCCGCGTGGTCATCTTCTCTGCCTTCTTCAGGTGTCAGGCGACGTTCGCCCACGTGGTGACGTCGTGCAAGCGGATATCGGCGATGTGCATGGTCCGCGCGCAGGAGCAGGGATCCCGCGCCCGGGCGATCGTGCGGGCGTCCCGGCTTCCGGCTTCCGGCTTCCGGCTTCCGGCTTCCGGCTTCCGGCTTCCGGCTTCCGGCTTGTGCGCTTTCCCGGGCTCGCCGACGTCACTCCAGGGCCGCCAGTTGAAGGTGTACGGCCGCGGTGGTGCGCGCGGTGTCGCCGGTCGCGAGCAGATCCAGCAGCGCGCCCCGCAGGACGGCGAGGACGAGGGTGCGCTGCGCGAGGGCGGCCTCGGTGTCCCGTGCCGCGGGGGGCTGGCCGGCGGCGAGCAGCTCCAGCCAGTCGCCGACCGTGTCGCGGGCGAAGCCGGCCCAGGGCCCGTCGGGGTCCATGAGGGAGCGTGCGTAGCTCTCGACCCACAGGGTCAGCAGGGCGCGGTGGGAATCGTCGGACAGCCACGCCCACAGTGCGCGTGCAGTCGGCTGGAGGCCTTCGGGCCCGTCCCGCTCGTCGGCGAGCCGGCTGATGTGGGCGAGTTCGTCGGTCCTGGCCCGCGCGAGCAAGGCGCGGATCAGGCCGTCCTTGCTGTCGAACAGGTAGAGCAGCACGCGCGGGCTGGAGCCGATCGCCTCGGCCAGCGGGCGCAGGGACAGGGCACCGAGGCCGCCGCGCAGGGCGTAGGCGTAGGCCGCGTCCAGCAGCTCCTGACGCCGCGGGGAGGGGGTTGGTTCGGATCGGGTCACCCCGCTACTCTACTGAAACAGTCGTTTCAGTTGGAGAGGGGTGCGGTGGTGACGGAGGAGCGTGAGGTGGTCGTCCGACCGCTGGGCCAGGCCGGTGACCTGGGCTGGGTGGTCATGGCGCACGGCGAGATCTACACCCGGGAGTTCGGCTGGGACACCGGTTTCGAGGCGCTCGTCGCCCGGCTCGTCGCTGACTACGCCGCCCGGGCGGCCTCTCCGGGGCAAGCCGCGTGGATCGCGGAGGTCGACGGGGTGCGGGCAGGCTGTGTCTTCTGCGTCCGCGAGGACGACCGGACGGCGCGGCTGCGCATGCTGCTCGTCGATCCGCACGCGCGTGGCCTGGGCTTGGGGGCCCGCCTCGTCGAGGAGTGCCTGGACTTCGCGCGGAAGGCCGGGTACGAGAGGATCACTTTGTGGACCAACGACGTCCTCGGCACGGCCCTGCACCTCTATCAGAAGCAGGGCTTCGAACTCGTCGCCGAAGAGCCTCATCGCAGCTTCGGCCACGACCTCGTCGGGCAGACCTGGCAACGCCCCCTCTGACCAACGTGCCTCGGGCTCCCGTGGGCCACCTGAGTCATGCTGGTGGGTTTCGTCGCGCCACCGCCGTCGCCGGGCCGACAGCGTCTCCAAGGCTCGTCAGGACGGAACCGGACCAGCTGCTCTCCCCGAACACACTGACCGGCATGGCGAGCACGCCGTACTTACGCCGGAGTGTCTCCGCCGGTATTCCGACCGGGAAGAAGTAGTTGCCGGGACAGGTCCGGCTCGCCGTGGGAATCGCCCCGAGCACGTCGGCCGGCAACCGTGCGAACAGCCGCTCAGCCCGTGCGGCCAGTTCGTCGACGACCTGCCGGGGCACATCGCCGTGCTCGGTCAGCAGACGGTCGGCGAGCCCCAGCTGTGCCGACGTCGGCGGATCCGCCCGGAAGGCTTCGGCCAGTTCGGCTTGCGCCGACCCCAGCAGGACCACACCGAACGTGCGTGGCCACAGCCATCCCTTGGTGACCGAATGCAGCAGGACCGCACGACCGGTGTCCAGCAATCGCCGTGTACCGGCGGCGAACGGGGCTCCCAGGTCGTAGACGCTGTCGATCAGCAGGTGGCGGTGTGGTGACGCACGCAGCCACGACATCGCCGCGGCGCACTCGGCATCGGACAGGTAGCGGCCGAGCGGCTTGCTGGGGTTGGCGAGCAGCAGGTATTCGGGGCGGTGGTCCGTCGGCGACTCCGGCAGGGCCGGCGCCGGGAGTGTCGGGTAGGAGGCGGGTCGAAGGCCCGCCGCGCGGGCCAGCTCGAAGTAGACCGGGTACACGTCGCCGGGCAGCCACAACCGCGCTTGCACGGCGCCCAGCCAGTGGAACACCACACCGAGCCCGTGCCGGACCCCCCGACAGACCATGGCGTGGCCGGACCACTCCTCGGGCAGCTCGAAGCGCCGCAGCCAGGCACGGGCGAGATCGCACCGGTGCACCGTTGTCATGCCGGACGGCGGTTCCGGTCTCATCGGAGCGAGCGCCCGGTACACGTTGGTCTCGGCGGCGTCCAGAAGCGACGGGGAAGCGCTGAGTTGTCGCTGCCGGAATCCCTGGAACTCGTCGAACCTCATGCCGTCGCACCTTCCGGCACGATCTCGCTGGCCCGGTCCTCCAGGGAGGCGTAACAGCGTCCGTCGGCCAGGACGTTCCAGCTGCGTGCGATCCCGCTGGTGCGCTCCCAGAGCAGGCTGGGCTCGGTGTAGGCGGCGATCCGCATCGGCCGGCCGTCCCAGCTGCCGTCGTAGACCGGCGCGCCCCAGGGCAGGCGGCTCGCCACTTCGAAGCCGTGCCGCTCGGCGAACCCGGTGACGAGGGACAGCGAAACCTGGTGCTCCCGGCTCCAGAGGTTGGCGGCGCGGTCGAAGTAGAGCGACTCGGTGCTGGTGGATACGTAAAGCTCTTTGAAGCAGACTTCCTCGACACCGAGAGCCGCGGCCCACGAAAGGTAGTCGGCGACGCCGGCCGCGTCGGCGACACCGCCGTGCTGCAGCACGCAGATCAGCCGCATCCCCAGTCCCGGCCGACGGTCACGTTCCACGCGCCAGGTGTCGATCACCGAACTCACCGGCGTGCGCAGCATCATCAGCCGCTCGCTGACGGCGTCGTCCTGATGGTGCCGGGACACAGCCAGCACACTCAGTCCTGCGGCGCTCAGGGCTGCGAGGCGGTCGGCCCGGTCGGCGTGCGGGCCCTTCGCCAGGGTGTGCGCGTTGGTGATCAGGACGACCTTCGGGAAGGCCGCCGAGCAGGCGGACACCAGTCGCAGCTGTTGTTCGAAGGATATGAGCGTGGGCTCCCCACCGCCGGTGATCACCGCACGCTCGGCACCCGCCGCACGGGCGCGCTCCAGCCAGTGGGCCACCGCGTCCCACGGGACCCGTGCCGGCGCCTGGTCGCTGGAGATCGAAGCCGAGGAGAAGCAGAACGAACACCGGGCTTGGCAGGCGGAGGCGACCGGCAGGAGCGAGACCGAGCGCGGTCGTGTGTCGGCGTAGGGACGCTGTGCCGATCCATGCAGGTGCAGGGAGGCCGCCATCGCATCCTCGACGGTTGTCGGGCGCAGCGTGAACTCGTCGCCTGCCTCGTCGAGTTCGTGGACCGCCGACAACCGGATGCGGGCCTCGTGCAGTTCCAGGCCGAGGCCGGTCGACACGTTGGGTTTCAGCTTGTCGGGGTCCACCACGGTTTCCAGCACCAGCAGCCGATCACCGGAAATGGCCAGACGGTCGAGCAGGCGCCGCGCCTTGCCGACGCCGATTCCCAACTCCGCACGGGTCAGCAGGTGGAATCGGTCGGGATGGGTACTCTCCGGAATGCTCGCCTTTCCGTAAGCGAACGCGTACTTGTCGAAGCCCCTCGCGAAGTTCGACAGCACGATGACGTGGAAGCGCTGGTCGCCATGGTCCATCCCGTCATCATGCATGAACGGTCCCGGACGGCAGGGGCGGAACCGCTGGCGGAACGCGGTGCCGTTTCGGCGCCGGCATCATCCGGAGCTGACCACCGCGTGACCGAGCGGCGTCGCCGAAAGATGCTTCTCGAACGGCAACGGGCCGATGGTCTCCGGGTCGGCCTCCGTGTCGAACAGCGGTGTGTAGCCGGTGGCCAGGTACAGGCCGCGCGCCTCCGGCTGGCGCGGGCCGGTGGTCAGATGGACCCGCCGGTAGCCGCGGGCGCGCGCCTCGCGCTCCAGTTCGGCGACGACACGGCGGGCCAGACCGCGCCGACGGTGGGCGGAGTGCGTCCAGATCCGCTTCAGTTCGGCCGTGTCCTCGTCGTAGCGGCGGAAGGCGCCGCCCGCGATCGGCTCGCCGTGCTCCAGGAGCAGGAGCAGGACGCCGCCGTACGGCGCGGTGAACTCCTCGTCCGGGTAGCGTGCCAGCTCGGCATGGGCTTCGATGCCGTAGCGAGACGAGTACTCGTCACCCAGTTCGCGCAGCAGTGGGCGTACCCGAGGGTCGTCGACGGTGACGTGAACGACCGTCAGCTCGGCCGAGGACGGTGGTGTCACCGAGGTCATCCGCCCACCGCCGCAAGGTTCTGCGTGCCGCGGGCGGCCCGCTCGGCATCGCGCTTGGCGACTTCCTCACGGACGATCGGGATCACGTACCGACCGAAGTCGATCGCGTCGCCCAGCAGGTCGTAGCCACGGGCGGACAGGATGTCCACGCCCAGGTCGTAGTAGTCGAGGAGGGCCTGGGCCACGGTCTCGGGGGTGCCGACCAGGGCGTTGGAGTTGCCCGCGCCGCCGGTGGCGACGGCGGTCGGGGTCCACAGGGCGCGGTCGTAGCGCTCCCCCGCCTCGGCGATGGCGATCAGTCGCTGCGAGCCCGTGTTCTGCGGCTGGGCGTGCCCGTTGTGACGCTTGGTGATCGCCTCGCCCTTCTCCTTACGGGCCTTGATCGCGCCGACCGTGCGGTGGGCCTTCTCCCAGGCCAGTTCCTCCGTCGGGGCGATGATCGGGCGGAACGCCACCTGGATACGCGGCACGTCGGTGCGCCCCGCGGCCTGCGCCGCGGCCTTCACGGACTCGATCTGCTCGGCGGTCTTCGCCAGGGGCTCGCCCCACAGGCAGTAGATGTCGGCCTCGGCGCCTCCGGCGGCGTACGCGGCGGGCGACGAACCGCCGAACGACACGTTCGGGCGGGGCTGTTGGACGGGGAAGACATCGCTGACGAAGTCGTGGAAGCGGTAGTGCTCGCCCTCGTGGTCGAAGGGCTCGCGCGTGGTCCAGATCTTCTTGACGATCCGGATGTACTCGCGGGTACGGGCGTAGCGCTCGTCCTTGGTGAGGGTGTCGCCCTCGCGGCCCTGCTCCCGGTCGTTGCCGCCGGTGATGAAGTGCACCGTCAGCCGGCCCTCGCTGATCTGGTCGAGGGTGGCGAACGTCTTGGCGGCGAAGGTGGGGTAGGAGACGTTCGGGCGGTGGGCGAGGAGGAGTTGGAGGCGTTCCAGCCGGCTCGCGATGTACGCGGCGGCGGGCGCGGGGTCCGGTGATCCTGAACCGTAGGCGAACAGCACCCGGTCCCAGCCGTGGTCCTCGTGCGCCCGGGCGAGACGGAGTGTGTACTCCTTGTCGAAGGCGGCGCCGGAGCGCGGGGTGGTTTCGGAGCCGTCGTTGGTGGCGGCGATACCGAGGAATTCCACGGGCATGGAAAGGCCTTTCGGAGGAGACGGAGCGTACGCGGCGCGGGGCATGGCTCGGGGCGCCATGCGGGGGCGGGTGACGGGTACGCCGTAGAGACGAGGAAGTCCGGGCGCGACGACGCGCTGAAGGCGCCGGGCGTCAGGAGATGCAGCGCGGGAGCAGGGCTCGCCGCGTCATGCGGGAAGGATGGGCCGCCGGGCGGCCCGCCGCCGAGTCAGCCGCGACACGCGGCGGACCACACCCGACCGAAGTCGATGTAGCCGCGCGAGACCAAGGGCTCCTGGGCATCCATACGATCAATTCAGCAGTGCGGGCCGCGGTTCGTCAAGCGGTGCCCGGATACCGGAACGCCGGGCACCGTCCCCCGCGTTGTCGGCACGTGTGCATCGACCGGGCGGTGACCAAGAGCGCGGGATGCTGTGCCGCGATGTGATGGACGGCTCCCGATACAGGCGCCGACCGGCCTGGAGAACGTCCGGGCCATCTGCACGATCCGGCAGCACCACGACACCACCGCCCGTGCGGCGTGTACGGGGTGGGGATCAGACGGTCGAGGCGGGGCCGGGCGGCAGGTGGACGGTCATGATCAGATGGCAGGTCCCGGTGCCGGCGCCGCGGTAGGTGTGAGGGGTGTCGCCGCCGAAGGTGGCGGTCTGTCCGGCCTCCAGTGCATGCTCGGTGCCGTCGACGACCAGGGTCATCCGGCCGGAGGTGACACTGATCGTCTCCACCACTCCGGCCTGGTGGGGATGGCTCGGGTACTCCTCGTCCGGTTCCAGCCGCCAGCGCCAGACCTCGACCGGGCCCGGACCCGAGGTCGTCAGCATGAGCCGGGCCTCACTGCCCCGTTCACCGGTCCACAGCGGAGCCACGGTGTCGGCGTCCGCGATCCGGACCCTCTCCTCGGGCGGTCCCTGCATCAGAGTGGGCACGCGCACAAGGGACGCGGACAGCCGTCGGCCCCGGACATCCGCTCACCGCACCCGTGGCGCTCCGCGCGGCTTCCGCGCCACCGATCGACGTGACGGCGGATATTCCCTGGCACCGCGGCCGGGCCTGACCGAGACTCATGGCATGGCTGACATGGGGGCTTTCCGGGAGGCGGTCACCGCATGGGCGGCGGGCGGCCCGGACGAACCCGCACACCAGCTGGCTGCCGCGCTGTCCGTCCGTGTGGCCGTCCTGCTCGAAGGCCCGAGCGACGTCGCCGCGGTGGACGCGCTGGCCGGCCGCCGCGGCCGGGATCTCGCGGCCGACGGAGTCTGCGTCCTGTCGATCGGCGGTGCGATGAGCATCGGCCGCTACGCCCGCCTCCTCGGCTCCCCCGGCCTCGGCCTGCGCCTCGCCGGGCTGTGCGACCAGGCCGAGCACCCCTACTACACCCGGGGCTTCGAAGCGGCCGGTGCGGCGCGACAAGCGTTCTTCGTCTGTACGGCGGACCTCGAGGACGAACTCATCCGCGCGCTGGGGGTGACACGGGTGCAGGAGCTGATCCGGGCGGAAGGCGACGGGCGTGCTCTGAACACCTTCCTGCGCCAGCCCGCACAACAGGGTCGTGCCCCGCAGCGGCAGTTGCGGCGCTTCTTCGGCACGACCAAGGGACGCAAGATCCACTACGGCCGCGTGCTCGTCGAAGCCCTCGATCCCCACCGTGCCCCACCCCCGCTCGACGGCCTGTTCTCCCTCCTCTGACGACTCGGGGCTCCGGACTCGGCGCCCGCCACCCTGCACTCGGCACTCGGCACTCGGCACTCGGCACTCGGCACTCGGTGAAGCACGTACCGCACCCCGGCGTCGGTCCTGCCGGGCGAGAGGGTCAGCTCTTGGGCTTGAGCGTGCTGCCGGGGCGGAGCCTGCCGTCCTCGCCCAGATCGTTCAGCACGGCGGACAGGCCGACGCGCAGCATCTTCCGCCGGACATGCCCGAGGACCTGGGTCATCAGGACCCCGCCCGCGCCCGTGAAGCCGGTGTGGTCGTAGGTGAAGCGAGCGCCTGCGTCATGGGGTTCGATGCGGTAGGCGACTTCCGTGGTCTCGCCGCCGGGGTCGGCCCACGAGTAGCGCAGCAGCCGTGGCTCGTCCACCTCCAGGACCACGCAGTCCACGATGCCGCTCCATCCGGGCTTGGGCTTGGCGATGAACCGGAAGCGGGCGCCGACGGTCGCGGTGAACCCTTCCGGACGCGCCCCGGCCCCGGTGGCCGTCCACAACGGTATGAGCTGGGGATCCGTGATGGCGCGCCAGACCTTGGCGGGGGTGTGCGGGTAGTCGCGGACGATGTGGATGGCACTCACGGTGGCTCCCTCAGCGGTCGACCAGAAGACAGAATGTACAGTCACTGAAAATTTACAGTAACAGTAATTTTTCTGCTGCTGCACTACGCTGTCGCCATGAACACGGTGGACTGGACGGCGTGGCGCCCGCAGACCGGGGAGCCCGAGACCGAAGGGCTGCGGGAGCAGAAGAAGCGCCTGCTGCGGCAACGCCTGTCCGACACCGCGACCGAGATGTTCATGGAACGCGGCTTCGACGCCGTCCGCGTCGCGGAGATCGCCCGGGTATGCGGCGTCTCGGAGAAGACGGTCTTCAACTACTTCCCCACCAAGGAATCGCTCATCCTGGACCAGGGCGAGGCCACGATGGCCGCCCTGCGCACCGGCCTGGCGGACCCGGACCACTCCCCGGTCGAGGCGGCGCTGCGGATCCTCGCCGCGGAGCTGCGGGCCCTGACCTCCTGGATCTCCGCGCAGGACGATCCCGGCCGGGCCGCCGCCATGATCCGGCGCTTCGGCGCACTGACCAGGTCCACGCCCTCACTGAGGGCCTACCACCGGGACATGACCGACCGACTGGTCACCGCCGCGGCCGAGGCACTCGCCCGGCGCACCGGCCGCAGCCCGGACGACCCGGAACCGCAGATCGCGGCAACAGCACTGCTCGGACTGTGGGCGATCCAGTTCCGGAGCCTCGGGAAACATCTCGACGGCTCCCGCACCGCAGCGCGGGTCCACGAGGCGGTGACCGCCGACGTCCGCCGCGCCGCCAAGCTCATCGACACCGGCCTGGCGTCATTCGAAGGCGCCGCCCCGACCCGCTGACCGCAAGGCGTCGGCCGGCAGCTCCGCCTTCCCGGCGACTTCGGCACCGGCGAAGAACCCCCCGCGCCCGCCTCCGTGTTCTTCTGCTCCTGCGTGTCCCGGTGGCCCTGGTGATCCGGGGTAACACCGAAAGCAGTATGGGGAGTTGTCGGCGATGATGTGCATGCCGGGTACGCGCCTCGGCACCGAGGACCCTGCGCGTCCCACACCGTTCGGGCGGCGACTGCTCGCCGCCTGCTTCGCCCCGGAGTTTCCCCAAGGGCCGGTCGGAGGCGCGGGACCGTGTGGCCACCGTGCTGCGGCAGCGTTCCCCGAGGGGCCTGCCGGCCCATTCGCTCGGCAGCGTCGATCTGTTCGTGCCGAAGGGCAGTCCGCCAGCGATGAACAGCGTAGTGTTCGACGGGCTGTCGTTCCCGGCCCAGGGCCGCGGTGCGAAGCCGCACGGCGCGGGAACCTGGGTCGACAACGCGGACCGGGGCGACCCGGTGGCCGCCCCGCGCAAGGCCCTGTCCCAGCGGTTCACGGGCGCGGCACAGGACGACGAAACGGGCATCCACCTCGTCACCCCGCACCGGTCCGCGAGATCCCACACGCAGAACTCCACGCTTCCCGGCCTGGCTTGGCGTCTTTCGGGAGCGGGCCGTGGTGCGTCTGGGCGGTGACGTTTCCGCCCCACCGCGGGGTCACACTCCCGTCTCGACGCGTTCCGCCTCCGCCGACTCAAACGCCACAACCCCGCGCCATGGCCACAGTACGCAAGGGCAGTCGGCAGATTCGGGGTGGCTGTTGAACGCCGGCCCGGGACAGATTCCGGCGGCACCGGATGCTTGAGCCTATCGAGATCTCATTCATGGACAGCCTGTCGTGCGATGAACTGCGCACAGCTCTGTCGGAGAACTTGCGGACGCCGATCGACAACGTGGTGATGTTTGGCGATTGGCTGGATCTGCCGCCGAAGAGGCAGGGTGAAACGACAAGCCTGGACATCATCCGACAGGAGGGATCTGGAGCTCTGGTGACGCAGGACGGGTGGAACACTTGTGGCCCAAGCCGCGTAGCCTGTTTCCAAGATTCGGGTCAACCTCGCACCGGGCGTGTTCACGCAGCGACATTCACCGCCAGCGTAGCGGCCTCCAGGGTGATCAATATGCCACCACTTCCCGTATGCATGAACTTCCAGTGATCCCAATCCAAGGTTTTGGGTGCGTCATGTTCTGCCGCATTGATGAACGCGAGGGACCCACCCACTGTGGCGCCAGCAATCATCAAGCTGCAGCCGGATGCTCCGCCGGTTCCCGTCTCCGCGATTTCCACGGCGCAGACCGGGGCAGTGGCCCCGGGCGGGGGTCTGCTCCTGCCCCAGCTCGGCCGGGAAGGCTGTGGCGAGCGAATCGCTGTGGGAGACAATGCCGGGCATGGCGACTTGAAGAGCACTGCCCGGGCGGCAGCACTGGCGCAAGGTCGGGACCTGGAACACGGTCTCGGACAGGGACCGTCGGATCTGTGCCGCCTGCGGAACGCCTGTCCGCTCGTACCAGTACCGATTCCATCCGCCCGAGTCCTCCATGTTCGAGCGGTGCATCGGACTCGCCTGGTGCTCCGGTTGCCGGGTCTACTCCGGCAACATGGTCCATGTCCCGCGAAAGCGGGTCCTGGTCGATGCCCTCGCTTCGCTTCCCCTCGAACAACGGGAGACGCTCGCGCGTTCGGAAACACGGCTGATCGAGTTCCTGGACCGCCGCGCCCGAGGCCGCAAGGACTAGATTCCACCGGCCGGCCGTCCTCGGTGCTCCTTCTTCGTCTGCCGCTGCCCGGTCATGGTCCGGGCGAAGCGGTAGCGCTCGGTGCCGGTCTCGATGATGGTGTCGTTGAGTCGAACCTCATGTTCGGCCGTGCAAGTGCCGATCACGACCGCGAAGGCCGGGTCCGTGTCAGCTACTTCACCCGCACGGCCACGGACCGCTTGCACACCTCACGCTCCATCTCCAGCTCACGGATGCGCTTGCCCTTCTCCCTGGCCTCGGCCAGCCGCCGACCACCCGAGGGTGTCCTGGCATGGACGCCCGGATCCGCAGCCACCTCCAGGATCGGCTTCCCGGTCTCCTGCAGATCCGGCCGGCCCCTCGCGGAACTCCCCATCTAGAGACGCTTCCTGGATGCCACTCACCTTGGTCTGCGTCACGGGGGGCGAGTGAGTCATTCCCATGACCGCTGAACTGCAGGCAAATCCCTCTGTATGAGCACTCATCATATTCTGCGCCACCTCTGTCCGTGTGGCCGGTTGTTGTCGCTCCGCGGTGTAAAGCCCCTGTTGCCGCTCGGTATACCGCCACGTGGCAGACGCCCTTTCCCGGCGAGCAGGCGGCGTCCAGGTACCCGGATTTCGGACAATGATCTCCGACATGGTGACAGCGGACGAACTCACTGAAACGATCCACCACGTTGCGTGAGCACCCCGCGCGCACGTCGTCTCCCGGAGCCAACGAAGTTCTCCGACGTTCCCCGTTCCAGCGGCCGTTGACCCGGCCTGGCACAAGGAGCTGTGCAAGTGAATCGTCACCCGTCTTCCGCGGGCGCCATACCACCCCCGAACCCCTCACCCACGCGCAGCGGACGCGCCCCACGCGGTCGCCGCCCAGCGGCTGTCGCCGTGACGGCGGCCGCCCTGCTGACGCTGTTCCTTCCCGCCCCCGGAGCCGCGGCCACGGGGAGTGACACGGCACCGCACGAGATCACCGCCGAGGCCAGGTCCGGTGCCCAGCCCGTCACCCTCTCCGCCGCACAGCACAGACAACTGCTCAAGTCCGCGACCGACCGCCGCGCCGGCACGGCCCGCGCCCTCCACCTGGGCGCGAAGGAGACTCTGATACCCAAGGACGTCATCAAGGACGCCGACGGTACCGTGCACACACGCTACGAGCGCACCTACGCGGGACTTCCGGTCATCGGCGGAGACCTGGTCGTGCATGAGCGGGCCGGCAGCCGCACCGTCACCAAGGCGTCGTCCGCGCAGGTCGCCGTGGACACGACGGAGGCCGCGGTCAGCGCCGCGCAGGCGAAGAAGTCCGCCCTCTCGGCAGCCAGGGAAGAACACACCAAGAGCCCGGCCGCGACCGCGGCCCCCAGGCTGGTGATCTTCATGGGTGGCTCCGAGCCCACGCTCGCCTGGCAGTCCCACGTCACCGGCACACAGGCCGACGGCACACCGAGCCGACTCGACGTCCTCACGGACGCCACAACCGGCAAGCAGCTCCAGAGCGCCCAGCAGATCAACTCCGGTACCGGAAACAGCCGCTACAGCGGGCAGGTGGAGATCGGCACCGTCAAAGGCGCCGACGTCTACGACCTGACCGACACGGAACGCGGTGGGCACTCGACGTACGACATGACCGGTGTCGGAGGCAGAGGCAACCTGGTCACCGACGACGATGACGTGTGGGGCGACGGCACGGTCGCCAACCGCCAGACCGCCGCTGTGGACGCCGCCTATGGCCAGCGCGAGACCTGGGACTTCTACAAGGAGCGCTTCGGCCGTGACGGCATCGCTGACAACGGTGTCGGGGCCTTCTCCCGGGTGCACTACGGCGACGGCTACGCCAACGCCTTCTGGGACGACCTCTGCTTCTGCATGACGTACGGCGACGGCCGGAACAACGCCAACCCGCTCACCGAACTCGACATCGCCGCCCACGAGATGACGCACGGCGTCACCTACGCCACCGCCGGCTTGATCTACGCAGGCGAATCCGGCGGTCTCAACGAGGCGACCAGCGACATCATGGCCACCGCCGTGGAGTTCTTCGCGAACAACCCCACCGACACCCCCGACTACACCATCGGCGAACTCGCCGACGTCCGCGGCACCGGCAAGCCGCTGCGTTCCATGGACCAGCCCTCCAAGGACGCCGACCCCGTCAAGGGCACCTCACAGGACTACTGGACCCCGGACACCAAGAAACAGGACGTCCACCACAGCTCCGGCCCTGCGAACCACTTCTTCTACCTCCTGTCCGAGGGCAGCGGAAAGAAGACGATCAACGGCGTCGCCTACGACAGCCCCACCTTCGACGGTCTGCCGGTCGCCGGCATCGGCCGGAACAACGCCACCGACATCTGGTACCGGGCCCTGACCACCTACATGACGAGCTCCACCGGCTACGTCGACGCCCGCGCCGCCACCCTCCAGGCGGCCGCCGACCTGTTCGGAGCCGGCAGCGCCACGTACGAGGCGGTCGGCAACGCCTGGGCGGCCGTCAACGTCGGTGCCCGCTACGTCAACCATCTCGCCGTCACCGCGCCCTCCACCCGCCCCGTCGCCGTCGGCCAGCCCACCAGCCGGCAGATCGAGGCGGTGGGCTCCAGCCCCGGACGCCTGTCGTACTCCGCGCACGGCCTGCCCAAGGGGCTGTCCATCGACGCACGCACCGGGCTCATCACGGGCACGCCGAAGAAAGCCGGAACCTTCAGGACGGCCGTCACCGTGCGGAACACCGCCCAGCGCCACGCCAAACGCACCGTGCGCTTCGACTGGCCTGTCCTCGCCTCCGGTGGAGACCACTTCGTCAACCCCGCCCGCTACGACATCCCCAACTGGCAGACGATCGAGTCCCCGCTGATCGTCACCGGCCGAAGCGGCACCGCACCCGGCGACCTCGAGGTGACCATCGACCTCGTCCACCCGTGGGTCGGCGGACAGGTGGTGACCCTGGTCGCCGAGAACGGTACGGAGATCCCGGTGAAGCCCTGGTACTGGGACACCGGCGAAGGCGAACTGCACGTCACGTACACCGTCGACGCCTCGGCCGCCCCGGCCAACGGTATCTGGAGGCTGCGGGTGACGGACAACACCCCCGGCATCTTCACCGTCGACCCCGGCTACCTCGACCGCTGGAGCCTGACCTTCTGACGCCGACACGACGCGCGGGCCGGTACGGCGGTGTCACCGGCCCGCGCTACGACCATCCCCGACATGTCTCGATCAGGGGTGTGGCGATTCAGCGGCTGATCCTGGGGATGTGTGCCAGGAGAACACCGACAAGGCCTGCCCATCCCGTGCCCAAGCACCTGCGCGACGGAGAGTCCCGAGGCGCACATCCTCTGATCCGAGCATCCACGACTCGGGGCAGGCGATCACCCCGGATCAGGACGTCTCCGGCGCCGCGCACTCCGTCGACGGCGGGCAGAACCAGGCGCGGGCCGTGTCGAGCAACTCGCGTTCGGCGTCGGCTCCGTCCGACTGCGAGCCATAGACGATGAGCGCGTACTTCTCGCCGTCCTGGGCTGCGAAGCGGTAGTCGATGACGTGGTAGGTGGTGCCGGTGGCGGGTTCGCCGCTCAGTTCGTCGGCCATGTACTCGTGCTCGGTCGCCGCACCCCCGGACGGGTCCGTCACGTCCTGGACATGGATCTCCTGGTAGCCGTCCAGCTTGCTGCTCGCCTTCTGGGACTCCACCACCGACTCGTGCACGGTGGTCTCCATGACCTGGAATATCTGGATCCTGCGGATGCCGTCGGGGCCGCGGTACTCGACGATGTCGATGCCGTACTGCGACGACTGGCTCTCGCGGGTCCATCCCTCGGGCACGGCGATGCGGAAGCCCTGGGAGTCGTCGAGAACCTCGTAGCCCGCCGGGGGCGTGGGCGAGGCCGAGGCCGACGCCGATTGCGTGGGGTCGCCCGTCCCGGTGCCCTCGGGAGCACCTGGATCGACGGGCGCCTCCTGGGCCGGAGGCCGGTAGGGCTCCGGCTCGTCCTTCCAGCCCAGGGCCCACGCGCCGAAGGACACCCCGCACACCGTGAGGACGATCGCCGTGCGCTGGAGGACGGATCGCTGGCGCGGCAGGTCGAGATACCGCTCGGTGTGGAAGAGCCGTTCACGGCGCGATCCGGCCCATTCCTGCCGCTCGGTGTCGAACACTCTCATCGTCGCCGTCCTCCGTGTCCCCGTGCCCCTCGTAGGAAGTACTGCGTCCGTCAGCCGAGCAGTTGGGCGATGCCCTGGACGACCGCGGTGGCCGAGGCGATCGCGCCGGCCGCGGCGGCCTGGGAACCCAGCCAGCCCCGCACTCCGCCCAGCAGCCGGGCGAGCCGGCTCGCGTCGGCCGTTCCGGTGCCCGTGATCTCGGCCTCGGCGTCGGCGAGTTCACCGTCGAGCGTCTCGTCCTCGGCGCTGCGGTCCGCCACCGGCGGCAGCGCGCCACGCAACTCGCGGATGGCCGCGAGGAGTTCCGCATGACGCGGGTCGGGGCCGGCGCCGGTGGTGTTGTACGACGTCGCCCTGCCGTGGCTGCCGGTCGCGATCGACCCTCCACTCATCGAGCCGATGCTCACGCTGCCGCTGCCACTGCCGCTTCCGGGCTGCTGCTGCTCCGGAGTGCTCTGTCCGCTGTTCGGCATGTCCCGCGTTCCTTGTCTCATGGTGTGTGGTTGGCGTGGGTCGGCGGTGCCGAGGGCGGCGGCTGTGGCGGGTCGTTGTGGGTGGCGCGGCCATGGCTGCCGGTGGCGACCGCGCCGCCGGACATGTCCTTGATGAACACGCTGCCGCCGCTGAGCTGGTAGACGTGCTGCTCGAACTCCTCGGTGCGGTAGCCGTGCGCCTTCAGCGCTTCGCGGACCCCGTTCACGATCCGTTCCTGGATGGTCTTCACGTAGCGGGTACTGTCCATCCGCTGGAACGCCGACAGCCCCTTGTCGCCCGCCAGCACACGCAGCGAGAGCCTCGGCACGTCCGGCAGCGGTTCCCGCTCCGACCAGCCGGTGGCGACCGTGTTGCGCAGGGTGGCGAGGCCCCCGATGCCGGCGTCCACCCCGATCGCGGGGGCGTCCCGCAGGGCGCGCAACGCACCTCGCACCCAGGTCTCGGGGAGCCGTTCCACGAGGGCGTCGACCGCGCGGAACTCCTTGCGGACGGGGCCGAGGACGAAGGGCAGCACTTCGAGGACGAGCATGCGGCCCTGGGTGTGCACCCGGACGAGGACGGTGACGACGAGCTGTTCGTGCCAGGCACCCACCCGGATCCGCAGGAACACCCGTCGGCCCTCGCCTCCTTCGTCGACGGCCTCCCGCAGGTGGGCGGCGACCTGGGCGGGGTCGTAGACGGACAGGCCGGAGTGCCGGCCGGAGCGCTGAGGGAGCGCGGCCGGGTCGGGGACTCCGCCGATCTCCAAGTCCTCGTCGCGTGCGACTCCGCCCGGGAGGTAGACGAACCGGTCGATCTCCAGGTCCCGCAGCCGGTCCTTGCCGCTGCGCGCGGCGGACTCTCGGAGTCCCGTCAACTGCGGCTCGATCATGGCGAGCGCGGAGTCCGCGGTGAGGGGGCCACCTGTCTGGCGCGGCAGAGCGGTGTGGGGAGCGGTGTTGTCGAGGCCGAGGCCTGGGGCGTCCTTCTCGTCGGGCTGCGGCTCACGTCTGCGCAACTCCATCGCGAACGACCAGGGAGTGCCCTGTTCGCCCAACCCCACGAACGACGGGCTGTCGGCGTCGTACAGGGTCAGCGATGCCTCCTGCTCCCGCTGCACGTCGTCCCGCAGCATCTCGAACAGGGGACCCGGGGGCAGCGCGGGCTGGGTGGCTGTGGGAAAGGTCCAGCGGGTCAGCAGCCGGCAGAGGGACTTGCGCTGCCAGGTCTGGTACCACCAGGCGATGAGCGCGATCGCGAGCGGGAACAGCAGGGGGTACGGCGTCTGGGCGTGGCCGCGGAGCAGTCCGGAGACGTACGAGTACCAGTAGAAGACTGCAAGGGACCAGGCGCCGAGGGAGACCGCCGTGCCGGCGCCGTCGGCGACCTTGGCGACCGGGTCGGGCAGCCCCGCCGAACGGGCGGCCGAGCCGCCGCCGACCGCGCGGGCGAACCACAACGCCAGGGCGACCAGTGCGTAGAAGACCGACCACGGCAGGGGTCGGCCATCGGTCAGCTGGTCGTCGCCCTGGAAGAACGCGGTGAGCACATCGCTGAAGTGCACCTCCGCGCCGTCGCCCCAGCGGTCGGAGAGGCGGTCCCAGAACATGATCACGTCGGACAGGAAGAACCCCGCCCAGGCTGCGAGCATGAACAGTGCGGCCCGTGCCTCCTGTGCGGTCACCCGCAGGGCGTGCGAGAGGACCGGCAGGACGTCCACGCCGTTGGGCGGGGCGATCGGCCGTTCGCGGTGGTCGACCACCTCGTCGATGACCTGCCGTCGGAAGCCCGCGTCCTGATACACGCCGGCGCACAGCAGACGTGTGGCTTCCGTACGGCTGTAGCGGTGTTGCGGAAGGCTCACGCCAGACACGTCGCACCCCCGATGCTCCGTCGTACGTATCCCCGGTCGACGGAAGGTCGAGCATGACGGCCCGTCACTCCGGTGTCGAGGGATGAGACAGCAAAACTAGGACCGGTGCGGCCGCCAGTGGACAGCCCTGGCGACAAAGTGAACCGATGGAGTGAAAGAAGGCTCATGGCGTGGACTGGGTTCTACGAGTCTGCTACCGCCGAGGCATTCGACTGCCTTGCCGGCGTGGGAGGGACGATGCGCTTCGGCTGCTCAAGCAGACACAGGGTTCAGGAATCTGTGGGCGAAGACGGGCACGCCAGAGCCAATGCACCGAAACCCACCGAGCCCGGCCCCGGCCGCCCGCTTGGCTCGAAGTACCGACAACCCGCGCATGTCGAGCAAGGAACCAAGCCTCGGCGCACTGGCGGGACGAACTGTCCGACGCCTAATGGAGGGCGCGAGGCCGTCCCGCGATCTGGCATGCTGGCCCCGTGAACAACAAGCCCAGAAAGGACGATGCCGCGTAATCGGCCGTCCCAAGTCCGCGCCGCCGGACGTCACCCGAGGCGGCAGTGGCATGAAACACCAACACCTGGCTTGCCGCGTGGCTCTGGCAAGCTTGCCGGAGCGGTGTCCCGCCTCGAACACAATCGGCTCTGGCCTGGGGCGATAGCGTATGCGTTGCTGCAGTGGTCACGAACAGCCCACCGCCCCAGTCGCGCTCTCTCCGGCGGATGCGGTTGCCCTTTGTGCAACCCCTTCCACACAACCGACGAGCGGGGAGTTCTGGAAGCGGCAATGCACGCTCTTCCGCCACAGGCGGCGCGTGAACTGCGGCATCTGGTGAAACCGCTCGACGACCTCTACATCTCCAAAACCTGGCCCGACCCCTTCGCCTCGCCCGACGACGGATGGTGGGCAGGACGCTGTTGGGGATAGACCGACGTCGTCGACACCCGTCGTGCGCCCCTGCCGCATTGCAGCCTTTCAGTCGTGCGGTGCGACGCGGATACGGTTCCCGTCAGGATCGGCTGCGAGGAAGGTCAGCCCGAACCCCGCATCATGAGGCTCGCGCAGGATCGTGACCCCCTTGGACTTCCACTGCTCAAAAGTCGCGTTGATCTCGTCGGGCCCACCGTCGACGGCCAGGCACACCTCACTGGTGCGCGGGACGTCCGGTGACAGATCCTCGAGCTGGCCAGACCACAGACCGAGGTCAGCGCCCGGCCCGAGGTCGAAGGTGATGTATCCCGAAGTCTCGAACGAGGGGCTCATGCCGAGGAGGTCGCCGTAGAAACGAGCTGCGGCGGGAGCGTCGTTCACGTAGACGATGGACACGACGGATGTGGTCATGGTTGTTCCTTCTCACAGGTCGTAGGTACGCATCCGCCAGCCTGACCGGGATATGCGCCGCATCGTGTCGCAATTCCTGAAAAAATCGGTGGGTGACCCCAGACCGCTTCTTCTCCCTGATGCTGCTCCTCGCATCGAGGGATGCCGTGACCACACAGGAACTCGCCTCGGCGCTCGGGGTGTCCCTTCGAACCATCACCCGGGACCTGAACTGGCTCCGCGACGCCGGTCTGCCGGTGACCGCGCAACGGGGCCGCCTCGGAGGCGTGACCATGCTGCCCGGGTCCGGGCTCGACCTCACCCGACTCACACCGGGCGAGCGGGATCATCTCTCCCTCACAGGGCTGGATGAGAAGCAACGTGAGGAGCTCGACGCATCGGTCGAAAGCCAGCGCGCGCTCTCCAAGATCGCCGCTACACAGTCACGTCACGTTCATGAGCTCCTGCCGCTCACCGACGTGGTGCACGTGGACAGCCGCCCCTGGCGTCAGGCACCAGTTTCCGGCACGACTCCGGCTTCGCTGATCGGCGCAGTGCGGCGAGGTCGCCGACTGCGGATCGCGTACGACAGCACACGCGAGTCATGCCCGCGCGACCTGGTGGTGGATCCCTACGGACTGTTCGCCAAGGCCGGCATCTGGTACCTCGTCGCCGACTGTGCCCGACTGCCACGGATGTACCGACTCGAACGGATCACGACGTGGAAAGAGGTCGACCAGCCACGTCGGATCCGCGAGAGCCAGACCCTGGCCACCGTCGCTGCAGCGCTCGTTGATCAGTGGGAACACAACCATGCGATAGAGGTCAGCGCCACCATCGACCAGACCCAGATCGAGCGAGCGCAACGGATCTTTGGCCTACGACTCGTCCGGGACGAGCATGACGAGCATGACGGGTCCGCCACCGGCCACAAGGTGACGATCCGCTTCCTGCATCTGGAGGACGTGCGAGCACTACTGCCGTTCGGGAGCGCCGTCACGGTGCACGGCCCCACCGAAGCCAGGGCTCACCTCCGCGCGCTCGCCACCAACCTTGCCCACCACTATGCGCCGTCACCAACGTCCTGACCCGCACCAACTGGACACGTGTTCCCACGCGTACGGTCCCGTCGGCCCCGCCGGTGAACACGAGGTGACCGAGGGCCGAGAGGTGGCGTATGTGCGGGGGCTGATCGCTTCGTCGAGTGGGACGCCGATGAGGTCCTGGACGATGTACGCGACTGAAGGGTTGTCGCCCGCCGCGGTGTCAGGAGGCCCGAGGAGATCTCCTCCTACATCGCCCACTGCCCCGCCGACACGACGCTGGACGAGCTGATCCGCCCGGAGGCCGAGACGGGGAGACCCTGGCGTTCGCAGATACGGATCAGCCGGTGGGTGCGGGCCGCGGTGAGGTCATGAGTGCGGTCGGGCAGGGCGGGCGAGATCCACAGCAGCTCACCGGCCGGACCGGTGAGGACCTCGACTATCCCGAACCCGGCCGCGATCCGGGCGGGGGTCGCGGCGCATGTACATCAGAGCGACGAGCGGCGAGGCCCCCACCTGACTTGGGTAGGGGGTCTCGTCCAGTAGCGGCGCGGGCGGAGTTGCTGCCCTTCGCGGCTCAACTGCTCTTGTACATCGCGACCGTGAAGCTGACCTTCTTACCGCTGTGGTAGTCGGTGCTGTCCCACACCGAGATGTGATACCAGTCCTGCATCCGCAGTTGCAGCACCTCATCGGCGTTGCTCCAGTTGGCGTAGAGGTGGCAGTCCTCTCCCTGCCATACGTCGATACGCTTCAGCCTCGCGTCGGACGAGCGCCACGTGCCGTTGAACCGGTTGGCGGAGCACGAGGCGGCTGCTTCCTTCGTCGAGGTGACGGTGAGCACCATCGAGAGGGAGAGCGTCAGGGCGGCCGTCAAGAGCACGGCCATGATCTGGCGTAGCGGAATGCGGGCCACCCATTCGGGTCCGGATCATTTAGCTCTTTACCCCCTACCTATTTCAGAGCAGCACTCCGCAATCCTGATCGCAAGTCGGCAGGATTGCGGCATTTCGCGCACGATTCAATGATGAATGCGATCCACAGTGGATCGGTCAATGACCCGGCTTCGGCGATTGACCTCATGCGGTTCGGACCGCATCGGGACCTGCGGAAGATACGCCAGGACGTCAAGCGGGCGACGGTGGGAGTGAGTTCCCGCAGGGGCGTGAGATCGGCCAGGAGGGGAACGCCCTGGCGCTCGCGGATGCGGATGATCCGGTGGGTGCGGGCGGCGGTCGGATCGTGGGAGCCGGCCTCGCGCAGGGCCTTCAGTGCTCGTTGCGCTTGTCGGGTGTCACCTGATCGGGGCCCGGCTCGAAGAAGCTCAGCAGTAATGCGGAGCGCCTACGGGCACGTATCAATTTGCTTCCGTAATATGCGAGCAAATGGCAGGAAATCGTCCTCGCGGCTCAACCAGCGAATCGTCAGATGGGGATACCGGCACTAGTGACCTGGTTTTGAGATCCTGTCGCAGTAGCGGCAGATGCGGTCGAGGATCTGGTCGGCGGTTTTGGTCCACTTGAAGGGCCTGGCGTCCT
>NZ_JBEXXK010000054.1:0-83733 GCF_040630405.1 Streptomyces sp. NPDC005811
GGGGGCGGGCATCCGGGGCGGTGGGGGGCTCGCGTCCGTGGGTCTGGCTCACCCGGGGGGGGGTTGGTTGCGGGGGGGGGGACCGGAAATGGGGCTGACACCCCATTTCCGGTCCCCGCCCCTTCCTTGAGCGTCACGCCTCGATGATCTGGATGTCCTCGAAGCCGGCGACGACCAGCTCGGCCTGCAACCTGGCGGCGTCGCCGACGATGACCATGTGCAGCGATTCCGGGATGAGAGAGGTGAACGCCGCGGTGGCGCCGGCCGCGGTCGTCTCCGCGATCCGCCGTCGCCGGGCGTTGATCCAGCCGACGGGCATGCCCATGGCCACCTCCCGACCCATCTCGTGCGCCAGGGAGCCGGTCGTCTCGTACGACAACGGTTCGCCGCCGTTGAGGTGATGCACGGCGTCTTCGCATTCCGCCGCGGTCAACCCGTGCGCACGGAACTCGGCGAGGATGCGGCGGATCTCCGACAGGGCCGGCACGGTCACCTCGGCCGCGACGGTGGTGTCGACGATGAACATGCCACCACGCACGCTCGGGGTGATCCGCGCCGAGATGCCGTAGGTGTAGCCCTTTTCCTCGCGGATGACACTGCTCAGCCGTGACCCCATCGACCCGCCCAGCACATGGGTGGCCACCAGCAGGTCGCAGAAATCGACATGGCGGGCGTCCACCGTCGGTGCGCCTAGGAGCAGGGCGCTCTGCACCGAGCCGGGACGATCGACCAGCCGGACGGTGCACACCGCGGCCTCGGGCTCCTGCGGTTGGCTGACGGTGTGTTCGCCGTCGGCCCAGCCGCCGAAGTATTGCCCGGCCAGTTCCTCGACGCGTTCCAGGGGCAGGTCACCCGCCGTGATCAAGGTGATGTTCGACGGGTGGGCGATGCGCGTCCAGTGGGCCGCGAGTGCGTCGCGTTCGATCCCCTGGATGCTCTCCCCGGTGCCACCCGGTGGGCGCGACATCCGGGTCTCGGCGGTGAAGCACCCCCGGAAGAACTCCACCGTGGCGCGCGCCTCGGCATCTGCCATCGCTCCATTCCAGTAGTCGAGGTGCTGAGCGCGCACCCGCTCGACGGCGTCCGGGGCGAAGGCCGGTCGGCTCATCGTCTCGGCCAGCAGGGCCAGGCCGGCCTCGGCGCGCGAGGCGGGCAGCGACATGCCGACCGCGGGGCCGGCCCACGTCAGCCCCGACTCGAAGTCGGCACCGAGATCGTCCAGATACTCGGCCGACTGTGTCGCGTCACGGCTGTCCGTGCCCTCCTCCAGACAGGCCACCAGCAGTGCCGTGATGCCGTCCTGACCGGCCGGCTCGCCGGACAGTGGGGCTCTCACCTGTGCGGACACGGTGAACAGGCCGCGCCCTGCGACCTCGATGTGGTGGCCGCGCAGACCGTTGGGCAGCTGCCACGACGTCGATTCGGGGAACGCCCACGGCGGAGACGCGGCGACGGACGGGCGAGGGGCGAATCCAGTGGACATCAGTACGAACCCCCGGGGACGTAGACGATCGTGTTGGCTGCCTGCGGGTCCAGCCACTTCCGGGCTGCGGCAGAGATCTGTTCGCCGTCCACGGCACGCATCCGATCGAGGTACTGGTCGGCTCGGTCCACGTCATCGAACAGACAGATACTGCGGGACAGCGCTTCGGCGCGGCCGGCGACGGCCTCCGCCTCACGCAGGTGGTTGTGTTCCAGCCGGGCCTTGACCCTGCGCAACTCCGCCTCGGTGGGGCCGTCGGCCGCCAGCCGGGCGATCTCGGCATCGATGATCGCCTCGCACCGGGCCGGGTCGACGCCGTTGTGCGCGAAGGCCGTGAGAGTGGCGATCGAGTTGCCGTCCTTGAGCCGCAGGACACCGCCGTCGACCCCACCGGCGAGATCGTCCTTACGGACCAGCCGCTCCATGAGACGGGAGCTCGCTCCCTCGGTGAGAACGCTGAGCGCCAGTTCCAGTGCGTCACATTCGGGCATCCCGTCGGCGGGGGCCCGCCAGCAACGCATGACCTGGGGCATCGGTACCGGTTCCTGGTCGACGACCCGGCGCTGTGGGTGTGTCACCGGCCCTGCCGACTCCGCCGCTCCGTGGTCGAACACCACCGGCGGCTGCGCCGGGATACCGCCGAAGTACCGCTCGGCGCTGGAGAGCGCCAACTCCGGCTCGACGTCGCCCACCAGGGTGAGGAAGGCGTTCGACGGCCGGTAGAACCGGCTGAAGAACTCCTGCGCGTCCGTCAGGGTGACCGCGTCCAGGTCGGCCATCGAGCCGATCGGCAGATGGTGGTACGGGTGTCCCGCCCCGAACGTGACCGAGGTCAGCCATTCGAAGGCCGTGCCGTACGGCACGTTGTCCATGGTCTGGAGCCGTTCGTTCTTGACGACATCCCGTTGGTTGTCGAGGCTTGCCTGGTCGAGCGCCTCGAGCAGGCCACCCATCCGGTCTGCCTCCAGCCACAGCGCCAGGTCGAGCGCCTCGGTCGGGACGACTTCCCAGTATTCGGTGTGATCGATGTGTGTCGAGGCGTTGAACATCGCACCCAGCGGCTGCAGCAGGGCGTCGTGCTCCCCAGCCTTCGCATGCGCCGATCCCTGGAACATCAGGTGCTCGAAGAGATGAGCCAACCCGGTCCGGCCCGGCGCCTCATGCTGTGAGCCGACCCGGTACCACAGGTTCACGGCGACGGCAGGCGCCGACGCTCGTCGCTCGACCGTCACGGTCAACCCGTTCGGCAACCTCGTCCGTGTGACTCGCGGAACGGAGAGAGTGGTCACGAAGCCTCCAGCGCATAGTGACGCAGTCAACTCAGACATCTGACGTGAATAGACTACTGTTCTAAACTGGTCATAGCAACCTGCTGATGTGACTGTGTCACTGGGCGGTGCGCCCGGGCTCCGGGGCTTCCCCCGGCAAGCCGGCTGTGATGACGGTCAGGTCCGAGCGATGGATCGTCTCCGTGCGCGTGCCGAGGTAGCAGTCCACGACCTGCTCGTCGGTGACCACGTCTTCCGGTGCTCCGGAGCAGATGACCGAACCCTGGTCCATGGCGATGATCCGCTCGGAAACGGTGGTCACCAGTGGGATGTCGTGTTCGATGATGACGATGGTCATGCCGAACTCGTTCCTCATGCGCATGATCAACTCCGGGTAGTGCTCGACCTCCCGCTGGGCGATGCCCGAGGAGGGCTCGTCGAGAAGCAGCACCTGCGGCTGCAGCGACGTCAGGCATGCCAGCTCGACGATGCGTCGGGTGCCGGTCGACAGTTCGCTGATGCTGCGCCCGAAGTACCGCCCGAGTCCGAAGAAGTCCACCAGCTCCTGGGCGACTTCGCGGCGTCGACGGCGGGAGCGTTCGATGCCGAGCAGACCCCGCAGCGCGCCGCTTCGGCACTGCCGCTCCAGAGCCAGTGACACCACGTCGATCACCTGCATGGTGGGGAACAACGCCGCGTCCTGGAACGAGCGGACGAGCCCCAGATCGGCTCGCCTCTCCGGCGAGAGCCGGGTGATGTCACGCCCGCAGTACCGGACCTCGCCCCGTGTCGGCCGCATGAACCCGCTGAGCATCTCGAACGTGGTCGTTTTCCCGGCACCGTTCGCTCCGATCACACCGACGATCTCGCCTGTGCCGATCGCGAAGTCGACCTGCCGGACCGCGGTGATCGCGCCGAAGTCCACGCCGAGGCCACGCGCCTCCAGGATGACGTCCGGAACGGGTTCGGGCGGGGCCAGCGTCCGCAGCTTCGGCAGCTCCCGCCTGGCCTTCGCCATCTCCTCGTCCGCCGCTGCCGCGGGGCCGTCCTCCTCGACGGTGCCGGTCGGCGTTTCGTCCTCGCCGGTCAGCCCTTCCGGTTCGCCGCGGACGGCCGCTTCCGCCGCCGGGCCGGACCGGCGCGCACGGGTCGGCAGCAGCCGCTCTCCCTCACCGCGCAGGTCGGCCATGCGCAGTCGTACGCCGTGCAGGCGCCCGATCATCACTGCGACGGCGTCGCGGACATACAGCAACAGCCCGCCCACACCGCGGGGATACATCATGATCAGGGCCAGGCCTCCGGTGTACGCGGCGGCAAGCGAGTTGGCCTCGTGCGTGCCTTCCCCCGAGGAGATCATGGGGATACCGATCGCCCACAGTGCGCCCAGCGGCCCGCCGCAGAGCGCGCTGACCCCGCCGACGATCACTCCGAGCATGATGATCGCCCCGCTGTCGCTGGGAAACACCGAAGCTGCCGCACGGCCACGGCCCTGGACGAGCAGTGCGCCGGCGATACCCGCGACCGCGCCGGCGATGGAGAACAGCTGGAGCCGCACCCGGTCGGTTCGGATCGAGTAGGAGCGGGCCGTGAAGACGTTGTCGCGGGCGGCGATCGCCACCCGGCCGAACGAGCCCGACCAGACGTTCCGGACGGCGAGCATGCACAAGGCGGTGATCACAAAGGCGAAGAGGAAGAAACGTCGACCGGGGAGGAACGGGAAGCCGGCGAGGACCGGCTGACCGATGGGGCGGCCCAGGTCGCCGAACAACCAGTTCAACGGGAGTATCGCCTTGTGAATCGTGACCGCGAAGCTTGCCGTGACCACGGTCAGGGTCAGGCCGCCGACGCGCAGCGCCGGGTAGGCGAGCAGGGCGGAGACGGCGCCACTCGCCAACGCCGCGCCCAGCAGTCCGAGAGTCGGGTTGTCCGTTCCGTCGAGAATGAGAAACGCCGTCGCCGCGCCGACGCCTGCGATCGCGTACTGGCCGAGCGAGAGATCCCCGCCCAACGCGATGATCAATCCGGCGGACAGGGCGATCAGCATCGCCAGGATGACCGTCGTCCAGGCGACGGCCGCGTCGTCGGAGCGGAGACCGGCCCAGAGGATCGCGCCGCCGGTCGTGAGCCAGCCGAGTGACGGAACCAGCCGGACACTCCACAGGTTCGTCAGGGCCTTGGGCAACGGACGCGAGATCGCCAGCGCGGACCAGCTCCCGACCGGATCCGCCCGATCCGCGACGCCGCGCAGCAGTAGCAGGGACGGCAGCAGGATGAGCAGGAGTGCGGTCTGGGTCTGCCCGGCGTACCGCGGACTCCAGAGGAGGACCTGCTCGACCATCCCGATCAGGACGCCGGCCACCATCGCCCGGGAATAGCTGCGCATTCCGGCGACCGCGGCGGCGGCGAGCGCCGCGAGGATGCCTGATCCGCCCAGCAAAACGTTGCCCCCCGTGGTGACCGCGTCGTTCGAGAAGAAGATCGACAACACGGTGACGCAGATCCCGCCGATGCCCCACGCCAGTGCGGTCATCATCCGTGGCGAGATCGCCGCGAGCATGGCCGATTCGGGGTTGGAGGCGCTCGCCCGGATCGCCAGACCGTAGGTCGTCCTGGTCATGAAATACGTGAGCGCGATGACAAGTACCGGCGCGGCGATGATGAGGCCGGTGTAGTTCCTGGTGACCAGAAGCGGTCCGATACTGAACTCGAAGAGACCGGGCGGCGCGGGGAACACCGCGGTGTGGATGTTCGCGTTCAACTGGTTCACGTAGGAGTTCAGGGTCACGGCCACGCCGATGGTCGCGGCGGCGGTCACCACACGGGGCATGCGGTTGAGGCGGCGGATGATCGCGAAGTCCACCAGCGTGCCGAGAAGGAATCCCGTGACCACCGCGACGACGGTGGCGATCCAGTACGGGACATCGAGGATGTTGACGAGAAAGGCAAGGGTCGTCGCGCCGAGCGAGCCGATAACGGGCTGGGCGAAGTTGACGACGTGACTGGTCCGGAAGACCAGGACCAGGCAGACGGCCAGCAGCCCGTAGCTCAGACCGATCAGGCCGCCGAGCACAAGGACGTAGGGCGGAGTCGCCAGCCCGAGGGCATGCGCGACCGGCAGCGCGGCCACCGTCAGAAGACCGCCGCCGAGCACCGCTCGCGCCGACTCGGGCAACTGCCGCCACTTGTCGAGGAGCCGTTCCCACATCATGTCGATTCCTCCGCCATCTGCCGCAGGAAGACGGCTCGCAGCAGTTCCGTGTCGTCGATGAGTTCTCGGCTGGGGCCGTCGAACAGAACCTGTCCCTGCTCCATGAAGCAGGCGCGCTGGGTCAGCGACAGCGCCACGTTCACCGACTGCTCGACGACGACCACCGATGTTCCGCTTCTGTTGATCATCCGGACCATGTCCAGCAGTTCCTCGACCACGATCGGTGCCAGTCCGAGGCTGAGTTCGTCGATCAGCAGAAGGCGGGGCCGGGTGATGTACGTGCTCGCCAGGCCCAGCATCTGCTGCTCGCCTCCGGACAGTCGTCCGGCCGGGGAGTTGCGTCTGGAAGCCAGCTTGGGAAACGCCTCGAACGCGTCGTCGAGGAGGCCCTCGACCACCTTGCGGCGGCCCCTGTGCTGGTAGGCGAAGCACCGCAGGTTCTCCACGACGGTGAGATCGGTGAAGACCGCCCGCCCGCCGGGAACCTGCGTGATACCGAGTTGCGACCGGCGATGTGCCTCGAGGTAGGTGATGTCATGCCCGTCCAGGCGAATCGTGCCGCGCTGTGGGAGGTCGACACCGGAAATCGCCCGCAGCAACGTCGACTTGCCGGCGCCGTTGACGCCGAGGAGGGAGACCATCTCGCCCTGTTCGACGTGGAAGTCCACGTCGAACAGCACCTGGGTCTGGCCGTACGAGAAGTCGAGGTTGCGGCAGGCGAGCAGCGGGACCTTGTTGCCCCGGCGGCGCATGTGCTCGATCACCTCCTCCTCGACGACGTCCTCGACCACCTTGTCGAGGTCCGTGCGAATCACGAGCCCGGTGTAGAACTGGTAGACGATGCCGATCAGAGTGAAGAGCGAGATGACGATCATCGCGGTCTGCAGGCTCACCTGGCTCGCCACGACGCCGAAGAGCGCGGTCGAGACGGCTGTGCCCGCCAGGAAAAACGTGCTCTGCACCGCGCCGACGTGCGGGCGCAGCGGCGCGGGTACCACCGTTTGCTGCGCCGCGTTCAGCGCCGGGCCGTTGAGGCCGGCGAACAGGCTGCCGGCCATCGTCCACGCCACCATGAAGGTGATGGCGAGGTAGTAGAACTGGATGACCGACACGACCAGCAGGACGACAGCCAGGATCGCGTTGATATAGAACAGGAGTGCCGGATTTCGCTGGAAGATCCTGTCCGACAGCGGCGCCAGCGCGTAGAAGGAGGCCAGGCCGACGACTTCGGAGGCCATGCTGAGAAGGCCACGCTGCGCGGCGCTGAGGTTGTACACGCCCGTGTAGTAGAACTGGAGGTACACCTGCAACGGCGCCGGCATGGCCACGATGAGGCCGCCGATGAGGGTCAACCGGAAGGTCTTGACCATCCAGACCCGACGGATGGCCTCGAACAGCGTGAGCTTGGTACCGGGCGGGCGGTCGGGACCCTCCAAATCCACGGACGTCCGGGACGCAACGCGCCTCCGGAGCCTGCTCCGCCGATCTCGTCGGATGTCCACCGGCACTGCGGGCTCGGTCCTGTCGCTGTCCGTGGGGCTGTGCTCCTGTTCCTCCTGCCTCCCGGACTTCTCGGGCCTCTCCGACTCGTCCCCGTGTCTGCGCACGACATCGCGCAGCGGCTTGATGTCGTACGTTCCGTAGCCCGGGTCACGCAGGCCCAGCGCCAGCATCGTGCAGACCACGCTGAAGGCGCCGGCCACCAGGTAGGCGCCGCGCCAGTTGAGCCCGAGCGGTCCGACCAGCAGGACGAGGCTGCCCTGTGCGAGCAGGCTCGCGATCGAGGTCGCCGAGGCGATGGCGGCCAGCACCCGGATCCGGACCTGAGGGGGATAGATGTCCATGGACAGCGACTGGTCGACCGTGCTGCTGGCCGAGGTGGTGAGGTTGTCCGCCAAGTAGATCAGCATGTAGGCGGGGGCTGTCATGACCAGCCCCGTCAGCGGCACCACCAGCGCGAACGCGATGGCCGACGTGAGCATCACGAACGCGCGCCGCGCCTTGTTCTGCACGAAGCGTGCGACCCAGACCGGCAACAGGGTGCTCATGGTCATGGTCACCACGTCGAGTGCGGCGAAGACTCCCGGCCCGAGGCCGAGCGAGGCGCCTATGTCGGGGGTGAGGAGATTGTCCACCGCGCCGGGCGCGAGCTGTGCCACACCGAGCGCCGTGATCGCGGTGAGCGGATAGAAGCTGAGGCCTTCCTCGCGCAGCACGCGCCGTAGGGATCGCTTGTCGACGAGGCCACCCGTACCGGTGGCCTCCCGTCCCTCCTGGAGGAGCTTCCGTGTCGTCTCGTGGGCCTCCTGCATGTAGTCGAGCCTGTCATCGGGTTCCGTGGCGTCAGCCGTCGCCCAGCCAGCGGACATGTGGCCCTCCCTCGCTTCTCAGTCGTTTTGCCGTGCGGGCGTCGACCGTGCTCCGCTCGGTCACGGTCTAGCTGGACACCCTGAAACTGATGCGCCAGTAGGCGTCGCCGACCCGCTTGCCGGCGGCGTCGATCAGAATGATCATCGCCGTGTGGCTGTCACCCTCTGCAGCGCCCTGCTGCGAGACGACGGACGGGATCGTCACCCGGCTTCTGGTGGTGAGGTAGGTGTGGTACCCGTCCGCGAGAACCTCGGGATCGGGGCACTGCGGGAAGTCTCCGGCACAGGGGTCGGTCAGGAGGTCCTTCAGGGGATGACCCGGTGGCATCACGTCACGGTCGACCACGACGGCGAACTTCCTGCCGTCCTTGAGGACGGACGGGTCGTTCAGGCGCCACCGCATGACGGTCGGCATGGTGACCGTTGCCAGGTTCCTGGGCGCGGTGATGGTGATCCGGTGATCGAGGGTGTAGCGGATGTCGTGGATGTCCGCGCATCCGGAGACGCCCAGCAGAGTTGTCGCCAGCGCCGATCCGAGGATCACCGTGGCCTTTCTTCGTGCGCGCCATCTCATGGCTCCCATCCTGGGAATCCCGTAAAGTCCAGTCAAGCGTCTTGGTAGGACTAGAACCATCATCTGGCCGACGTTTGCCTTGGCGATGTGCTCCCCATCCCTGGGGCGCAATGGTGCGCAAGTGTCTGCCGGGGCCGGCGCTTGGCACCTGGTGCCTGCCATGTGCGCCCATCCGGCGGGTTGATCATACCAAGCGCAATATTTGATATTGACAGCCTGAATCCCGGCGTGGTGTGCTGACGCCACGTGCCGCGGGTGCCTTCGTTCTCGCGGCGGTTGGGAGTGATGTCATGCCTTCTGCCCCCTACGACGTCGACGGGACTGGTATACGGCCCGGGCCGACCAAGGGTGCCCCGCACATCGGGGCGGCGTCGGAACTGACGCTGCCGCGGTTGCTCGCCGAGCACGAGTGGGTGATCGTGTGGTTCACCACCGAGTGGTGCGGGCCATGCGCCTCGCTGGCGCCGTTGCTCGACGAGTTCGCGGTCGCGCACCAGGACCGCTTCGCGGTCTTCGCGGTCGACGGCGACACCGAGCCGGAGTTGCTCCGCCGCTACCAGGTAAGCGGCTTCCCCACGCTGGCGTTGTTCCACCGGGGTATCCGGGTGTGGCAAGAACCCGGCTTCTATATGGGCAGGGACCTGGCCGAGTTCTTCCACGCGACGGCCGACGCGGTCGCTGAGATCGTCCGTGGGCGCGATGTCGCGGAGTGGGACTGTGAGCCCAAGCCGCCCTCGCCGCAGGGGGAGCGGGTCATCGTGGTGCCCGACGCGCCGGAGGGGCTGCTCCGGTGTGCGGTCGTCATCGGGTCGGAGGAAACGGAGACAGGGGAGGGGACCCACCATCTGCCGGCCGGTGCCGAACTGGCTGTGACCCTCTACGCGGACCACCGGCGGGAACAGCAGGTCGACAGCTCTCTGTTGGCCGGATTCGCGCCGGACAGCATCGACCAGCTGGCCGTCGACGGAGCCTCGGCGTTCCCGCAGGACCTCGGAAGGTATCCGGCGGTCCACCGGGTCTACTCCTTGCGGATCCAGGAATCGGATGCCGAGGTCCTCGCCCCCGAGCTGGCCGGAATGCCCCACCTCTGCATGGTCGGGCTTGAATCCCCCCGCTCCGCCCTGTCCGCTTCCGTGGTCGTCAATGGGTTGTGGGCGCTGCCTGGACTGGACGAGGCGTTGCCGCCCCTCCTGGGTGTCCACAGCGAGGGATCCGAGAGTTCGACGGAAGAACTCGCAGAGGGTGGGACGCTGGTGGTGACCGACGAGGACTGGGACCGGTACGCCGGCTCGGGTCTGGCGCTCGTGGAGTTCACCCTGGCGGGCGCCTCGCGCTGCGAGGCCGTCAGACCGTTGCTGGGCCACCTGGCCGACGAACGCCCGGACCTGGCCGTACTTGCGGTGGACCATTTCGCCACCGAGGAGAACGGCCCGCTCGATGCCCGCTTCGAGAATCTGCGGACCGATCCGGACCGCTTGCCGTTGCTGGTGCTGCTCCGTGACGGCCGGCAGATCTGGCGCTCGATGGACGTCGGTGACGCGCGATCATTCGACGAGGTGCTGCGGCCGGCCCTGCGAAGCGCCGATCAACGGCCCGGCCGCGCCCTCTCCCCGATGCCTGCCCGGCCGGCACGCACGCTCCGGCTTCCCGACGGGGCACTGTCGACCGAGCTGTTCCTCATGCCGCCGGAATCAGCCACGCAGCGGGCGACCCGGATCCGGCGGGGCGGAATCGTCGAGGTGCCGGCGGGATGGTCCGTGCAGGTGAGGTTCCGGCAGAGGGAGGGGGCAGCCCTTGTCGACCGATCGACGCTGGAGTCGTTCGGGCCCGGCGAACTGGACATCGTGATCTGCGGCGGGCCCGCCCTCGCCCCGTCCTCGGTCGCCGAGCTGGCCGCTGCTCTTGACGGTCGGAGTGATCTGCGGGAACTCTTCGTCTCTGCGGAGAACGTGAGCCAGTGGCTGCCGCCGCTGCTGCCGGCGCTGTCCACGCTCACAGGCCTGCGCAGTCTTGAGCTGTCGTCACCCGACGGATATTCAGGTGACGAGTTCGATGCCGGGGTCGGCAAGGACATCGCCGTGCTGCGGCGCGCACTCCCCGACACGATCGTCAACGGATGCTGGAGCGGACTGGAGGCCTGATGACGAAAATCGTCGCGGGGGCGGGTGGGCGGAGCCGTGCGTGCCGGCTGACGGCAGGTCTGCTCGCTCTCACCCTCGCCTTGGCGGGCTGTTCCACCACCGCGACGGCCGGCAAGACGGGCGGCGCCTCCAGCGCGGACGCGTTGACGCGTATTCCGTCCAAGGACGGACCCGGAGTGTCGCCCACCAGCATCCGTCTCACCAGCCCTCTTTTCGTGAGTGGCACCAAGGAGATGACCAAAGCGGTCGTCTCCTATTTCAACAGGACCGGCGGCATCGGCGGAAGGTCGATCGAGTTCGTCCCACCACCGGCTCTGCATGTGGCCGATGACGCCTCTGAAGCGCAGATCTCCGACGCGGAGTGCAGGGCATATCCGGCCGCCGACGTCTTCGCGGTGATAGGCGTGCCGCCGTTGGAAATTCCGTTCGACGGGACCAACTGCGCCCAGAACGCCGGCATCGTGACGGTCGAGGCCCCCGACGGGTTGTCCGACGTCGGGGTTGACGAAGACGACATCAGCGAGAATCCATTCCTGTTCGCACCGTCGGACATGACTTACCCGCGCCTGAACTCGACCTTGACTCAGCGGATTCGGGCGGACGGCATTCTGGCAGGGGTGAAGAAGATTGCTGTCCTCTACGATCCGGACACCGGCACTCCTGACGCGGACTTCCTCGTGGCCAAGCTGAGGGAGGGCAGCCCCGGGTACCGGGTCGACAAGGTGGCTCTCATTGACGCGGGGAATCCGGCAGCGATGCTGAGCCTGATCATCAAGCTGAAGGCAGCCGGGTACGACCTTCTTGTGCCGACCGGGAGCAGCGGCTCGGAGGTTCCGGATCCGGGCACACTGGTGGCACAGAAATACACTCCGAAGATCGCGGGCTTCGGGCTTGGGATCGACAAGGAGAGGATTTCGGGGCTACCGGTCGACTTCCTGCGGAAGATCGTTGCATACGACTTTCGCCCCTACAATGTGTTCCTGCCGGCATACCAGGTGCAGACCTTGCTCACGAGCCTGCCCGGAGCACGCGCCTGCTTCCAGATCCTGAACAAGGCCGGCGTCTCCTTCAGTGAATTCCCTTCTTTCCCGGTGATGATGTGCAGTCAGCTGAGCTTTCTGCGGGAGGCGCTCAAGGCAAGCGGAAGCACACATGTCAACGCTCAGGCCGTGTACGTCGGTTCGGGCCGGCTTGGTGAGAGTTTCCATGGCGCCGACAGTTTCGGTTCGAAGCTGACGCCGACGCGACGCGACGGCGCCAACGCCGTCCGCATGCTCCGCTACGACCCCGAAAGCAAGGGGTTCACCTTCTCCGGCCCGAACCTCTCCGTCGCACAGAAGTGACCCGGTAGGCCCATGCGATCAGCCGGCGCCCGTGGAACTGGGCGTTCGGTGCCGATCGAGAGAGGATCCGCTGCCCTGTACACCGTCTTACGGGCGCCGCGCCGACATCGGGTACGCCGCCGCGCCGATATGCCGCTGCTGGGCGGAGTACGGCCGCCGGTCGCCTCGCTCACCGTGTCACTTCTGGTGATCGCCGCCTTGGTGGTCGTCGCCCTGGGCCGCATCCACGCCGAGCAGGTGCCGCAAGCCGTGCTGGACGGGGAGCGGCAGATCGCCACGGACACCGCGGAGTTGGAGCGCATCGCGATCGACGCCGAGGCGACCTCGATCGGCCGCACTGCCGCGGCGTACACGCCGACGACTCCATCGACACCCGCCACCACGCTCAAGGGGCTGACCTCCGGCAGGAGGGCGGTCCTCGGCAGCGCCCTGCTCGACCCGCTCACCGGCGAACCGCTGGCGGCCGACGGCCGGCCGGTGTCACTGACCGGGGTGGACGTCGTTGCGATGATGTCCGGGCATGCTGCGATCCGGCCGCGCCTGATGCCCTCGGGCAACGGGTGTTGCCTGCTGTACTTCGCGAAGATCATGCTGCCCGCGCAGAGCGCGGACGCCGCCGCCGACCGGATCGGGAGCTCGAGTCCGACCGAGCGGCGCCGGTTGCTCGTGATCTCCGAGAACCTGCCCGGCCTCACGGCATACGGTGACGGGCGCACCGCCGAACTTCTCGGTGCCGCCGGTGGCGTGCTCGTCACCACTGCCCGGGGCACCGTGGCGCCGACCGCCGCAGACCGCGGTCTGCCCGCGGCGGCAACCCACGCGGCGTACGCTCAGCGACACCGAAGTGACGCCTCCGGAAGGATGCTCGGCGCGACCACGGGCGGTCGGCGTACCGTCGCAGGCTGGGCCCAGGTCGCCTCGGCGACCGGGCCGGGTTACACCGACGACCTCGGGCTGCTGGTGCTGACCTCCCGGACGGTGCCCGCGAGGACCGCCTCCGTCGACTACTCGGGGTTCGGGCTGACGGCGGCGGCGGCGCTTGCCGGGATCACGTTGCTGCTGGGGCTGGTGCTGTGGTTCTGCGTGCAACGGCCGCTGCTGGGACTGCGTCTGTCCGCCCGCCGCCTGGTCCGGGGCGCTACCGGAAGCGGGGCGGACACGTGGGTGGAGCTGGTCCGACCGGTTCACGTGTCCGGCTTTGGGGAACCGGCCCGGATCGGTCGGGCCTTGGAGTCCCTGCGTCAACAGTTGGCCGGCGCGAGCGGCCCGCAGGGACCTTCGGTGCGCCACAGGCCAGGATGCAGGGCGCTGGCCTTGGTCGCCGTGGTGCTGCTGGGCGGCTGGGCGCTTCCGATGATCTTCCTCTTGAACCGGGTGGACCCCGCCACCTCGGCTCCGGCTTCGGTCGTCGCGGATCAGCAGGCGCGCACCGAGATCGCGGCGGACCGGGTCCGGCAGTATCTCGACCAGTCGTACACCGGGCTGAGAGAGGTGGCCGGGAGCCTGTCCGGAAGGAGTCCGGCTGCGCAGACCGAGCTTCTGCTGCGTGTTCTCGCCGACCACAAGCAGTACCGCTCGCTGTATGTGCTCAGCCGTTCCGGCGGCATCACGTTGCGGGTGGGCGCGAGGCCGCTGCGCAGCATGATCCACCTGCCCGACGGCAGCGGGATCTGCACGGTCAACACCTCGGGCCGGATCCCGGCGATCGCCGCCTACGTCCCGGTCCCGGGCATCGACGGCGGTGCGCCGACGGCCGGGGCGGTCCTCTTGGGCGAGCTCGACGTGAACACGCTCAACTCCGCGCTGTCCAGGCCCCGGCTGGGGCGCGTCTGGCTGACGGGCGCCGGTGACAGGGTGCTGGCGTCGACCGTCGGCTACCGCGCCTACCAGGCGCTGCCCGAACCCGGCCTGACCCGGCTCGTCCGCGCCGCCCGGGGCGCACCGGGGACCGCGGGCACCGCGACCTCGGCGGTGCACGCCTCGTTCGCCGGCCTGTCGGTGGACGCCGCGGCGCCGCTGCCGCGGAGCGGCCCGACGGTGAGCCTCCCTTGGCACGTGGTGACGGCGGAGGGCACGGCGGCACGCCGGCTCCCCGCGGTGCAGGCGGAGCACCGTACCGCACTCGCCGGAATCCTCGGCATCACGGCGGGCGTGGTCTGCCTGGGCTGGCTGCACGCCCTGGTGATCCGGCCGCTGCGCACGGTCGCCCTGCGCTGCGAGCGGCTCGCCGAAGGGGACCGGCGCACGGTGCTGTACCCGGTCAACCACGACGAGGTCGGCTCGCTCACCCGCAGCCTGGAGCTGATCCGTCAGGCACTGGTGGAAGGTGGCCGAGCGGGCGGGTCCAGTCCCACCGCCACCCCTTCCCCTTCGCGTTCTCGGCCCGAGAACGCCCCCCAGCGTTAGAAGGACGGAATCATCGTGCTCTTCCTCTATGTCGTCCTCCTGCTGTGCTGCGCCGTGCTGCTGGTCGCCGGAATCCTGGAGCAGAAGCGGCACTTCGCCTCGCTGGCGCAGATACCGACGCGGGTCCTGGTGAACGGCATCCGTGGCAAGAGCTCGATCACCCGGCTGTGCGCCGGCGCGCTGCGCGGTGGTGGCCTGGTCACCGTTGCCAAGACCACCGGCAGCGCGGCACGGTTCATCCATCCGGACGCCACCGAGGAGCCGGTGTACCGCAAGTTCGACCTGGCCAACATCGTCGAGCAGATCGGCATCGTGCGGCGCGCGGCGGTATACCAGCCGGACGCGCTGGTGATCGAGTGCATGGCGGTGATGCCCGTGCTCCAGGAGATCAATCAGGAGAAGCTGATCCGCTCCGCCATCGGCGTACTGTGCAACGTCCGCGAGGACCACCTGGAGGAGATGGGGCCCACGCTGGACGATGTCGCCCGCTCGCTCTGCCGCTCCATGCCGGTGGGTGGGGTGTGTGTGACGGCGGAGAGGGACCGGCTGCACATCCTCCAGGAGGAGGCCGACCGACGGAACTGCCGTCTGGTCGTGGTCGACCCGGCGTCGGTGGCCGATGCCGAGCTGCGGGGCTTCAGCTGGTTCACCTTCAAGGAGAACGTGGCGATCGCGCTCGCCGTCGCCGAACTGCTGGGCGTGGACCGGCAGACCGCGTTGCAGGGCATGTGGGACGCCCCGCCCGACCCGGGCGTGCTGTCGGTGCAGCGCTATCTCACGCCGGGGGGCAAGCGGCTGCGGTTCGCCAACGTCTTCGCCGCGAACGACCCCGAGTCGACGCTGATGAACGTCCGGTACCTGGAGCAGCTCGGCGCGATCGGGCGGCCGCTCGACGTGGTCGTCAACTGCCGCCCGGACCGGGTCGAGCGCAACGGCCAGATGGGTGCCATCGTCTCCGACCTCGCTCCCGAGGTCGTCTTTCTGATCGGCCACCCGACCAAGAGCGCGCGCGACGCCATTCCCGCCGGTTTCACCGGGCGGGTGGTGGATCTCGGCGGCGACCGCCGGGACCCCGAGGAGCTGACCGCGGCGGTCCTCGCGGCACTCGGCCGGGCCTCCTCGCTGGTGGCGATCGGCAACATCCACGGCCAGGGTGAGCTGTTCCTGGACTGCCTGGCCGCACTGCCGCCGGACGACTCCTACGACTCCTACGACTGCGACGACTTCGACGACTTCGACGAGGTGCTCGCCGCGGTGGCCGAGGGCCGCCCGCCCGTACCGCGCGGGGAACCGAGCTGATGCGGTGGCCGGCGGCCCCGGAACGGATCAACCGCGACCGGGCGCCGCCCGCACGGCGTGCAGGTCTTCACCGACCTGGCCGCCCCACGACGGCTGTCGGGGGCCGGCAGTCGTAGAGGGTGAGGCTGCCGTTGGTGCGACGGCCGTAGGCCTCGGGGGGTACGGGACTGCACTCCGCCCTCACCCAGAGGGTGGCGAGGGTGGACGGGCGCTGGGAGGTGAGCAGCGCATAGCGCAGCTGGTGGGTGGCGAAGAGGGTGTCGAGCCGCTCGATCGTGGGGAAGGCGGTGTTGCCGGTGAAGCCGCCCATGACGAGCACGGGCTGGGACGCGGCGCGCAGGAGAGGGGCCGCGGTATAGGCGGCTTGGGCGGCGAGCAGATACTTCTCCCCGCGGCGGTGCGCGGTCAGATAGCGGAGCAGGGCGGCGTCCCGGGCGCTGGGCCGGTCGAGCCCGATCCTGCGAAGGGAGGCTCGGTGGCGGACGGCGTCGTGGTAGAAGGTGCCGACCGGACCGCACACCGGTGCCGTGGAGGCACCCGCGTAGAGCGGATCGAGGCAGGAGACGGCCCAGCCGGCTGGTACGACCAGGGTGGCCAGGATCCCGGCGGCGAGGGCCCAGTGGACCATACGGCTGGGGGTTCGCGGCCCTCGGGCCCACAGACCGAGCGCGCCGCACACCGCGAGCATCACGGCGACCGGCAGCAACCAGGAGAGGAACCGGGTCGGCCGGTCGAGCACCAGCGCCCAGGCCACCGTCACCACGATCGCCGAGGGCAGGGCCACGCGCCGCCGGCCACCGGCCTCGTACGCGCGCCGGAAGAGGGCGAGCCCGCCGCCGGCCAGGGCGGCCAGCGCCGGGGCGATGACGGAGGTGTAGTAGGCGTGGTTGCCGTTGGACGTGCTGAACACCGTGACGTGCACGGCCAGCCAGCCGCCCCAGAGCAGAAATCCCGCGCGCGGCAGGTCGGTTCGAGGCTGCCGGGCGCGCCAGGCGACGCCGAGTACCGCGGCGAGCACGGCCAGCGGCAGGAACCAGGCGACCTGCGGGCCGACCGTGTGGTTGATCAGTAGTCCCCAGCCGGTGTTTCCCGTGGTGCGGCTGGCCGCGGTGCCCGCGGCGGCGTCGAACGCGCCGGTGTCGCTGTCGAAGCGGCTCAGGCCGTTGTAGCCGAAGACCAGGCTGAACGGACTGTTGTCGGACGTGCCGTCGAGGTAGGGGCGGTCCGTGGCGGGCGTCGCCAGGACGAGCAGCATCCAGGAGCAGGAGACGACCAGGGCGACCGCACCGCCCAGCAGCGCCCGGAGAGCTCTCCTCGACGGCGTTCCCGGCGCGGCGAGTTGATGGACGGCGGCGAAAACCGGCAGTACCAGCCACGCCTGAAGCATCTTCGCCTGGAAAGCGAGCCCGACCCAGACACCGCAGGTGATCAGCGGGAGCAGCCGCCCGGTGCGCACCGCCTTGTCCAGCGCTCCGGCGGCCGCGACCAGCAGCAGAGTGAGCGTGGTGTCCGGGATGGTGGCCCTGGTGAGGACCACGGTCACCGGGGTGAGCGTGAGGACCAGAGCGGCGATCAGCGCGGCGAACGGCCCGGCCCAGGCCCGTACGACGCGGTGGAGCAGCCAGACGGTGAGCACTCCCTCGACGACCTGCGGCAGCGCCACGGCCCAGGTGTGCGGGCCGAAGAGCCAGACGGCGGCGGCCTCGGGCCAGAGGGCGCCGGGGAGTTTGTCGATGGTGATCGAACCGCTGGGGTCGAGCCCGCCGAAGAGCAGGGCGCGCCAGCTGGTGGCCATGGATCGCACCGCCGCGCTGTAGTACGGGTGGATCGCGGCGTGGTCGATGCCCCAGGCGTACAGCACCGTGGCGACGACGAGCACCGCGGCCAGCGCCGGGAGCTCCCAGCGCGGTGCGGCTTCCGGCCGGCGGAACGGGCGGTTCACCGCCCAGCGGCGGCGGCCGGCGCTGGTGGGCCGGGCGGCCGAGGTGACGATCATGGTGGCCCTTCTCGGATCAGTGGTCGGGTGGGGCGACGGCTCACAGACGGCGGGCGGCACGCAGACCGCGGGCGTAGAAGTCGGTGCCGTCCAGCAGCGCGCGGCCCGAGAGATCGCCCATGGTCGGGCCGTCGGCGGCGGAGCGGCTGGAGTAGAAGCGGTGGCGGCCGTGATTGTCGCGGCCCATGTACATGCCGACGTGGTCGATCAGCTTCGGCCGTTCCTTGATGATGGCGAAGAAGACCAGATCGCCCGGTTGCAGCGTGCTCAGGTCGGTGAGCCGTTCGCCGGTGTGGGGGATCAACAGGCGTCCGGGACCGTGGGCGGCGATGGCGAAGGCGCGGCGCGGCAGGCCGGTGCCCCCGGAGTCGGTGTTCGTGTGGTGCAGCGGAATGCCCATGCGGTAACCCCACAGGAGACGCTGGAAGCCGGAGCAGTCGACCTTGCCGTAGCGGGCCTTGTCCGGTCGTATGCGCGTGCCGTCCGGGAAGGTCCAGGGAATGCCCAGATAGTCGTAGAAGTCGGACTGCTCGTCGTGATAGGCGAAGGCCAAGGGATTGTCGACCTCTTGGTTGCGCGGGCCGAAGTGCGCGGTGCCGCGGTAGCGCACGCCCGCGCTGTTGTACTTGTCGGGCGCTCCGGCGCTGCTGTACTGGAAGGCCACGGCGAAGACGTCCGGGCTGGTGTCGCCCAGCGCCCTGGCGAACCAGTGCTCGAACCAGGTGCGCCTCTCCGCGCCACGCTGCCACGCGTACGGCAGCACCCGCACCCAGGCGCGTGTGGTCACCGTGGCGGCGGTGGTCCGCGGCTCACTGAAGGTGCGGGTGGGCCCGACGAGTACGGCGGTACGGGCGTCGTCGGTGAAGGTGGCGAGGGTACTGCCGTCGGCGGCGCGGACCATGGTGCGGTCGGGGCCGGACAGCCGCTCGAAGACGAAGCCCTCCGTGGGCCGGGTGCCCGGGCCGGCGCTCGTGCCGCGGTCACCGGTGCTGCTTCCAGCGCTGTCGGACCCGAGGTGGCCCAAGGCGTACCCGGCGGCCACCCCGGCGATCGTCCCGAGCGCGGTGCGGCGGACCGGTCCGCCCCTCTTGCTGTCAGGCTCGTGGTGCAAGGCTTGTCCTCCTGCGGGGAAGACTGAACGGGCGGCGGGTCAGCCGGTGGGCAGGGCACCGAGCAGCAGCCCCGCGACCAGCACCACGTACGTGGCCAGCGTCACCGCCGTGGTCGAGACGAGTGTGGCCGTGAGCGGCTGGCGGACCAGCTGGTAGGCGACCAGTCCGGGGACGATGAAGCCCAGCGTCTGTGAGGTGTACAGCAGCGGGAACTCGTGACTCAGGGCGAGCATCACGGTCGTCTGCATCAGCACCGCGGACAGCACCACGGCCGCGAACAGTCGCTTTCCGTAGAGGATCACATTGCGCTGCATCAGCTTCGTGGTGAAGAAGGTGAGTGCCGCGACGACGGCCATCAGTCCGGCCAGCTGCACGTCGGTGATGAGCGTGAGGGCGACCCAGCCCGGGGTGATCATCCCGCCGGGGGAGAGGTTGGTGGTCAGATAGCAGACGAGTGAGAAGACCAGCCCGAGGGCGATCCCGAGCGCGGCTGTCTGGGCGTTGAGGGAGGCGGGGGTCACTTACGGGGTCCTCGATTCGGTAAGGTCAATGCCCGGTCGTGATCAAGTGAAAATGAATAACTGGTCATACTAACCTTGTACCTTGTTGACGACAGTCCCCGCTGGAGAATCGTGAACTCTCCCCGCGGCGCCGGTCGCCGAGTCGGTGGGCTCAACCTGTACCGGGTGCCCGAGGCATACTGATATGTAAAATGTCAGTTGTTTGTCCTGGTGCACATACGGCCGCCGACCAGCAGGCGAGTGAGCGTTCGGGCGAGGTTCGGAGCTGGTGGGAGGCTAGTGGCATGACCGCTCTCGCGTCGCGCACGGGGAACCTGCCCGAGGCGTTCACCACGTTCGTGGGCAGGCGCCATGACATCGCCGAGGTCCGCCGTGTCCTTGGCTCGGCGCGGTTGCTGACGCTCACCGGGACGGGCGGAGTGGGCAAGACGCGGCTGGCGCTGGAAGTGGCCGCTGCGGTGCGGAAGGCCTTCCCCGACGGGACGTGGCTGGTCGACCTGGCACCGGTGCGGGAACCGTCGGCGGTGGCGACCACGGCCGCCGCCGCTGTGGGCATCGCGGACCTGGGCGACAGACCCGCCCTGGACCGGCTTGCCGAGCGCCTCGCCGAACGACGCGCGCTGATCGTGCTGGACAACTGTGAACACCTGGTCGACGCCTGCGCCGAACTGGCGGGCGTGCTGCTGTCGGCCTGCCCCGGACTGCGTGTGCTGGCGACGAGCCGCCAGACGCTGGGCATCGCCGGTGAGCATGTGTTCACGGTGCCGCCCCTGAAGGTGCCGGACGAGGCGGTCGAACTCCTGCGGGACCGCGCCTGCGCCGTACGGCCCGAATTCCGGATCACCGACGCCAACTGGGACACGGTCTCCCGGCTGTGCGCCGAGCTGGACGGGCTGCCGCTGGCCATCGAGCTGACCGCGTCCCGGCTGCGTACGCTCACCGTGGAACAGGCCGTGGACCGGCTGGAGGACCGTTTCGCGCTGCTCACCGGGGGCAGCAGGACCGCGCGGCCGCGGCAGCGCACGCTGCGCGCGGCGATGGAATGGAGTTACGAGCTGTGTTCCCCGGCCGAGCGGCTGCTGTGGAACCGGCTGTCGGTCTTCGCCGGCGACTTCGGCCTGGACGCGGCCGAGGACGTCTGTGCCGGAGAGGGTCTTCCCACGCCGGAGGTGCTGGACGTCCTTGACGGACTGGTCGTCCAGTCCGTCGTCCTGCCCACCGAGGAGGAGGGCCTGCCGCGCTACCGGCTTCTGGCGACCATTCGCGAGTACGGCCGGGAGCGGCTCGCCGAGTCCGGCGAGGAGAAACGCCTGCTGCGCAGGCACCGCGACTTCCACCTCGCCCTCGCCGAGGGTATCGCCGACCGCTGGTACGGCCCGGGCCAGGAGGAGGCACTGACCAGGCTGCGTGCCGAGCACGCCAATCTGATGGCCGCGCTGGCCCATGGCGACGATCCGCAGGCCACCCTCGCGCTGGCCACCGCGCTGCGCTACCACTGGTGCGCCGGCGGATTCCTCGCCGAAGGGCGACGGCAGCTCGACCGTGCTCTCGCCGCCGCGCCCGACCCCACTCCGGCTCGCGCCCGGGCGCTGTGCGCCGCGTCCTGGGCGGCGCTGCTGCAGAGCGACCGTGCGGCAGCCGACCGGTGGCTGGCCGAGGCCGGAGAGCTGGCCGAGCGGCAGGACGACCCGGCGCTGCGTGCGCACGTCGTGGGCCTTCGTGGCATGGAGGCGGCGTTCCAGGGGAGGCTGGCGGAGGCGATGCCGTTGTTCGAGTGTGCGGTCGCCGCCCACACGACGGCCGCGGGGAAGGCCCCGGCGGTGTTCGAGCTGTTCCAACTGGGTGCCGTGCAGATGGACTTGGGAGATCCGCGGGGGCGGGAGACCGGCCGACGCGCGGTCGCGTTGGCGGAGGCGCACGGTGAGCGGTGGGCGCGCGCGCATGCGCTGTGGACGCTGAGCTGCCACGCGTGGAGGCAGGGCGAGCGTGCGGAAGCCCTGGGGCTGATCCGGGCCGCGCTCGAGATCGAGCGGGGCTTCAACGAGCCGCTCAGCGCGGCGCTGATGCTGGAGACGCTCGCCTGGATCCTCGCTTCCTACGGCGAGTGCGAGCGAGCGGGCCGGATACTCGGGTCCACGCGCAAGATGTGGCGCGATGTGGGTGCGGACATCTCCGCGTTCGGTCCGCCGCTGGACGACGACCACGCACGGTGCGAACAGTCGGTCGTACGAGCACTGGGACAGCAGGGGTACGAGAGGGCACTCACGGTCGGTGGCGGCCACGACAACCCCAGGCAGGCCATCGACTGTGCCCTCGCCGACGACGTCGAACCGGCCGCCGCCCCAACACCCGCTCCCGGCCCTCTGACGCGTCGGGAGCTGGAGGTGGCCGCGTTGGTGGCCAGAGGCATGAGCAATCGGCAGATCGCCGCCAGGCTGGTCCTCTCCCTGCGCACGGTCGACTTCCACGTGGGGAACATCCGCGCCAAGCTCGGCTTCGGCAGCCGGGCGCAGGTCGCCGCCTGGTGGGCCACGCAAGCACCACCCACCCAGTGAAGTCACGCCCGGTGGCGTGGGGTGACCGACGGCCACTCGGCCCAGCCTGAGCCCGGGTGATGGGTGGCGCGTCGACTGGGGGCTTCGTACCGCGGCAGGTGGCGAACCGGGTGATCTCGGCATCCGGATGCCGAGGGAAGACCACGTCCACCGTCTCGGCGAGTCGCCCCGTGGCGATGCAGGTGGCACCCGGCTGCCGCAGCGGAGCGAGCATCTGCTCGTCCCAAAGCCGGCGGCGCTACCATCGCGGACTGCGGCGCGTCTCCCGCCAGTCGGCCATGGCCGGCATCCGCTGAAGCCCAGAGTGCCACCGGCTCCACGATCGCAAGCGGGCGCGCTCTCAGTGCGACACGCATCGCGCACTCCGAGCAACTCGGTGATCGCGCAGGGCAACCTGCTTCACCACCTCCAGGATGCAGAGGAACGACCCACCTCGTAAAACTACCGGGTACCGCGAGACCCGCAGAAATACCAGTAGCTGCGGAGGCACCTGCGGACCGACCCTTGTGCCACGTCACAGCGGGTCCAGCCCGGCGCACGGCTCCGCGCCCTCCCCCGCACGAAGACGGTACGCACTGGTCCGCGCCTGAGAGCGCTCTCACCCCGGCGGCGCCGCAGGCGCACAGCCGCAACCACTCCCCGACACGGAGAGCTCATGTTCGATCGAGCAGCAATGCATCTGCCCAGGTGGCGGATGCGATACCGGGTATCGGCGCTCGCGGCGCTCCTCGCCGCCGCCGCCATGCTGACCCAGGCCCTCCTCTGGACCAGTCCGGCGCGCGCCGCAGGGCTCTACTCCTGCTCGTCAGGCTTCGGCAACGGGACCTCGTGTTCCAATGTGGTCAACAACGACGAGGTCAGCCAACGGCAGTTGCCGACCCAGGTGTACCGCGGCGACTCGCGGTCGCCGTACGACATCTTCCGCCACGGCTTCACGGCGGTCGGCACCGACTACAACATCCCCCGCCACGTGCGCGGAGGCAACGCCGCGAACAGCGGCTACATCTCCACGAGCGCGGCGCTGTCGGAGTCGGAGACATTCGCCCGCAGCCAGGGCGGCCGCAATCTCGCCTCGGCGGCGTCGCAGCCCCAATGCCGGGCCGGGCGGTTCGCGCAATGGTCCACCGTTCCAGGACTCGGCTGGTGGCGTTACGAGGACTGCCTCAACGGGTGGGTGGAAGCGGACAGCTACGTGTATGTCATCGATTCCCACATGGCACGCAATGCCCTCTACATCCCCGACGAGGTTCGCGGGGACCCGACGCTGGAGCGCTACGCGAGCCAGCAGGAGTGGGCCTACGTCCACCACATTCCGAACACCGCGGTCATGGGCGTGCGCATCTACCGCATGAGGGCGCGCATGACGAACGGAAGGATCGACTTCCGGACCCAGACGTTCACCTATGACCGCTATGCGGGCAACTCCGCTCACACTCAGGCGCAGATCTCCTATGACCCGGGCGCCGACCCGGCGGCCCATTTCGGCGTGAACACCGACCTCGCCGTCCCCCCCATCCCGGGGAATCCGTATCACCGCGGCTGCGCGACAGTCAACCGGTGCAGGGGCGGCAACGGTGGCTGAGACCGACCCGACTCCCCACGCACCAGGCGACGCGTACGCCACCGTGACCGCTCACCTCCCGCACCCGAGGAAGACCATGCCGGACAACGCATGCACAGCGCGGGGCCGCAGACGCACCACGCCCTGGGGGCGCTCGCGCTTCGCTCTGTTCGCCCTTCTGCCCCTGCTGCTGGGGGCCGGCTCACTGCTGCCGGCCGAGCCCGCACATGCCGACACAGTCAACGGCCTGCTGCTGTGGTATCCGCTCAACGAGGCCTCGGGCACGGTCGCCACCGACTCCTCCGGCCACGGCAACGACGGCACCGTCGGGGGAACCGCCTCCTGGGGCGGCGACCAGGGCCTGACCTTCAACGGCACCGACACCTACATCAAGGCCCCCAACAACATCATGGCCGGGCTCAACTCCATCACCGTCTCCTTCGACACATGGATCGACTCCACCCAGGCCACCCCGTACTTCCTCTACGGCTTCGGCAACACCAACACCAGCAACGGCCAAGGGAACGGCTACCTGATGGCCAGCGGTAACAACTTCCGCAGCTCCATCACCACCACCAACTACACCGGCGAGAAGACCACCAGCCCCGGCACCGCGCTGCCGTCCGGAACCTGGACACACGTCACCTACACCCAGACCGGCACCACCGGCACCCTCTACAAGGACGGCGTGCAGGTGTCCCAGAACACCTCGATCAACGTCACGCCGGGTGCGATCGGCGGCGGCGTCACCACCGCGGACTTCATCGGCCGCTCCCTGTACGCGACGGACCACTACTTCAAGGGCAAGATGCGCAACTTCCGCGTCTACGACCACGCCCTGAACGCCACCCAGGTCCAGGCCGACGCCGGCGCCCAGTGGGAGGAAGTGGAGGAACTCGCCGAAAACAACGGCGCCCTGACCGCGTTCGAAGACCCGAACATCGGTCCCGTCATCATCTTCCCGTCCGACTACACCGGCGACATCAACAACCTGCAACACCCGAGCGGCTGGACCGACTCCACCGGCGCCACCCCGACCAGCTGGCCCACCCCCACCACCGCCAAGAGTGTCGAGTTCACCCTGGACCAGATCGACACCGTGCAGGACGCGGTCGTCAACGCGATCCAGCCCGACGGCGACACCACCTACTCCCTGTCCGTGCACTACGACGGCATGAGCGACCGGATCATCGCGCAGACCAACGCCCCCTCGTCCCTCACCGGCCCGCTGGCCACCCAGTACCCCAACCAGCTCGTCATCCAGGGGCCGCCCGCCAACACCGCGCCCGCCACGTGCGCGCCCCAGGTCTCGCTCGACACCAACCCCGGCAACGCCGGGGGCGCGACCGCAGCGAGCGAGCAGCTGCAGGCCCTGGCCGACTACAACTGCGCCCTGGCCTCCTTCCAGGATCCGAAGATCGGCCCGGTGATCATCTTCCCGTCCGACTACTCGGGGGACATCAACAACCTGCAGCAGCCGACCAGCTGGACCGACTCCACCGGCGCCACCCCGACCAGCTGGCCCACTCCCACCACCGCCAAGAGCGTCCTGTTCACCGCCGCCAAGGTCCAGGAGATCATCGCCGCCGCCGTCGACCAGATCCAGCCCGCCGGCTCCACGGTGTTCTACAGCCTGTCCGTGCACTACGACGGGATGAGCGACCGGATCGTGGTCAACACCGACGCACCGTCGTCGGTCACCAGCCCCCTGCTGACCGCCTACCCCGGCCAGATCACTGTGGCGAGCCAGACGGCCCCGGTCATGCAGATCATCAACAAGAACAGCAACCTCAGCCTGGGCATCACCGGAGCCTCGACCGCTCCCAACGGCGCGGCCGTGCAGCTCGACCGCGACACCACGACCAACGAGCAGTGGAAGCTGGTGGCCGCTGAAACGGGCTACTACAAGATCGTGGATGTGAACAGCGGCCTGCTGCTCGGCATCTCCAGCGCGTCCAAGACCGCGGGCGCCGCCGCCGTGCAGTGGACCGACAACGGCAGCGCGGACCAGCGGTGGCAGGTGGTCGACGTCGGCGGCGGCTACGTCAAGCTGGTGAACAAGAACAGCGGCCTGCTGCTCGGCATCTCCAGCGCGTCCACGACCGCGGGCGCCGCCGCCGTGCAGTGGACCGACACCGGCAGCGCGGACCAGCAGTGGCAGCTCACCCTCGTCAACTGACCACGCAGGGCTTGTCGGTCCGATAAGGCTCTTCCAACCTACCCACGGCCTGGGGCAGTTGGAGTAACAGGACGACGAAGCTCCTGGCAGATGGGTTGTCGACCAAGACCAACCTTCTCCGCCAGGAGCTTCGCCGTGCTTGACCACCCGTCCGGGCTGGATCTGTCCACTTCAGCGACATTCTTGCGAGGAACCCCAGGCGTTTACGCCTGGGAGGAATCGCAAGAAGACCTGTGACGCCTACGCCACGCCGGCGGCGAATCCGAAGGAGAAACCGGTCACGTTCCGGCCCGAGGGCGCACAGATGCGCCCATGCCGACAAGCATCGGGGTGGAGTCGGCCCCCAATTACCGGTAGTTCTACGAAGTCCTCCCCGTCAGTACGACCGCCCGGCCGATGGTCAGGCCGTCGGCGACGCGCTGTACGGCGTCCGCCGCCCCCTCCAGCGGCACGCGCTCACTGACCATCGGCCTGATCGCTCCCCGCGCGGACATCTCGGTGAGCTGTTCATGGCAGTGCTGGACCAGCTTCGGGTTCTCCGTCCTGTACCGGCCGGTGTACAGACCGAGGATGGAGTAGTTCTTGACCAAGGCGTGGTTCAGGGCCGGGCGAGGGACGGATCCGCCGGCGAACCCCACCACCACGATGCGCCCTTCGAAGGCGACGACCTTCGTGGACTGTACGTACGCCTCGCCGCCGACCGGGTCGTAGATCACGTCTGGGCCCCGGCCTCGCGTGGCCTCCTGCACGGTGGCGATGACGTCCTCCGTCAGCCGGTCGATGACGACGTCGCACCCCAGTTCCCGCGCCGCGGCCGCCTTCCGCGCCCCGCCCGCGACGCCGATAACCCTGGCTCCCGCGGCCTTGCCGAGCTGTACGGCGGCGCTGCCGACCCCTCCGGCGGCAGCGTGGACGAGCAGGGTTTCCCCCGCCTGGAGTCGCGCCCGCCGGTGCAGCGCGAACCAGCCCGTCTGATAGCCGACGTGCAGCGCCGCGGCCTCGGCGTCGTCGAGCGCGTCGGGAGCGGGCAGCACGTCGGCGGCGTCCGCGATCGCGTACTCGGCGAACGCGCCGTGCGGCAGCACCGGGGTGGCGATCACCCGTCGTCCGTCCACCGTCTCGCCGCAGAACTCCAGGCCGGGCGTGAACGGCAGCGGTGGTCTGACCTGGTACTGGCCCCGGCACAGCAGCGCGTCGGGGAAGTTGACGTTCGCGGCGCGCACCTTCAACAGCACCTGCCCGGCGCCCGGGGCGGGCCGCTCGACCTCCATGAGCCGCATCACATCGCTCGGCTCACCGCTCCCGCTCACGTGCCATGCCTGCATGCGGACCTCCACGGAACCGCGCCTTCCGCGCTGTGCGGCCAGAGTTGCAGAAGTGCACCTGGGTGACAAAGACGGCGGAGCAGTTTGAGACGTCGACGCACCTCGGTCCCGGCCGACCCATTGACGCCGGTACCCGGTAGACGGCACTCTGTATTCCGTCATACAAAGTTCATCCCCGGGAAGCAGAGGTGTGACGTGGCCGGGCTCGACCTTCGGGTGAAGCAGGACAAGCTCGTACGGGACAAGGTGGTCGATGCCCTGCGCGAGGCCATCCTGGACGGGGCGTTGCAGCCTGGTCGCAGACTCACCGAGCGGGAGCTCACCGAGCTGACCGGCGTGAGCCGCACCTCGGTGCGCGAGGCGCTGAGGCGGCTGCAGGCCGAAGGACTGGTCGAGGAGTCGCCGAGCCGTGGGCTGCGGGTGAGCATCCCGACCGGGGAGGAGATCGAGCAGATCTACGAGATCCGCGCCGAGCTGGAGCCGCTGGCGGTGCGTCTGTTCGTCGAGCGGGCCTCTCAGGAAGAGGTGGACGCACTGGCGTCCGTCGCGCACGAGGTGACCCCGGGTGGCGACGGCAACAAGGACGTGCTGGACCGTTTCGACAAGGTCCTGCTCGACGGCTGCCGCAACCCCATGCTGGCGGACATGCTGGGCGGCCTCTACAGCCGCATCCACGCGCTGCGCCGGGTCTCGGCCGCCACCCCGGGCCGTATGACCGTCACCAAGCAGGAGTACGCCGACCTCGTCGAGGCGATCCGGCGCCGATCCGCCGTCGACGCGGCGGAGGTGGCGCGTCGGCACGTCGCCGCGGCCAGAGCGTCCGCGAAGGTCGCGATGGGTCTGCTGGAGCAGGACGCCGACTGAAGTCGAGGTCGGCGAGAAGACCGAGAGCACAAGGAAGTGCAGCAATGAGTATGGACACCGTCGCCCCGGCGATACCGGACCTGTCGGACCCGGCGACCTTCGCCTCCCGGGTGCCCCATGAGTCCCTCGACACGGTCAGGGAGCAGCCGGGGCTGTACTGGCAGCCCGCAAAGGCGGGCACCCGCAACGGCGGGTTCTGGTGCCTCACCCGGCACGCCGACATCGCCGAGGTCGAACGGAACCCCGAGCTCTTCAGCTCCCGGTGGGGTCCGTTCTTTCCGAGCCTTCCCTCGTCGGAGACCGAGTTCCGGCACAACATCATGTACAATGACCCGCCCGTCCACAGTCGGCTGCGCCGGGCCGCCGCCCGGTCCTTCGGCCCACGGGTCATCGCCAACTTCGACGGCTGGGTACGCGAGATCGTCGTGGAGGTGCTGGAGGACATCTCCGCCCGAGGCGACGTCAACTGGGTGGACGACGTGGCGGCCATCATCCCCTCCCGCGTCATCGCCCGCGTGATGGGAGTGCCGTACGAGGACCGTCAGCGCATCGTGGACTGGACGCTCGCGATCTTCGACGCCGCGGAGCAGCCCGACGGCGGCGAGTCCACCATGGCGCTGCTGCCGGAGGTCTTCGCCTACCTGGACCAGCTACGAGCGGACAAGCTGCGGGCCCCCCAGGACGACTTCGCCACCGTGCTCGCCCAGTGTGTCGAGCGCGGAGAGATCAGTCATCCCGAGTTCCTGCACTACCTCAGCCTGCTTCTCGTCGCCGGATTCGAGACGACGCACACGGTGATCGCGCAGTCGATGCGGCTGATCCTGGAGGACCCGCAGATCGCCGAGGTCACCCGCGAGGCCGTCGCCGCCGGCAACCTGGACGGGCTGGTCGACGAGTTCCTGCGGTTCGTCACTCCGGCCATGAACATGGCCCGCACGGTGACCCGGGACACCGACTTCCACGGCACGCAGATGCGTGAGGGTGATCTGGTGCAGATGTTCTTCACCGCCGCCAACCGCGACCCGGCCGTCTTCACCGACCCGCACCGCTTCGACCCGTCCCGGACCACGAACGCGCACATGGCCTTCGGCGGCGGTCCGCACCACTGCGTCGGCAAGAACCTCGCCAAGCTCGAACTCAAGATCCTCTTCGAGGAGATGCATCGCCGCGGCATCAGCTGCGCCCTGAACGGCGCGCCCAGACGCGGCTGGAGCACCTTCATCAACAAGCTCCTGTCCATGCCCGTCACCGTCGCCACGGCCGACCGGCAGGAGACCCACTCATGAGCACTCTGACCGACGCCGTCGTCGTCGTGACCGGCGGCGCCACCGGCGTCGGCCTGGCCCTCGCCCGCGAAGCCGCGGCCCGCGGTGCCCGGGTGATGATCGCCGACGTGGAGGACGCGAGCGCGGCGGTGGAGGGCCTGCGGGCAGACGGCGCCACAGCGGAGTGGCTGCGGACCGACACAACGGACTATTCGCAGGTCAAAAAGTTGACTGAGGCCACCATTGAGCGGTTCGGTGGCGTCAACGTGGTGTGCAACAACGCCGGCATCGGTGTGGCCGGTGCGCTCCAGGACGTGGACCCGAGCGCGGCGAAACGTCTCTTCGACGTCAACGTGCTCGGTATGTTCCACGTCGTCCACGCCTTCGCGCCGTCGCTGAAGGACGCGGCCGCGCGAGGCGGGCCGGCGTACATCCTCAACACCGGCTCCGAACACTCCCTCGGCGTCCCGCCCCACGTGATGCCCATGAGCACGTACACCGCGTCGAAGTACGCCGCGCTCGGTCTCACCGACACCGCGCGCCGCGACCTGAAGGACTTCGGCGTCGGCGTCTCCCTCCTCACCCCCGGCTGGGTCCGCACCGAGCGGGTCAGGGCGATCGTCGCCGCCGACTCCCACGCGGCAGCCGCCATCGAACCCTTCGCCCAGGAGCCCGCCGAGGTCGCCGCAGCGGCGTTCGACGGCCTGCTCAAGGGCACGGCGGTCATCGCCACCAACCCGCACAGCCGCGCCTTCGCCATGGAGCACGCGCGCGACCTCATGGCCGACATCCAGGCACTTCCCCTCCTGGACGGCCCGGACGACCACGCTCACGACGGCACGGGCGACGCCTCCAAGTGCCCCTTCTCGCAGGGCTGAGCAGCACGTCCTCGCCGCCCGTGCCACTGGACGCGTGACAGTCGGCGCTCGGCACCCCCATCGTTTCTCTGCTTCACCCCTCACCTTCCCGCGATCGGCGGCCGGGCAGCGGAAACCGCGCCTCACGGCCCCTCGCGTCACCCCGTCATTCCCCGAAATGACCAGCACCCAGGACTGAACCATGCCTGAACGAAGGCAAGTGGCGATCGTCGGCGTCGGCCAGACCGACTTCGGCGCGCTCTACGCCAACAAGGACGCCCAGCGCGACGCCTACGCGCTCGGCGCGCAGGCCCTGCGCCTCGCGCTCGACGACGCCGGCCTGCACAAGGACGAGGTCGACGGCCTCCTCACCGCCCGTTTCCACTACGAGCACGGCGCCCATGTGCTCGGCATCCCCAACCCTCGCGTCATCAACGCCATGGAAGGCTCCGGCCGGATGAGCGGCGTCGCCGTCCAGCACGCCGTCTCCCTGATCGAGACCGGTCAGGCCGACGTCGTGGCCTGCGTGTACGGCAACAACGGCCGCTCGGTGAAGATGACTTACGGCGGTGCCTACACCGACAGTCCCACCACCCGGTACGACGCGATGTACGGCATGACGTCCCCGGGCGCGTACGTCGCGATGATGTACCGCCGTTACATGCACGAGTACGGCGTGCCCGACGGCGCCCTCGCCCCGATCGCGATCAACAACCGCCGCAATGCCGCCCTCAACGACGTCGCCGTGATGCGCGACGAAATCACCGAGGAGCAGTACCTCGCCGCCCGCCACATCGCCGACCCGCTGCGCCTGTACGACTACTGCATCATCAACGACGGCGGCGTCGCGCTGATCCTCACCACCCTGGAACGGGCCCGTGACCTGGCCAAGCGGCCGGTGCGGGTGGCGGCCACCGCGGCTCGGGGCAGCGTCAGCAACTTCTACACCAGCACCGACTTCTTCTACTCCGCTTCCCAGGACGTGGCCCGTCGGGTGTACGCCGAGTCGGGTTACGGCCCGCAGGACATGGACTGCCTCCAGATCTACGACAACTTCACCCCCACCGTGCTGTTCAGCCTGGAGGGCTTCGACCACGCACCGCGCGGCGAGGCCTGGAAATGGGCGAGCCCGGATCGCATCGCCCGCGACGGCGAGATGCCCGTCAATACCGCGGGCGGCCACACCGGCGAGAGCTACATGCAGGGCTGGGGCCACCACGTCGAGGCCGTGCGCCAGATCCGCGGCGAGGCCGGCCCGCGCCAGGTGGCGGACTGCGACGTCGCCCAGTACATCTGCGCCTCGCCCATCGTCACGTCGCACGTCCTGGTCGGGGAGTGAGCAAGCCCATGGACAACCAGAAGCTCATCGAGATGCTCCCGCCGGTCACGGACGCCAACCGCGCCTTCTGGGAGGGCACCCTCGCCGGTGAACTCCGGCTCCAGTACGGAGACTCCGGCACCCCCCGCTTCCCCGAGTCACCGGTCGACCCGGTCACCCTCGACGAGGGCTTCGAGTGGCGCGCGGCCAGCGGCAGGGCGACGCTCTGGTCCTGGATCGTCATGCACCAGAAGTACTTTCCCGCCTTCGCCGACGAGGTCCCGTACCTGGTGGCCTTCGTCCAGCTGGCGGAGGGGCCGTATCTGATGACCACGCTCGTCGACCCGCCGCAGGACCTGGAGTGCGGCATGCCGCTGGAGGTCGTCTTCGAGCAGGTCTCCGAGGACCGGGCCATTCCGAAGTTCAGGGTGGTCACCCCGTGAGCGCCCCCGTGACCGAAGAGGTCGTTCTCGTCGAGCATCAGGACAACGGCGTCTCCCGTATCACGTTCAACCGCCCCGCGAAGCGCAACGCCATGAACCGAGCAGCACGTGTCGGCATCGTGCGTGCTCTCGACGAGTGCCGGGGCCGGTCCAAGGTGATCATCCTGACCGGCAACGGCCCCGCCTTCTGTGCCGGCGTCGACCTCAAGGAGGGCGACGTCAGCACCGGGGACACGGAACTCGACCGGCGCAGCGAGTGGGCGGCCGTGCAGGAGGAGATCCGTAACCACCCCGCCGTCGTCATCGCCGCCGTCAACGGCACCGCCCTCGGCGGGGGCTCCACCCTCATCAACGTCGCCGACCTCGCCATCGCGGCAGACGAGGCCCGGATCGGCATGCCGGAGATCGGCTTCGGCCTCTATCCCACCCTCGCCGGGCCCGCCGCCCAGCTGCGGCTCCAGCCGAAGCACGCGGCCTGGCTGGTGCTCACCGCCGACCGCGTCAGCGGTCCCACCGCGGCCGAATGGGGCCTGGTCAACCTCTCCGTCCCTCTGGAGGAACTGGACGCCGCAGCCACCGACCTCGCCAACCGCGTGGCCTCGTTCGACGCGACCGCGCTGGAATGGTCGAAGCGGGCGCTGTGGAAGATCCCCGGAGAGATCTCCGGGTGGAGCGAGGCCATCGCCTACGGGTACGAGGTCGCCGATGAGCTGCGCGCCCGCAGCACCGCTCTGGCCGAGGGCCTGGGCCGGTTCCGGGCGGGCGAGCGCAACCCGGGGCAGGGCTGATGTCCGGGCAGCGCACCTTCCGGGTGGTCGAGGTCACCGAGTCGGTCGCGGGGGCGGCGTGCGGACGGCTGTTCGCCGCCCTCGGCCACGACGTCCTGCTGTGCGAGCCGCCCACCGGGAACCCACTGCGGGCCAGGGAGTTCACCTTCGCGGCCCTCGGCGCGGGCAAGCGCAGTACCGTACTCAGGCCCGAGCAACTGGCAGCCGCCGAGACGAGCCCGCTGGCCGGTGCCGATGTGCTCATCACCGATCTCACACCGGCCGCGGCCGCGGCCGAGGGCCTGGACCTCGACCGGCTCCGGCAGCGGTTTCCCCGGATCGTCGTGGTCTCGCTGACGGCGTTCGGGCTGACCGGGGAGTACGCCGAGATGGTCGGCGACAGCCTGCTGGCGGAGTCGTACGGCGGACTGGCCACCATGATCGGTGAGCCGGACCGGCGCCCGCTCAGCCTCGGCGGCGAACAGACCGCCCACGCCGCCGCCTTCGTCGGCCTGTACGGCGCCATGCTCACCCTGCTCGACCGCGACCGCACGGGACACGGCGATGTCGTCGAGGTCGCCCTGAGCGACGTCGCCGCCTCCATGGACTGGAAGAGCGATGTGCTCCACGACCTCGGCGGAGGCGTTCCCAAGCGAGCCGGCTCGTCGCAGGGCGGCTGGCGAGTCGTGCGCGCCAAGGACGGCTGGGTCGGAGTCATCTTCCACGCGCACCAGTGGCCGGCCGTCGTCGAGCTGTTCGGCGACCCGCGCCTGAGCGAACCCGGCCTCGACGACCCCGAGCAGCGGGCCCGGCGCTCGCAGGAGTGGTGGGCTGTGATCGCAGAGGCGGCCGCGGGCCGTAGGGCCGTGGAGCTCTATACCGAGGCCCAGCGCCTCGGTCTGCCCTTCGGTCACTCCGCCGACGCGGACGACCTGCTGACCGACGAACAGCTCCACGCCCGGGGATTCGTCCTGGCGCCCGGCACGCGCCGTAGGGACGCCCCTGTCGTGGGCCTTCCCTGGGGCACGACCGGCTCCATCCCGCCGGCACCCCGGCTGGGCGAGCACGGTGGTGGCCCCGCCGCATGGTCCCGACCGACTGCCCGTTCGCCCCGAGTCGGTGCGGCCGTCCGGCGCAAGGACGCGGCGCCGCTGCGAGGCCTGGTCGTGCTCGACTTCGGCACCATCACCGCCGGGGCGGCCACCAGCAGACTGCTCTGCGACTACGGCGCGACCGTCATCAAGATCGAGTCACAGGGGCGCCCGGACCCGTTCCGGAAGTGGGTGATGCCCGGCAGCGCCGACCGGGTGGACGGCCCGGTCCCGCCCTCTCCGATGTTCGCCTCCAACAACGCGGGCAAGCGGGGTCTGTGCCTGGACCTGAAGACCGAGCAGGGCAGGGCCACGGCCCATGAGCTCATCCGCCGGGCGGACGTACTGATCGAGAACTTCCGGGTGGGCGTGACCGCCCGTATGGGCATCGACCACGCCACCGCCCATCGGCTCAACCCCGACCTCGTCTATCTGTCCCTGTCCAGCCAGGGCGTCCTGGGGCCCGAGGCCTCGTACGGTTCCTTCGGCTCGACCCTCGACCTGCTCTCCGGCCTCGCGGCCGTCACCGGATACCCGGGGGGGCGGCCCATGTGGTCGGGCGGTGACGTCAACTATCCGGACCAGGTGGTGTCCTTCGTCGGGGCCGCCCTGGTCGCGGACGCCGTCACCAGCGGTCGGCGCGGCACCCATCTGGACGTCTCGCAGCGGGAGACCGTCGCCTGGACGCTGGCCGATCAGCTCGGCGAGTACGTGTGGACGGGGCGTATGCCCGCCCCGGACGGCAACCGCCGCCCCGGCGCCGCTCCGCACGACACGTACCCGGCCGCGGAGCCCGACAGCTGGCTGGCGATCGCCTGCACCAGCGCCGGACACCGAAATGCGCTGGCCGAGGTGATCACTGCCCTGCCCGGCCACGAGCCGGAGGACTGGTGGCTGAGCCACCAGGACACCGTCGACACCGCCATCGCCGCATGGACGTCCCGACGCCCCCGCGACCGGGCCGTGGCGGAACTGCGCCGCGTCGGCGTTCCCGCCGTGCCCGTGAACACCGCCGCGGACCGTGCACGCGACCCCCGCTACCGCGAGCGGCGCGCGGCACTGCACGTCCCCGAGTGGCTGAAGGGATTCCCCATGATCCTCCACGGCCACACCCCGCCCGACCCGGCTCCCGCACCCGCGCACGGCGAGAACGCCGGACACCTGGAAGACCGGGCCGTGGACGAACTCCTCGGCGGCCTTCACCGCGCCCCCTGACCTCCCAGACCCCGTACCCCGTACCGACACCCTCCAGGAGACCGCCATGCCCCGTGTCGTGTTCGTCCGTCCGGACGGCACCAAGCAGGAGACCGACGCCGCCGACGGAGCCACCGTCATGCAGGCCGCCACCGCCAACCTGGTGCCGGGCATCGTCGCCGAGTGCGGCGGCGAGCTGTCCTGCGCCACCTGCCACGTCTTCGTGGACGAGCAGTGGCTCGGAGCTCTGCCCGCGCCGTCGCAGGACGAGGAGGAGATGCTGGAGGCGACGTCCGAGGAACCCACCGAGGCCAGTCGGCTGTGCTGCCAGATCACCCTGGACGCCTCGCTGGACGGCATCGTCGTGCACGTTCCGAAGACCCAGAAGTAGGACCGGTCGGAGCACACCATGCACATCGAACCCCAAACGACCGGACGTGTCGTCGTGGTCGGCGGCGGTCAGGCAGGCGCGGACTTCGTCGCCGCCCTGCGCATGGCCGGCCACCAAGGGCACGTGACCCTGCTCGGCGAGGAACCCGGCCACCCCTACGCCCGTCCGCCGCTGTCCAAGGCGTACCTGTCCGGCAAGGCCACCGCCGAGGACCTGCACATCCGGCCCCCCGCCATGTACGAGCAGCAGGGAATCGACCTGCGCACCGGCACCCGCGTGACCGCGATCGACCGGACCGGCCGGCAGGTGATCCTGGCCGACGGCGAGCGGCTGCCGTACGGCCACCTCGTGCTCGCCACCGGCGGCCGGGCCCGCAGACTGACCACCCCCGGACTCGACGACGCACCCAACGTCCACTACCTCAGAACCCTCGCCGACGTGACCGCCCTGCGGCAGCACTTCGCGCCGGGTGCCCGGCTGGTCGTCGTCGGCGGCGGTTACGTCGGCCTCGAGGTGGCCGCGGTCGCCCGCCGGCTCGGCCTGGACGTGACGGTCCTCGAAGCACTGCCCCGCGTCCTGGCCCGGGTGACCGCGCCGCAGGTCTCCGCCTTCTACCAGCGCGTGCACACCGAGGAGGGCGTGGACATCCGCGTGGACACGGCGGTGACCGGCTTCGCCTTCGCCCACGACGGCTCGGTGACGGCCGTGGAGCTGAAGGGCGGTGAGCGGATCGACGCCGATGTCGTCCTCGTCGGCATCGGACTGGTCCCGAACACCGAACTCGCCGAGCAGGCCGGACTCGCCGTCGACAACGGCATCGTCGTCGACGAGCACTGCCGTACCGAAGACCCCGCCGTCCTCGCCATCGGCGACTGCACCAGCCACCCCTGTGGTGAACACGGCGGTCGCCGCCGGCTCGAATCGGTGCCCAATGCCTCCGAACAGGCGCGGACCGCCGCCGCGACCGTGACCGGGAGCCCGCAGCCGTACACCGCCGTCCCGTGGTTCTGGTCCGACCAGTACGACGTCAAGCTCCAGACCACCGGACTGTCCACCGGCTACGACGACGTCGTCATCCGGGGCACGACCGGGACCGGACGCTCCTTCGCCGCCTTCTACCTCAAGGAGGGCCGGGTCCGCGCCGCGGACGTGGTGTGCAGCCCCCGCGATTTCACAGCCGCCAGAAAGCTGGTCGCGGCCCGAGCCCAGGTCGCCCCCGAGGCGCTCCGGGACCTGTCGGTCCCCCTCAAGCAACTGCTCTGAACCAACCGGATGGGAAACCCAGACATGACGGACCACACGGCGGCCACGACGGCCTCCTCGCGCTCGGAGCGCTTTCCGGCCGGGATGGACCGCGACTACCTGATGCTCGTCGACGGCGAGTGGGTCCCCGCCTCCGGCGGCGAGACCTTCACCTGCCTCGACCCGTACGAGAACCGCCCCTGGGGCCGCGTCCCCGCCGCCACCGCCGAGGACGTCGACCGGGCCGTGCGCGCGTCCCGGCGGGCCTTCGACGAGGACGGCTGGTCCCGCACCCCGGCCTCGCTCCGCGCCGGTCTGCTGCGCAAGCTCGCCGACCTCATCGAGGAGCACGCCGAGGAACTCGCCCTCATCCAGATCCGCGAGAACGGCAAGCTCATCAGCGAGATGCTGCCGGCAGCGAAGGCCATGGCGGCCCATGCCCGCTACGTGGCGGGCCTTGCGGAGAGCCACCACGGCTCCACCCTGCCCGCCCACCCCGGCTTCACCGCCTACACCGTGCACGAGCCGGTCGGCGTGGTCGCTGCGATCACCCCGTGGAACTCGCCGCTGACCCTGTTGTCGTGGAAGCTGTTCCCGGCGCTCGCGGCCGGATGCACGCTGGTCATCAAGCCGTCCGAGGTGACTCCCACCTCCACCCTGCGCCTGGCCGAGCTCTGCGCGCAGGCCGGCTTCCCCAAGGGCGTCGTCAACGTCGTCACCGGCTTCGGGCAACCGACCGGCGCCGCGCTGGCGGGTCACCCCGGCGTCGACAAGATCGCCTTCACCGGTTCCACCGGGGCGGGCAAGGCCATGCTCAGCGCCGCCGCCCCTCGGATCGGGCGGGTCACCCTGGAACTGGGCGGCAAGTCACCCAACATCGTCTTCGCCGACGCCGACCTCGACAACGCCGTGCACGGAGTCATGGGCGGCATCTTCGCGGCGACCGGGCAGACCTGCATGGCGGGATCCCGGGTCCTGGTCGAGGACGCCGTGTACGACGAGTTCGTCGACGCCCTGTCGGCGGCCGCGGACAAGCTGGTCCTCGGCGACCCGCTCGACCCGGGGACCGACGTGGGGCCGCTCGCCTGCCGCAACCAGTTCGACAAGGTCCTCGACTACATCGACATCGGGCAGTCCGAGGGGGCGCGCCTGGCCGCCGGCGGCGTCCGGGACACCACCATCACGGAGCCGGCCGGCGGTCTGTTCGTCTGGCCGACCGTCTTCGCGGGCGTCGACAACTCCTCGCGTCTCGCCCAGGAGGAGATCTTCGGGCCCGTGGCCGCCGTCGTGCGGTTCAGCGGCGAGGACGAAGCGGCCCGGCTCGCCAACGACGTCGACTTCGGCCTCGCGGCCGCCGTCTGGACCCGTGACGTCGGCCGCGCCCACCGTATGGTCAGGCGGCTGCGCGCGGGCACGGTCTGGGTCAACGCCTACCGGGTCGTCCACTACGGCGTGCCGTTCGGCGGGTTCAAGCAGAGCGGAATCGGCCGCGAACTCGGCCCGGACGCACTCGACGACTACACCGAGACCAAGTCCGTCTGGATCGACGAGGGCAACCCGCAGCTGTTCGGCCGCCACTGACGACCGGCATCACGAAGAGGAAGTACCGAACACCGTGCTCGAGCACAAGAACCTCTACATCGACGGCGCATGGCGCCGCCCCACCGGCGACGAGGTGACCGAGGTGGTCGACCCGGCCACCGAGCAGGTCATCGCCACCGTGCCGGAGGCCACGCCCGCAGACGTCGACGCGGCCGTCGCCGCCGCGCTGCCGGCGTGGTCCCGCAGGACCGCGGGGGAACGCAAGGACTTCCTGGACCGGCTTCACCGCGCACTGGTCGAGCGTGCCGACGACATCGCCGCCACCGTCACCGCGGAGATGGGCGCACCCCGCAAGCTCTCGTCGAGTGTCCAGGCGGGACTGCCGATCGCGGTCGCCGAGTCGTACGCCCGGCTGCTGGAGACGTACGAGTTCGAGGAGCGCGTCGGCACCTCGCTCGTCGTCAGGGAACCGATCGGCGTCGTAGCCGCGATCACCCCGTGGAACTATCCGCTCCATCAGGTCGTCGCCAAGGTGGCAGCCGCGTTGGCGGCGGGGTGCACGGTCGTGCTCAAGCCGTCCGAGGTGACCCCGCTCAACGCCTACCTCCTCGCCGAGATCGTCGACGCCATCGGACTGCCCGCGGGCGTGTTCAACCTCGTGCCCGGCACCGGCCCGGTCGCCGGGGAGGCACTGGTCACCCATCCGGACGTCGCCATGGTCTCCTTCACCGGATCGACCCGCGCCGGAAAGCGCATCGGCACACTCGCCGCGGCCACCGTCAAGAAGGTCGCGCTGGAACTCGGCGGCAAGTCCGCCAACATCGTCCTCCCGGACGCCGACCTGGACGCTGCGATCCGTCAGGGCGTGGCCAACGTCCTGAGCAACTCGGGCCAGACCTGCACCGCGTGGACCCGCATGCTGGTGCACCGAGATTCCTACGAGCGCGCCGTGGAACTGGCCCGTGAGGCGGCCGAGAGCACCGTGGTGGGCGACCCCACCGACGAGCGGACCCAGGTCGGCCCGGTCGCCTCGGCGGCCCAGCGCGACCGCGTGCGCGCCTACATCAGCGAGGGAATCGGGCAGGGCGCCCGGCTCGTGACCGGCGGTGCCGAGCCGCCCGCCGGCCTGTCGACCGGCTACTACGTGCGCCCCACCGTCTTCGCCGATGTCACCGAGGACATGACCGTCGCCCGCGAGGAGATCTTCGGTCCGGTCCTCGTCCTCATGCCGTACGCGGACGAGGAGGAGGCCCTGCGGATCGCCAACAACTCCCCGTACGGCCTGTCCGGAGCCGTGTTCTCGGCCAGCGAGGAACGCGCCGTCGCGTTCGCCCGCCGCCTGGACACCGGCATGGTCCACATCAACGGCGCACGACTGAACCTGCTGGCGCCCTTCGGCGGGTACAAGCAGTCCGGCAACGGCCGCGAACTCGGCGTCCACGGCCTGGAGGAGTTCCTCCAGCCGAAGGCGCTCCAGCTCCCGGCGCCGGCGGCCACGGGAAGGACGACACCATGAACGATCCCGAGCACCCCGCCGCACGGCGTTTCCTCGCCGAGATCTGGGACTCCCTCGGAGGGGAGAAGGAAGCGCTGGACCGAGTACGGTTCGAGGGAGACGGCGCCCTGCGGTCCCCGTTCGCGGTCACCGACCTGGCGGCGGCGTCGTTCGGGGCCGCCGGGCTGGCCCTCGGCGATCTCGTCGCCACCACGGGCGGCGGGCGACCGGAAGTCCGGGTGGACCGGGTTCTCGCCAGCGGCTGGTTCGATCTGCCGGTCGGGCCTTCCCAGCCCCTCGACCCGTCGGCACGGCAGGGCGTTCCGCACACCTGGATGTGCGAGTTCCAGACGGCCGACGACCGGTGGCTGCGCGTGCAGGCGACGTTCCCGACCCTGCGTGCGCGTATCGCGCGAGCACTGGGCACGGCGGAGGATCCGGCCGCGTTCGAGGCGGAAATCCGCAGGCACCCTGCGGAGGACGTCGAGCGATCGCTGGTCGACGCGGGTGCCGCTGTCGCCCTCAGCCGCTCGGTCGAGGAATGGCGGCGGCACCCTCAGGGCCGGGCCGTCGCCATGGAACCCGTCGTACACACCGAGACGGGGGACGTGGGCGACGACACCTGGCAGCCGACGCCGGGACGCCCGCTGGCCGGCCTCCGTGTGCTCGACCTGACCCGGGTCATCTCCGGACCGATGGCCACCCGGTTCCTGGCGGCCTGCGGCGCCGAAGTGCTGCGCCTGGACCGCCCCGGTTCGGACGAGAGCAGCGGCGTCTTCGGACGGGGCAGCGACATCATGCTGGGCAAGCGGTGGGCGTTCCTCGACCTGCGGACCGCGGACGGGCGGGAGCGTTTCCTCCGACTGCTGTCCGAGGCGGACGTGCTCGTCCACGGATACCGTCCCGGGGGACTGGACAGCCTCGTCGACCCCGAGGTCCGGGCGACGGTACGGCCCGGCCTGGTGGAAGTAGGCCTCAACGCGTACGGCTGGACAGGCCCCTGGAGGGACCGCCGAGGCTTCGACACCCTCGTCCAGTACAGCAGCGGCCTCGCCGACGCGACGACGGCCTGGGCCCTCGCCGACCCGGAGCACAGGACACCGATCAACGCGCTCGGCCGACTGGTCGACGCCGGCCGGCCCCGTCACCTGCCCGTCGAGGCCCTCGACTTCGCCACCGGATACCAGATCGCCGCGGCGGCGATCCGGGGACTGACGCGGAGAGTGACCACCGGCGAAGGCTCGGTCTCCCGGCTCTCGCTCGCCCGGACCGCTGCGATGCTGGTCGGCGCGGGCCAGGTCACCGAGGAACCGGAGATCCGGCTGCCCCTCGACGGGCCGTACGAGGACCGCGTCCACGTCAGCGGCGACGGCCGCCCGGTGAAGCGGCTGCCGTTCCCCGTCGTCGTCGAGGGGACCCCGCTGTTCTGGGAGCGGCCGTTCGAAGCGGCGGGCTCCTCCGCGCCGACGTGGTGCACCACGGGTTGACCCCGCCCCGCTCGTCCCGAGGCCGGACGAGCGGGCCGCGGCGGCAGGGCACCGGACGTGCGGATGCAGTCGCTGCGCGCACCCGTCGTGGACGGACACGGGCCGGTCGGCTCACGGCGTCGCACGGGGGAAGAGACGTTCCGGGCGGCACGACACCGTCGCCGCCCGGTAAGCGTGCCTCCGGCTCCGTTCACACGAGGTCGATGAGCGACCCGTCGGCGAGAGCCCGGCGCGCCCGCGCCACCGCGCCGTCCTGGAGCGCCCCCAGTGATGTCGTCGAACGCCAGGCGATGTGCGGGGTGAGGATGCTGGTGGGCGCGGTGCGGAGAGGATGCCCGTCAGGCAGGGGTTTCCTGCGCGAAGACGTCGAGGGCCGCGCCCGAGACGTGCCCCGAGTGCAGGGCCTCGGCGAGTGCCGTCGCGTCCACGAGTCCGCCGTGCGAGACGTTCACGACGGCCGCGCCCCGTCGCATGCGCCCCAGCACCCGGGGCGAGACGAGGTGGTGGGGCACGTCGGACTGGTCGGACTGCCCGGACTCGGCTTTCTCGGCGGTCATGTCGGCCTGCGGCCCGCCATGTTCGTCGTTCTGGCTTGTGACGTGTGCGCCGCAATTCCGGCCCCGGTCGTGGAGACCGGGGCCGGCACCGGGGGCCGGGCCGCGGGGCGCGCCACCGATGCCGCTGTACCCGCCACCGCCGACGAGGCGGGCTCGGCGTAGACCGCGATCAACAACCCGGTCGGCGCGGACGCGTGGGTGCTCACTGGCCGGTGTTCGTCAGTGGCGTACGGATGCCGTGCCTCGCCAGGCGAGCGGCAGCGGTCCTGCCGCCAGGGCGATCTTGAGCGCTTCGGTGATGAGGAAAGGGGGTCCAGGATGCCGCGGTCGTCGCCGCGGCGGGCGAGTCCGCCGACGAGGGCCGTGGCAGGACGAAACCTGTGCTGGTGCAGAGCGCTGCTGGATGCCTGCGGGGGCAGTCATGTACGCCTGGTGATCGGCAGACCGGGCCTGATGGAGGGCGCGTCCGGACATGCGCCTCTGTCGAGGAGAGTGTCGAGGCCGTACGGCGCTGGGCCGACGAGCATTCCGCGCCGGGAGGGATCACCGGGGACGGCTTCGACCGGCGGCTGGAGCACGGCCGGGCCGACACGCGCCGGTCGCTGATCAGGCGCTTGCGTCGGCCCACCGTTGGGCGGTGGTGAAGGCGAGGACGGGGTCGCGGCCGTCGTGTGCCCAGGGGAAAGGGGTGACGATGCCGGCGATGGCGCGGAAGACGGGGGCGGCGCGGGTCGGTGCTCTGGCGGCGCAGAGGGCATAGGCCAGAAGGTTGAGGTCGGCGATGGCTCCCGCGTACGGCAGGTGGCCAGGCTCGGGCCAGGCGGCCTGTGCCGGTTCCAGGATTCCGGTGGCTTCGTACCCGCTCCACAGATGGTCGGCCATGAGTGCCTGGACACCGCCTTTGGACCGGGCGGTGTGGTAGCGGTCGATCAACGGCAGCAGCGGGAGGCCGGCTGTCGGTGCAGTGGCCGGGGCCGTGGCCCGCACCTGGTCGACGAAGTCCATGGACTGGGCGAGGGAGCCGCACTCCCGGGGTGAGAGGTAACCGTACATCTGCAGATGAGCCTCGCGGTGCCACGGGTCTCTCGCGACGATCTCCCGCCAGATGGGGAAGACCTCTGTGCGCGGCCTGCGCCACTGGCGGAGCAGCCCGAGGCGCACCACCCAGGGGTTGGGGTCATGGGGATCCAGGTGGGCCGCTGCGGCGCAGGCCCGGAAGGCCTGCTCGAACTCGTCGCGGGGCTGGGGCGTGCGGGTGCCGCGTGCCAGGGTTCCCCAGGCGCACAGGGTCTGTGCGTCGGGGCGGCCCGGCTGCAGTTCGGCCCAGGAGCGCTGGATGCCCGGGCGCGTCACGGCGGCCAGGGCGGCCAGTCGATGGGCCCGGCGATCCCAGTCGCGACCGGTGTCGTTGAGCAGCCGCTCGACAATCGGCGCGGCGAGCGTCCGTGCGGTGCCTCTGCCGGTGAGCTGCCGACAGGCGTGGCCCAGCTCGGCGTCGTCGAGTTCTGGGGCGAGGCGCGGTGTCGGCTTTCTGCCCAGGCCGCGGATCATGACCGCTCACCCTCCTTGTGGCGTGTCTTGTGGTCGGACGTACCGTGCGGGGCGGTCCCGTGTTCCGGCCTGCGGCCGAGCCACGGGACCGCCGCTGTGCACACGTCAGGTGGCGTCGACGTCGGTGGTGGCGAGCTTGGCGTAGACGTCGGGCCGGGTGCGGCGGATGCGTGCGGCGACGGCCATGCCGGCCAGGAACACCACCGGGGTGAGCGCGACCAGCGACCAGTTGACGGCCGGGCCGGCGCCGGTGAACAGGTCCAGGCGCTTGCAGACCAGCACGGTGACAGCGGTGAGGAGAACACCGGCCGCGGCGGGCGCGAGGAGGGTGCGCAGCCGTCCCTCGCCGTGTTCGGCGCGGTTGCGGCGGAAGAAGGCGACCACCGCGAAGGCCGCCAGTGCCTGGAGGACGAGGATGCCGACCACTCCGGGAGTGTTCACCCACAGGAAGAACTTGGTGTACGGGTCGACACCGATCGAGGCGAAGACCGCGACGACCACGACCGCCAGGACGCTCTGGGCGATGCCCGCCACCCACGGCGAACCGTGCCGGGGGTGCACCCGGCCCAGTGCCGCGGGGGCGACCCGCTCGACGGACAGGGCGTAGACGTAGCGGGTGATGGCGTTGTGGAAGGCGAGCAGGGCGGCGAGCACGCTGGTGACGATCAGGGCGCGCTGGACGTCGGTCGCCCAGCCGCCGACGTACTGGGTCATGGCGGTGAAGAACATCTCCGCCGGGTTCTTCGCGGCGACGCCGACGGCCTGGTCGCTGCCGAACGCCTGCACGATGATCCAGCTGATGAAGGCGTAGAAGAGGCCGAGGAAGCCGATCGCGAGGTAGGTGGCGCGGGGCACGGTGCGGTCGGGGTCGCGGGCCTCCTCGCGGTAGATGGCGGTGGCCTCGAAGCCGATGAACGCGGCGACGGCCAGACCGAGCGGTCCGCTCATCCCGGAGACGAACACGTTCGAGGGGGCGAAGGAGTCGAGGCTCAGCCCGCTCGCGCCGCCCTTGACCAGGACCGCGCCGGCCAGCAGCACCAGGATGGCGGTCTCCGCGATCAGCAGGGCGGCCAGGACTTTCGCGCCGAGGTTGATGGAGCGGAAGCCCAGGAACCAGACGACGGCGATCCCGCCGAAGGCGTACACGGGCCAGGGCAGGTCGACACCGAGGAGGTCGTTCGCGGTGGTGGAGGCGAAGAAGCCGAAGGCGCCGAACATGCCGATCTGCAAGGAGTTGTAGGAGAACACCGCGAGGAACGCGGCTCCCAGCCCTGCCGGACGTCCGAGGCCCCGGGCGATGTACGAGTAGAAGGCGCCGGCGTTGCGGATGTACGGCGTCATCGCGGTGAAGCCGACCGCGAACAGGACCAGCAGCACGCCGACGGCGAGATAGGCGACCGGGGCGCCGACGCCGCCGAAGAGGATGGCGAGGGGCGCGACACCGGCCATCACCGTGAGCGGGGCGGCCGCGGCGACGACGAAGAAGACGATGTCGGCGACACCGAGGCTGCCGCGCTGGAGGTGAGGGCTCCGCTCGGTCCCGGCGGCCGGTGGGGGCTGCTGGGGAGCGGTGGGGACGAGGGGCTCGGTCATGGAGGTCTCCACGTGGTGTCTGGTCGAGGAGCGGGCGGAATCTCCGGGAGACGCGGACCGGTCGTGACGACGACGTAGGGTCTATCGTCTCCCGGAACGCGTACTGCGGGGGATGGTGGCGTCGTGGGTACGCCGGCCGGCGAGCCAGGTGCCCAGGACGGGGAGGTGCGCGAGGTCACCGGGGGCGGTCCCGGCCGGGTCGGCGGCGAGATGCACCAGGTCGGCGCGCATTCCGGGACGCAGGGCGCCCCATTCCTTCTCCTCGAACGCCTGGTGGGCGCAGCCCGCGGAGTAGGCGGCGAGAGCGGTGTCGACGTCGATCCGCTCCTCGGGGAGCCAGCCGCCCTCGGGGATGCCCCCGGGCGTCTGGCGGGTGACCGCGGTGGCGATGCCCCGCAGTGGTTCATGGGCGGTGACCGGCCAGTCGCTGCCGAACGAGAGCCGGGTGCCGGAGCGGAGCAGGGTGGCGATCTGGTACTGCCGCCCGCCGCGTTCCGGGCCGATCCTCGGCAGGGTCAGCTCGGTCATCAGGGGGTCGGGCTGCGCCCACAGCGGCTGGAGGTTGGCGATCACGCCGAGTGCGGCGAACCGGGCCAGGTCGGCGGGGTCGATCAGCTGGGCGTGGGCGATGACCGGGCGGCGGTCACGGGCGCCGTTGGCGCGCGCGGCGGCCTCGATCGCGTCCAGGGCGACCCGGACTCCGCCGTCGCCGATGGCGTGCAGGTGTGCGCGGAAGCCGAGGGCGTCGACGGCGGTGACGGCCGCGGTCAGCTCCTGCGGGGACCAGTTGGCGAGACCGTGCGAGTGCGGACAGTCGGTGTAGGGCTCCAGGAGGGCTGCGGTCCCGGCCTCGATGACGCCGTCGGCGAAGAACTTCACGCTCCGCGCGGTCAGCAGCCCGGGAGCGGAGCTCTCCACCTTGTCCCGGTCCGCCGCGAACCGGAGGACGCGCTCGCGCCAGCCGTCGGGTTCCAGGACGAAGGCGAGGTCGGCCCGTACGGGAAGCCCCGGCTCGGTGGTCGCCGCGGTGACCCAGACGTCGGCCTGGTGCGGTTCGACCCAGGCGTCCTGCACCCAGGTCACGCCGGCCGCGGCGAACCGTGCGGCGGCCTCGCGCAGCGCCGCCACCTGTGCCCCGTGGGACGCCGTGGGAACGAGGGCGAGCACCGGGCCGAGGGCGCCGAACTCGCGCAGGGTGCCGAGTGGCTCGGTGGAGCCGTCCCGGCGCAGGATCTCCCCGCCCGCCGGATCCGGGGTCGCGGCGGTGTAACCGGCCCGGCGCAGGGCCACGCCGTTCACCCAGGCGGTGTGGTGGTCCATGGTGCGCAGGACGACGGGACGGTCGGGCACGGCGGCGTCCAGCCACCGGGCGTCGAACCGGCCGTCGGGGGCGAGCCACGGGTCGAACCCGTCACCGGTGATCCACTCCGTCTCCGGGTGTTCGGCGGCCCAGCCCCGGACTACCTCGACGATCTCCTCGACGCTCGTCCGGTCCCGGACCGGAACCCCCGCCAGCCCCAGTCCTCCCATCACGGGGTGCACATGTCCGTCGCCGAACGCCGGCAGCAGGGCGCCGCCGGCCAGGTCGACGACGGTGGTACGCGGTCCCCGGGCGGCCAGCGCCTGTGCGCCGAGCGCGGTGATCCGGCCGTCCGTGACGGCGAGGGCGTCGTCGACGGGGACGTCCGCGGCCCCGGTCCGGACGGTCCCTCCGGTGAAGACGATGTCGGCGTGCATGGCGTGTGGCGGTGCCTTTCCTTCGGCCGGCTGCCTAACTGAAAGGCATTCGGTTTCCGGTAATGTAGGCGCCGTCCAGGCGACTGGGAAGGGTTTTACTGAATGCCTTTCGGTAACGTCTGGGTTACGGCACACGAAGACGAGGAGCCACCGTGGGACGGCCGCGCACACCCCTGCTGGACCGCCGGCGCATCGGTGCCGCGGCACTGCGCCTGGCCGACGAGAAGGGCGCGCTCTCCATCCCGGCCCTGGCCAAGGCCCTGGGCGTCGCCCCGTCCGCGCTCTACCACCACGTCGCCGGCCGCGACGACATCGTCTCGCTGATGCGCGAGGAACTGGCCCTGACGACCGGAGACGACCAGGACTGGTCACAGCCCTGGGAGAAGGCCCTGGAGGGCTGGGCCCGTTCCTACCTCGCCGCGTTCGCCGCCCACCCGGGGGCGGTACCTCTGCTCGCCACCGCCCCGCTGGCCGAACCCTTCATGCACGCGATGTACGAGAAGGTCGCGGAGCTGCTCCTGGCCGCGGGTTTCGCGACGAACGAGGTCATGCCGCTGATCACCGCGCTGGAGAGCTTCGTCCTCGGCTCCGCCCTCGACCTGGTGGCGCCGCCCGTGATGGTCCCCGACGTCGCCCGCGACACGGCTCCCCACCTCAGCGCCGTACTCGACCAGACCCCCGCCGACCGCAGCCGCGCCACCCTGGCCTTCGACCTCGGGCTGCGCGCTCTGCTCACCGGATTCCGCGACCTGCTGCGGCACTGACGGCAGCCCCGTGCACGGTGTCGCGCTCGACCGTCGACGCGGCACCGTGACCTGTCGGCGCAACGGCGGGTGCGTGGTGAGGGCGGCCGTCGAGTGAAACGCGCATCGCCCTCGCAGCGGATCGCCGTACGGCCCGGCTCGCGGACCTGGCTGCGCCACCGCCCGGGAGCCGGTAGGGCCCCGTGGCTCCGTTCGGTTACCCGCCCGGGGACCCGGGGATGCTTCGACGGGGAGACCGGGACAGCGGCGCGGGGGAGGGGCCATGGCGCGGGTACCGTCGGCGGAGGTGGTGGAGCTGGCCCTGTCCCGGGGTTTCGGGTCCCACTTACAGTCGGGCTGTCTGTACGCCATGGAGGACGGCCCGATGCTGGGCCTCGCGCTCGCCGCCACAGCCTGCGGCCTGGGGGCGACCGTCATGGCAGCCCTTCTGATGCCGCCGCTGATCCCCGCCGCTGCACTGCTGGCGGTCGCGCCCGAACCCGTCCGCCGGTGGCGGCTGCGGCAGCCCCGACCGTGTCTGCACTGTTTCGAGGGCGGCCTGGTGTTCGTGAAAGACCAGCGCGACCACGAAGTCGAGGTGTACGTCTGGTCCGAGCTCCGCCTGGAGGTCGTGAGAACCCCCTACGACTCCGACTACGCGCCGGGGGTGAGCTCCGAGAGGATTTCCGTGATCATCCGCACCCGCGCCGACAATGCCACCGTATGCTCCGTCCTCGACTCCGACCTGTGCTACACCTTGCGGACGCTGCCGGGCCACGGGCGCTGACCGCCCGGGCCCGGTCGGATTTCAGGCCGTGGGCGACGGCGCGTACACCAGGGATCGACGTGTGACGTGTTCTACGCCGGTGGCGGGAGCGTGCTCCGGCGTGCGACCAGTTCGGGGGAGAGCGTGACCTGGACCGAAGGCTTGGAGCGGTCCGTGATCCGCTCCAGCAGCAGACGGGCGGCGTTCCTGCCCATCTCGCGGCCCGACTGGTCGACGCTGGTCAGGGAGATCGGGCCGAGCGCGGAGAAGGTCGTGTTGTCGTAGCCGGCCACGGAGAGGTCGTCGGGCACCGACAGCCCGGCCTCGGCGACCGCCTCCAGTACGCCCATGGCCACGATGTCCGCGCCCGCGAAGACCGCCGTGGGCCGCTCGGGACGCGCGAGGAGCTCCTGCGCGCCCTGGTGACCGCCTCGCTGGGTATAGCTGGTGGAGACGACGTCGATCTCCTCGGCGAGGCCGAGGTCCCGCATGGCCTGCCGGTAGCCGTCGGCGCGCCGCGCGTTCGGCATCTCGGCGCTGCGGGTCGGGTCGGTCTCGTGGTGTTCGATGTGCGCGATCCGGCGGTGCCCGAGCCCGGCCAGGTGGCCGACCACCAGGGCCGCGCCCGCCACGTCGTCGTTCGTGACGGTGTCGTACGCCGGGGACCGACCGTGGCGGCCGACCACCACGGTCGGAACGACCGAGGCGATGTGTTCGAGGCGGACACGCGACGAGACGGGAGCGACCAGGACGAGGCCGTCCATGCCGCGGTCGATCATGGCCTCGGTGACCCGGGTTTCTTCCTTCTCCCCGTTGCAGCCCGGGCCCAGGAGGACCTGGTACTCGGTGTCGCCCAGGCAGCCGGTGACACCGTCCAGGATCTCGGGGAAGAACGGATTGCGGATGTCGGGCAGCATCACGCCGATCGTGTACGTCCGTCCGCGCAGCGCCCGAGCGGCCGCCAGGGGCCGGTAGCCCAGCTCGTCGATGGCGCGGCGCACCTTGGCCCGCATCTCCGGGCTGGCCCCGTAGGCGTTGCGCAGCACCTTGGACACGGCGGTGGTGGACACCTGGGCGTGACGGGCGACATCGACGATGGTGACGCGTCGGGGGGCAGCGGGCGGCTTCATCTCGGCTTCCTCCGACGCCGTGGGCAACGTTGGCCGAAAGTGTACGGAGGAATCTGCGCGCGCGTAAGGGCGAGGCTCCGGTTCCCGCCGGTGGGAAGCGGTCCGGCGCCGTCACGATTGCGCAGCATGCGCGACATCTTGACGTCATGCGAAGGGCTCTCTAGGGTCTGGCAACACCCGATGGGAAACGTTACCCATCCGCTCCGGCCGGAGCGCGTCCGTCGGAGTCGTACACGCCCATCGATCCGAGCAGTCGGCAGGTGCCCCATTCCGTCGACCGGTCCCGCCCCGGTCGCCGGGCAGTTGTTGAAACGTTTCATGGAAGCAGGTCCGTATGCCCCTCCCCGCCCTCCGCCGTGCGCGCACCGGTCCGCCGTGGTGGTTCATGGCGCCGGCGCTGCTCCTCTTCGCCTTCGTCGTGCTCGTCCCGAGCGCCCGCGGTGTGTACTACGCCTTCACGGACTGGGACGGTCTCGATCCCCACTACTCCCTCGTGGGGCTGGGCAACTTCGCCGACATGGTCCGCGACGCCGACGCGGTCCGGGCCGTCTGGCACACACTGCTGATCGCTGTCGCGGTCACGGTCGTGCAGAACGCCGTGGGCCTGCTGCTGGCGCTCGGCGTCAACTCGGCCATCAAGTCCCGCAACCTGCTGCGGGTGCTCCTCTTCGCGCCGGCCGTGATCACACCGATCGTGACCGCCTATCTGTGGCGCAACCTGCTCGGTCCGGACGGAGCGGTGAACAGCCTGCTCGCCGCCGTGGGCCTCGGCGCCCGGCAGCAGGACTGGCTGGGCAGCCCGGACCTGGCGCTCTGGTCGGTCGTCGCCGTGATCGTCTGGCAGTTCGCGGGCTACTCGATGGTCATCTTCCTGGCGGGCCTGCAATCGGTGCCGCAGGAGGTCCACGAGGCGGCGGCGCTCGACGGGGCCGGTCCCGTACGGCGCTTCTGGTCGGTGACCCGGCCGCTGCTGGCCCCGGCCTTCACCATCAACCTGATGCTGTCGATCATCGGCGGAATCAAACTCTTCGATCAGGTGTACGCCCTGACCGGCGGCGGCCCCGGCCATGCGACCGACACCCTGTCCACCCTCATCTACAAGGACGCCTTCACCCTCGGTGAGTTCGGCTACAGCATCGCCCTCGCGGTGGTCCTGACGATCATCGTGGCCGTCGCCTCCACCGGACAGTACGTCCTGCTGTCCCGCAGCGAGAAGGCCGCCTCGTGAACCGCTACCGCCCCCGCACCCTCGCGCTCGAACTCACCATGATCGCCGTCGCCATGGTCGTCGGTTTCCCCGTGTACGTCCTGGTCAACCTCGCCGTACGGCCCGCGTCCGACACCTCCTCACCCATCCGCCCGACCGGGTCCCCGACCCTGGACAACTTCACCCACGCCTGGCAGCAGGGCGCGCTCGGCGGAGCGCTCGCCAACAGCGTCCTGGTGACGGTGTGCAGCGTCGCGGTCGTGCTGGCCGTCTCCTCCCTCGCGGCCTTCCCCCTGGCCCGCGTCACGGCCCGCTGGTCACGGGGCACCTACCTGCTCGTCCTCCTCGGCCTGGTGCTGCCCTTCCAGCTCGCCTCGCTCCCGCTCTACCAGACCATGCGCGACCTCGGCCTGCTCGGCACCCCCTGGGCCCTGGTCCTGTTCTACGCCGGTCTCCAGGTGCCGTTCACCGTCTTCCTCTACGTCGGCTTCCTGCGCGCCCTTCCCCGTGACTTCGAGGACGCGGCCCTGATCGACGGCTGCACACCCCTGCAGGGCTTCCGGTACGTGGTCCTGCCGATGCTCAAGCCCGTCACCGTGACCGCTCTCGTCCTCAACGCGGTCGCCGTGTGGAACGACTTCTTCACCCCGCTGCTGTACCTCAGCGGCAGCGCCCGGCAGACCATGCCGGTCGCCGTCGCCGGATTCGTCGGCCAGTACGTCACCGACTGGAACCTCATCTTCGCGGCACTGGTGATCAGCATCCTGCCCGTGCTGCTCGTCTACCTCCTGCTGCAGCGCAGCATCATCAACGGTTTCGCCGGAGGCCTGCGGGGCTGACCCGCGCCTCCTCCTCCGCGAGTTCTCCTCTCCGAGTTCTCCTCTCCGCAAGGGAGCCATCATGAGAAGACACACCGTCACCGCTCTGGTCGCCACGACGACGGCCGCCGCGCTGCTGGCCGCCTGCAGCGGCGGCACCAAAGCGGGGTCCGGCGGATCCGGCGGCGGCTCCAGGACCCTGACCCTGGCCTCGATCGACCAGGGGTCGGTCGAGGACGTCGTCAAGGCCTTCGAGAAGGCCAACCCGGGGGTCAAGGTCCGCTACACCACCAGCGGCGCCGACCAGTACCAGCAGCAGATCCGCACCCAGCTGTCCTCGGGGACGGCACCGGACGTCATGTCCGTCTGGCCGGGCAACGGCAACCCCGGCGCCACCTACGTGCTGGCCGAGCCGGGCTATCTGCGCGACCTCTCCGACCAGCCCTGGGCCGCCGAGCTGCCCGCAGCGATCAAGAGCGTCGCCCAGTACGAGGGGAAGACGTACACCGCGGTCTTCGGACAGAACGGCATCGGCGCGGTCTACAACGAGCAGGCCCTGGCCAAGGCCGGACTCACCCCGCCGGACACCTGGACGGACCTGCTGGCCTTCTGCCGCGCCGCGAAGGCCAAGGGCACCCCCGCCTTCGCCCTGGGCAACCAGGACAACTGGGTGACCCAGCTCGTGCTGTACGCGCTGGTCGCCACCACCGTCTACGGCCCGGACCGCGACTTCGACGAGAAGATGCAGGCCGGACAGGCCACCTTCGCGAAGTCGCCGTGGACCACGGCACTGGACAAGTACCTGACGATGGAGAAGACCGGCTGCTTCCAGAAGAACCCCCTGGGCACCAACTACGAGGCCAGCCAGCAGCTGGCCGCCACCGGCAGGACGCTCGGCATCGTCCAGGGCAACTGGGTGATCGCCCTCCTCAAGCAGAAGAACCCGCAGGGCACGTTCACACTGAAGGCGCTCCCGGCGACCGACGACCCCGCGCAGACCCTCGTGCCCGCCGCGGCGGGCGCCGGTTACGGCATCAACGCCAAGGCCAAGAACCCGGAACTGGCCCTGAAGTTCGTGAACTTCGTGATGTCGCCGGAAGGCATGAACCTCTTCGTCAAGAAGCAGGGCGGCCTGCCCACCCTCCCGGACACCGGCTACCGGGCCGACCCGTCGCTGACCGAGCTCTCCACCTTCATCACCACGGACCGCACCGTGCCGTTCATGGACCAGCGCTGGCCCAACGCCAAGGTGCAGCAGACCATGCTCAGCGGCCTCCAGGAGATCTTCAGCGGGCAGTCGACGCCCGAGAAGCTCCTGAAGGAGATGGACACCGACTACAAGGCCGGCTCGTGAAGGCGCAGCCGGCGAGGGAAAGGACGATGACGTGGACCATGACTTACGGGACGGACACGATGAGCAGCCCGAGAAGCGAGGAAGCGGGCACAGCGGCCCACGGTGGAGGTGGCTCCGCCGCCGCACCCTGCTGGCGGCGACCGCCGGCGCGGCACCGGTGGTGGTCGGCGTGACGGGCGCTGCCACGACGGCCCGAGCCACGACCACCGGCCCAGTGAAGGATGACGCAGTGTACGGACTCACGGTGGAACACCGCACCGAACCGCTGGGGGTGGACGCCACGCACCCCCGTTTCGGCTGGCGCATGCGGTTCGCCGGACGCGGGCGGAACCAGGGAGCGTACGAGATCCTGGTGGCCGGCTCTCCCGGCAAGCTGTCCGCCCATCGAGCGGACCTCTGGAGCAGCGGGCGCGTGAGCTCCTCCGCGTCGGTCGCCGTCCGCTACCGGGGCAAGCCCCTCAAAGCCTCGACCCGCTACTACTGGACGGTCACCGTCTGGGACACCGAGGGACGCCTGCTCGGCAGAGGCCCCGTGGCCTCCTTCGAGACGGGCCTGATGAGCACGGACGGCGTCACCGGCTGGGACGACGCCCAGTGGATCGGCATGGCGGGGAAGGAACCCCACTCGCCCGGAGCGCCCATGCTGCGCACCGAGGTCCCGCTCCGGGGCCGGGTCGGCGAGGCACGGCTGTACGTCTCCGCCCTCGGGGTCTACGACGCGTACGTCAGCGGCCGGCCCCTGACCGTCCCGCAGGACGGCGGAACCACCCGGGAACTGCTGCCCCCGGGCTGGACGAACTACGACGCCCGCGTCAGCTACCTCACCTACGACGTCACGCACCTCGTCGCGAAGGATCCGGTCGTCGCCCTGGCGGCCGTCCTCGGCAACGGCTGGTACAACGGCCGGATCTCCGACGGCAGCACCTACTACTCCAAGAACGGCAATGCCCTCGCCCTGAAGGCCAAGCTGCTCATCCGCTACGGCGACGGGACGACCCACACCGTCGTCACCCGGGCGGACGGCTCGTGGAAGGCCACCGACACCGGCCCCTTCCGCGCCGACGACATCTACGACGGGCAGACCTACGACGCCCGCAAGGAGCTGCCGGGCTGGACGTCCCCCGGCTTCGACGACTCCACCTGGTCGGACACCGAACGGGTCCCCTTCGAGACCCGCCACCCGGGCGCCCGACTCGTCGCCCTTCCGGCCGAGTCCGCCCGCCTGATGAACCGCTGGGACCGCTGGCCCGAGTCGGTCACCGTCGCCGTCGGAGTGGCCGGACGGGCGGACAGCCCCCACGGCAGAGGGCGCGTCGTGGTGGACCCCGACCGGACGGTGACCGACCCGCGCCGGGCGGCCGCCGCGACCGTGACCGTGGATCCGGGCGAGACCGCCGTCTACGACCTGGGCCAGAACATGGTCGGCGTGCTCCGCTACAGCGTGCGCGGCGACGCCGGAACCCAGGTCACCTTCCGGTTCGGCGAGATGCTCAACGACAGCAGCGCCGGAGCCGACGGACCGGAAGGCTCGGTCTACCGGGCCAACCTGCGCAGCGCCAAGGCCACCAGCACCTACGTCCTCAAGGGCGACCGGCACGGCGAGACGCACCAGGACACGCTGACCTTCTACGGGTTCCGCTATGTGTCCGTCACCGCGACCGACTCCGTCACGATCGCCTCCCTGACCGGCAAGGTCGCGACCTCCGCGATCCACGAGACCGGAACGCTCAGCACGGACGACCCCGACACCAACCGGCTGATCGGCAACATCCGCTGGGGCCAGCGCGGCAACTACCTGTGGGTGCCCACCGACTGCCCCCAGCGCGACGAGCGGCTCGGCTGGACCGGCGACACCCAGGTCTTCGCCGTCACCGGCCTGTACAACGTGGACGCCGCGCCCTTCCTCGGTCACTTCCAGGACACGGTCGTCGACTCCCAGGCCCTCTACGGCACGGACCAGGCCCAGTTCACCGGAGTGGCGCCGGGCGGCCGCTACAACTTCCCCGGTGGCGGCAGCGGTTGGGCCGACTGCGGAGTCGTCCTGCCGTGGACGCTGTGGCAGATGACGGGCGATCCGGCCTTCGTCGAGGACAACTGGCCGGCCATGACCCGCTACCTCGACTGGATCCGCCGACAGACCGGCGACACCTACGCGGGTCAGGGCTCGCTCACCGGCGACTGGCTCGCGCCGCAGAAGACGAGCGCCCAGCTCATGAGTGACGTCTACTACGGCCATGTCGCCCGGCTCATGGCGCAGATGGCCAAAGCCCTCGGCCGGCCTACGGAAGCCACCACCTACGAGCAGCTCTTCGCCGACATCAAGCGGGCCTTCGTCACCAAGTACCTCGTCGCGGAGGGCGCCACGGTCACCCTGAGGTCCAGCCTAGGCGACGCCTCCCCGATCGAACCCGGCGCCGACCCGAACGAGAAGACGGAGGACAACAGCCAGACCGCCCTGCTGTGGGCGCTGAAACTCGGCTTCTACGACACGCAGGCCCAACGCCGCGCTCTTGTGGGCCTGTTGGCGGACAACATCGGCAACGACGCGGCCTACAAGGCGGCACACCCGCACAGCAGCCGGGTCAGGTACGCCGAAAACACACTCTCCGTCGGCTTCCTCGGCGTCAACGTCCTCGCCCCGGTCCTCACCGACGAGGGCCGCGCCGACCTGGCGTACGCCCTGCTGCACCAGGACACGCTGCCGTCCTGGCGGTACTCGGTGAAGAACGGCGCCACCACCGTGTGGGAGCGCTGGAACTCCTGGTCCCAGGACGCCGGCTTCGGTCCCGTCGGCATGAACTCCTTCAACCACTACGCCTACGGCGCGATCATGGAATGGATGTACGCCTCCATGGCCGGCATCGCCCGCGACCCCGACAGCCCGGGCTTCAAGCACTTCCTCCTGCACCCCCACATCGATCCCACCGGCAGGATCACGCACGTCGTGGGCGCGCACGAGTCGCCGTACGGCGAGATCAGGAGCGAGTGGCGCGTCGAGGACCGGGGCAGGTCCCTCTTCTACGAGGCGACGGTGCCCCCGAACACCGAGGCCACGCTGCGGCTTCCGGCGGTCTCGGCCGAGACCGTCCGCGAGGAGCGGACCCCGCTGTCCCGCGCGGACGGCGTGCGGTTCCTCGGGCACACGGACGGGACGGCCTCGTACCGCCTGCCGTCGGGCTCGTACCGCCTGACGAGCCGGCTGCGCTGACCCCGCGCGAAGGGAAGAAACAGGGTCCCCTGATCAGTCGCTCCTGGCTGCATCCGAGGGGGTCGCGGGCTCGGGCAGAGGTTCGGTGTTGCGGCTGCTGAGGCCGTCGAGGGAGATGCGCAGGAGGCGGCGCCACTGGCCGGGGTGGCTGTCGCCGGTCGTCAGGACGGCCTGGCTCAGGGAGCCGCTGAGCAGGACCAGGTCGTCGGTGGTGACGTCGGGGCGCAGGAGGCCGGCGTCCATGCAGCGGGTGCGCAGCTCGTCGATGAAGGTGTAGCAGCGCTGGGCGCAGGAGGGAGTGGGGCCGCCTCTGGTGGTGTAGCTCTCGACGACGGCGCGGTTGCCGGCTTGCGTGGTGAGCATCTGCTCGAAGAACCCGGCCAGTGCCTGCCAGGGGTCCTCGGTGGCGGTGGCCTGCTGGTGGGCGGCGGTGAGCCAGGAGCCGAACTGCTGTTCAAGGACGGTGAGGAGCAGGTCGTCCTTGGTCGGGAAGTGGCGGTAGAGCGTACCCATGCCGACGCCGCTGCGGCGGGCGATCTCCCGGACGTCGACGGCGCCGCCGTACTCGGCGAAGACGGCACCGGCCGCCTCCATGATCGCGGCACGGTTGCGTTCGGCGTCGGCGCGGCGGCCGCGCGGCGCGGGTGCGGGGGTCGGCTGCTCGGCGAGGGTCACGGCATTCAGGGTACAGGGAATCGTGCATTTCGGAGCGCCCGCTCCGGTTGTGCCGGACTTAAGGGGAGCGCTCGCTCCGGTTGTGCTACCTTCAAGAGGAGCACTTGCTCCGGTTTGATGGTGCGGAGGGCCCTGGCCTTCGCCTGCCCCATTCCGCCTGAGCCGGCTCCCTACAGCACCCACCGGCGGACCCCACGGTCCGCGAGATGAGGAGACCCCCTCCATGGCAACCCTTGGCTTCATCGGCAGCGGCAACATCGGCACGAACCTCGCCCGGCTCGCCGTCGCGGCGGGAATCGATGTCGTACTGTCCAATTCCCGCGGCCCCGAGAGTCTGGCCGAGACGGTGGCGGAGCTCGGCGAGCGGGCCCGTGCCGCGACCCCCGAGGAGGCGGCCCGGGCGGGCGACTGGATCGTGGTGAGCATCCCGCTGGCCGCCTACCGGCGGCTTCCCGTCGCCGCGCTGGCGGGCAAGGTCGTACTCGACACGATCAACTACTACCCGATGCGCGACGGGCACATCGAGGCCCTCGACACGGGCAGGACCACCACCGGCGAACTCGTCCAGGAACACCTGGCCGGCGCGAGGCTCGTCAAGGCGTTCAGCAGCATCAGCGACTTCCACATCCCCTCACTCGCCCGCCCCGAGGGCGCCGCCGACCGCACCGCCCTGCCCATCGCCGGCGACGACCCCGAGGCCAAGGCGAGCGCCGCCGACCTGATCAGCCGGCTCGGCTTCGACACCGTCGACGCCGGCCCCCTGGCCGACGGCTGGCGCTTCGAACCGGAGACCGACCCCTACGCGGTGCCCTACTCCGCCGACCCCGACGCCATGCGGGCCTTCTGGGCCCAGCTGGGCGAGGCCCTCCGCTCCGGCACCATGCCCCAGACGCCGCCCCCGGCCGACGCGGGCGTCCCGCTGCCCGCAGCGCAGCTGCGCACCCTGCTCGCCGACACCCCCCGCAAGCTCACCGCCGACCGCGCACTCGCCTGACCCCCTGATCAGCCCCCTTGCCGGTCCGACGCACCCGCTCCGCCTGGAGTTCCCGGCCGAGCACGGACCCGGCCGACGGGACTCGATGTGCCATCCCTGTGCCACGAGGAGACCCCACCATGCCGTTCACCGTCACTGATGTGCCGCACCTGCCCGCCGGGTTCGCCGACACGTTCACCAGCCACACCGTCAAGACAAGTGAGCTGACCCTTCACGCCGTGGTCGGCGGCGACGGGCCGCCGCTGCTGCTCCTGCCCGCCTGGCCGCAGTTCTGGTACCACTGGCGCCTGGTCATGCCCGCCCTCGCCGAGCACTTCACCGTCGTCGCCGCCGACGTCCGCGGCCTGGGCGGCAGCGGTAAACCCGCCACCGGCTACACCCTCGGCACGCTCGCCGCCGACATGGCCGACCTGATGACCGCTCTGGGCCACGACCGCTTCGCCGTCGCCGGCTACGACCTCGGCATGAACGTCGCTCACGCCCTCGCCGCAACCCACCGCGACCGGGTCACCCGTCTCGCCGTCGGCGAGTCCGTCCTCCCTGGGCTCTCCCCGTCCCCGCCCCTGATATCGGACGCGGCCACCAACGCGTTCCTGTGGCACTTCGCCTTCAACCGCCTCACGGACATCAACGAACGCATGGTCGCCGGACGCGAGGAGATCTACTTCGGCCACCAGTTCGCCACCAAGGCCGCCCGGCCCGACGCCATCCCGCAGCACGCCGTGGACGTCTACGTCGACCTGCTGCGCGACCCCGCCGCCCTGCACGCCGTCTTCGAGTACTACCGCGGCCTCGACGAATGGTCCGAGCAGGTCCGGCGCTGGCGCGACGAGGGCCCGCTGAGCATCCCCGTCCTGGCCATGGGCGGCGAGTACGCCACCGGCACCGGCCCGGAGGAGGTCATGCGCCTGCTCGCCACCGACGTCACCGGACTGGTCATCCCCGGGACCGGTCACTTCCTGGCCGAGGAGGCCCCGGAAGCCCTGACGAAGGCACTGCTGGCCTTCCTGCGCTGACCGGGCGGCCCGGCAGCCGACCCGGCCGACACCACCCACTCCCCCCGGCGCGGACGTCCGCCCTTGACGGCCCTGGTGAGCATGCCCGTCCTGAAGTGCTTCTGCATGAACGGGTAGACGACCAGCAGCGGCACCAGCGTCAGGACGACCACGGCCATCTGGAGCGACCGGGGCGCGGTCTGCGCGTGCGCGTTCCCGAAGCCGCCGTTGACCGAGCCCGGCAGGCCGTTGCTCCGGTTGACGTACGTGAGCAGCACATACTGCAGCGGCCACTTCTGGCTCTCGGTGGGCAGGTGGAGCATGGTTCTCCCGAAGCTACGGCGAGCGGGTCCGGGCCGATGGGCGCCGGGGGCGGCACCCGCAGTGCCTTCTTCAGCCGGGCCGCGCGTCACACTTCGCACAGGCGTGCTGTTCGACGTGGTCCGCGTCCGACCGGTCGGTTGAGGAAGGCTGCTGACGGTCCGGCACGAGTCCGGATTTTCGCACGATGCAAGTCTCGGAATGGGGTCCGTCCCGGCTCGGCGGTCCGTTCTTGATCTTGCTCTGGTAAAGGGTCGTTTGTGAGAGGAGGCCGACGTCTCGGTACGTGTCGGTCTCCGGTCAGGTGTCGCGCGCCGTTGTCACTGCCGGTCGAGGGCGGTGGCGACCTGGTCCATTACGTGCTGCCAGTGCGCCCGTTGCCGTTCGCGCTCTTCAGCGCTTGCCAGGTGCTCCTGGTGGAAGCGGAGCATCGTCCGCGCTCCGTCGGCTGCGGGGGCGAGGGCGACCTGGACCGTGGTGGTGCCGTGGGTGACGCGGATGCGGTCTGCGAGGCGGTAGCTGCGCACCTCGCCCGCCACTCCTTCGGTCGTCCGGTAGGGGGTGCCACGTTCCGGGGTGAGGACCGCGCCGGTGCCGAGCCAGAGGGCGATGCCTTCGGGACTGCTGATGAAGTCCCAGACGATAACTGCGGGATGGGGCAGGGTGCGGGACACGCCGATCTGCCAGCCGGCGTCCTTGGTGAGTCCTGTGGGCATGACGGTCATCCTTCCTCGGTGTGGCGGGCGCGCAGCGCCCTGACCTTGTGGCGGTTGCCGCAGTGCTCCATGGAGCACCAGCGGCGGCGGCCGGGGCGTGAGGTGTCGACGTAGATGAGGTGGCAGTCCTCGGCAGCGCAGGTGCGGATGCGGTGCGCGAAGGGGCCGGTCAGCAGCTCGACGGCGTCCCGCGCGACGGTGGCCGCCAAGTGCGTGCCGGTGAGGGTTCCGGCCCACTGTCGCTTTCCGTCCGGGGTGATGGCGGGTGCCATGGCCGGACGGGCGGCTGCTTCATTGATGGCCTCCAGGTCGCTGGGCGGACAGGGCTCGCCGCGCGTGTGGGCGATGACCACCCGGAACAGCGCGTCGCGCAGCCCTCGCATGTCGGCCACTTCCGCTTCGGAGATGTCCAGCGCGGGCGTCGGGGTCAACCGCGATCGATCCACCCAGGCGGCCAGGTCGGCGGGCTCGTGCAGGACCTCGTACCGGCGGTAGGGGCCGGGGCCGCCGGTGGTCAGCAGTTCCAGGCACAGCGCGCCGGGGTCGAACCGGTAGGCGACGCCGGCATGGGAGTGCAGCGTCAGCCCCTTGGTTGCAGAGGAGTCCATGTAACCAATATAACTGGTTACATGGCATTGAGTTGGAAGCTGGTCATCGACAGCACGAACGCACTCGTCCTCGCGGACTTCTGGGCTGCGGCCTTGGAGTACGAGGTGGAAGACCCCAGTGCCCTCATCGAGCAGTTGCTGGCCGCCGGCCAGATCGGCGAGAAGGCCGTCACCGAGCATCACGGCCGCAAGACCTTCCGCGGTTATGCCGCGATCCGCCACCCCGAGGACCCATTCGACGAGACCAGCGGCGTCGGCCGCGGTCGACGGCTGCTCTTCCAGGACGTGCCCGAGGGCAAGAGGGGCAAGAATCGCCTGCACCTCGACATCCACAGCGAACCTGGCGGCCTCGACAAGCTGTTGGCCAGGCTGGAAGAACTGGGGGCGACCCGCGTCCGAGAGGTGAACAAGGGGCCGGCCGGGCACTGGTGGATCATGCAGGACCCGGAGGGCAACGAGTTCTGCGTGGCGTAAGTCCGGCCCCGGTCCGCTGCGGAGCATTGGTTCTCCGGCACCGGGGGACGGGTGCAGGGCCAGCGAGGAGTGCCCGGGTCACGGGCGGGTGCCCCAGGAGGTCTCGTCGGGGATGGCGGGGAGGGGATCGGCGGCGTGTGCCGTGGTGGGTGCCAGCGGGAGCAGGGCGATCGCCAGGAGGAGAGCGGCCAGTCTGCTGCGTGGGGGGCGCCGCGATCGATGCCGTCGCCGAAGGAATCCTGCCGAGTTCCTCGTCATCACGTGCACCTTCCGGTGGCTCGGACCCTGCGGGGCCCCTGCCGCGAGCGTTCGACACGTGGGCTGGTCTCTCATCGACTCGAGGCACTCGACGAGAGAAAGTTTCTCTCTGCGCGCCAGAGAAATGAACATGAAGAGGTGTCCGAGGCCACAGGTTCGCCGGTGCGGAGATGCCAGAATGGCCAGGCGCACCCACGCCTCGGCGGGGCGCGGTCGGTTCGATGATCGGGAAGGCGACCTTGGCGGAGCACACAGCAGACGCACCGGCCGACCGTGACGACAAGGAGAAGGGCACGCCCAAGTCCGTCACGATCGCGTACATCGCCGAGTCGGCGGGGGTGTCGGTGCCGACGGTGTCCAAGGTGCTCAACGGCAAGTCGGGGGTGTCCGCGGACACCCGGGCCCGGGTCGAGGAGCTCATCAACCGGTACGGCTACCGCAAGCCGGCCGGGGCGGGCCGGAGCAACGTGGTGGAGCTCGTGTTCCGCGAGCTGAAGGACATGTGGGCGGTGGAGATCATCCGCGGTGTGGAGCGTGTGGCCCGCCGGCACCGTGTCGGCCTCATGGTGTCCGAGTTCGGCCTCCACGACACCACCCCGACCTGGGAGGACACGGTGTCCCGGCGCCCGAACTGCGTGCTGTCCGTGGCGCAGCTCTCCGAGGCCGAGCGGGAACAGCTGACGGCCAAGGGAATCCCGTTCGTCGTGTTCGACCCCATCGTGGAGCTGCCGGACGACGTTCCGTTCGTCGGGGCCACCAACTGGTCCGGCGGCCGGGCCGCCACCCGTCACCTGGCCGAACTCGGCCACCGGCGCATCGCGATGATCGGCGGACCCGAGGAGCAGCTGTGCTGTTCCGCCCGCCTCGACGGCTACCGCTCCGCCCTGCGGGCCGCCGGCCTGCCGTTCGACCCGGAGCTCGTCGTGCACGTCGCTCTCACCCGCGAGGACGGCTGCGCCGCGGCCCGCTCGCTGCTCGCCCTGCCGGAACGTCCGACGGCGGTCTTCGCCTCCAACGACCTCCAGGCGCTCGGCGTGTACCAGGCCGCCCGGGAGGCCGGCCTGCGCATCCCCGACGACCTGAGCGTCGTCGGCTTCGACGATCTGCCGGTCGTCGCCTGGGTGGACCCTCCCCTGACCACCGTCCACCAGCCGCTGACCGAGATGGCCGTGGCCGCGACCGAGCTGGCGCTGACCCTCGGCCGCGGCGAACAGGCACCCCAGCTCGGGCTGGAGATCGCCACGACCCTGACGGTCCGGGAGAGCACGGCTCCGCCGAAGCCGGAGAAGTGACCTCGCGGGGTACCGCGAGGACATTGACCTCTGTGAGGGCTGTCGCTAGATTCCACCGGAAACTGTCCAGGCTGTCTGTGCGAAAGTTTCTCTCCTCGGGAGGGGCTCATGCAGAGGTTGGTCCAGAAGGTCCGTAGACAGCGCACTCGGCTGATCGGGGCGGCGGCCGCCATGACGCTGGCCGCCACCACCGCCACGGGCCTGGCCGCGACGCCGTCGGCGCAGGCCGCCGCGACGGCGATCACCGCGTCCGTCTCGGTCGACGCGGGCCGTGTGTCGGCGCGTATCCCCGCCACGGGCGTCGGCATGAACGTCGCGGTCTACGACGGCACCATGAACCACCCGGCCGTCCCGGGACTGCTCAGAAGTGCGGGCGTCGGCGCGGTCCGCTACCCGGGCGGCGGCTACGCCGACGGCTACCACTGGCAGACGCACACCGTCGAGGGCGGCTACGTCGCGCCCAACACGGAGTTCGACACGTTCATGGGCACGGTACGGGCCACCGGGGCGCAGCCGGTCATCACCGCCAACTACGGCTCGGGAACCCCCGACGAGGCCGCGGCCTGGGTCCGGTACGCCAACCTCACCAAGAACTACGGGGTGAAGTACTGGGAGATCGGCAACGAGGTCTACGGCAACGGCCTGTACGGCGCCACCTGGGAGACCGACCATCACTCCAGCAAGACCGCCACCACCTACGCCACCCAGCTGCTCCAGTACGCCTCCGCGATGAAGGCCGTCGACCCGACCGTCAGGATCGGTGCCGTCCTGACCACCCCGGGCGCCTGGCCGGACGGCATCACCGGCCCCGGCGACCCGGCGGACTGGAACCACACGGTGCTGTCCATCGCCGGGCCGGCGATCGACTTCGTGGTCGTCCACCACTACCCGATCGGCACCAGCCAGGCCGACCTGCTGGGCAAACCCCAGGCCGAGATACCGGGCATGGCCGCCACACTCCGATCACTGATCGCCCAGTACACCGGTGCCCACGCCCCCGACGTGGGCATCGCGGTGACCGAGGCCAACGCCAACGCCTACAAGAACACCTCGCCCAACGGCCTGTTCGCCCCCGACGAGTACCTGACCTGGATGGAGAACGGCGCCTTCACCCTCGACTGGTGGAACCTGCACAACGGCACCGACTGCTCCAAGGTGACCACGGTCGAGGGCGCCACCGACTACGACGACGGCGGGATCCTCTCCAGCGGCGCCTCCTGCGAGCCGCCCCTGAACACCCCGTTCCCGCCCTACTACGGCGTCCAGATGATCACCAAGCTGGGCTCGCCCGGTGACTCCCTGGTCCAGGCCCGCAGTTCGATGCCGCTGCTCTCCGCGCACGCGGTCCGCCGGACGGGCGGCGACCTGGACGTCATGCTCATCAACAAGGATCCCGCCAACGCGGCCACGGTCACCCTGTCGTACAGCGGGTTCACCCCGGCGACGGCCACGCCGACGGTCCACTCGTACCTGAAGAACGCCACCTCGATCGGCTCGGCCGCCCAGGGCAGTTCCGCCCGGCAGACCGTACCGGCCTATTCGATCACCGTCGTACAACTGCACCCCGCTCGCTGACAGTCGGCTGCCGTCGGCCCGAGAACAGGGGCCGACGGCGGCACCGTGCGGGGCCCGTCCCAGGAAAGGACTCGCATTGTCGAGCGCGCCAGAGAAGGGCCACACCCTCAGCAACCCCGTGATCCCGGGATTCCACCCCGATCCGAGCATCTGCCGGGCCGGCGACGACTACTACCTCGCCTGCTCCAGCTTCGAGTACTACCCGGGTGTGCCCGTCTTCCACAGCCGTGACCTGGTGCACTGGACCCAGATCGGCAACGCCCTGGACCGGCCGGGCCAACTCCGTCTGCCGCCGGACTCCTCGTCCTCCGGCGGACTCTACGCGCCGACGCTGCGTCACCACGACGGGCGCTTCTGGCTGGTCGTCACGAATGTCAGCGCCGACGGCAATCTGCTGTTCACCGCCACCGACCCGGCCGGTCCCTGGTCCGACCCGATCCGGCTGCCGGGGGTGCGGGGCATCGACCCCGACCTCGCGTGGGACGACGACGGCACCTGCTGGTGCACCGTGGCGGGGGTGAGCCAGGTCCGTATCGACCCGCTCACCGGGGAGACCCTGGGCGAGCCACGGCGGGTGTGGTCCGGGCCGCCCGGTGCCAAGGCCCCGGAGGCGCCACACCTGTATCGCATCGGCGACTGGTGGTACCTGCTGATCGCAGAGGGAGGCACCGAGCGGTGCCACGGTGTCTCGATCGCCCGGAGCCGCACCCCTGACGGGCCGTTCGAGCCGTGCCCGGCCAACCCGATTCTCACCCACCGCGGGACCGACCACCCCGTCCAGAACACCGGCCACGGGGACCTGGTGCAGGGGCCCGACGGTTCCTGGTGGATGGTGTTCCTCGGGGTCCGGCCGGGCGGTGGCTCGCCCGGCTGGCACGTCCTCGGCCGCGAGACCTTCCTGGCCCCGGTGACCTGGATCGACGACTGGCCGGTCGTCGGCGAGGTGACGACCGACCTGGCCCCGCCCCCCTGGCCGCTGCGGGAGCCCGTCGCCCCGCCGGTCCGTGACGACTTCGAGCTCAGCGACCTCGCGCCGGCCTGGATCTCCCCGCGCTCCCGGTCCGCGGAGGACTGCACGACGAAGGAGCGGGCCGGCTGGCTGAGCCTGCGCGCCCGGGGCGCGTCGCTCGACGACCCGGGGGTCGTCTTCGTCGGCCGCCGCCAGCAGGACCTGTCCTGTCGCGCGCGGACGCTGGCCGACCCGGCGGAGGGGCACGGTGGTCTCGCCGTCCGGCTCGACGAGCGGCACCACTACGGGATCGAGGCGACCGCGGGCGAGGTGCGTGTGATCGCCCGGATCGGACCGCTGCGCTCGGTGGTGGCGTCCCGCCCCTCGGACGGCGGTCCGGTGGTGCTCAGGATCGAGGTGGTGGCCACGCGGGAGGTCACGGAGGCGCGCCAGGGCCCCGACACCGTCGTGCTCGGGGTGGAGGACAGGGAGGGCGGGTTCGTCGAGCTGGCGAGACTGGACGGCCGGTACCTGTCCACCGAGGTCGCGGGAGGCTTCACCGGCCGGGTGATCGGCATGTACGCCTCGGTAGGCACCGTGCACTTCGACTGGTTCGACTACGAGCCAGGCGCGCACTGAGCCGGAGGCCCGGAGGCTCGGCGGCCCGGGCCCCGGCGCCGGCGGGCAGGCCGAGCGGCCCGCCGTGTGTCAGGGCACGGCGGGCCGCGTCCGGGGGACCGGACCCCGGGTGCGGCTCAGCCGCCGGCCGGGTCCGGGGGAGCCACGCAAGCTCGACGTCGTCATGACTGGAGGTGCCTGCGAAGGAATCGCAAGGTCGACCGGTGCAGCGCCGTACGGTGAGGGACACTGCCCCAGGCGTGGTCCGCGCCCTCGACGACCTCGAGTCGGGCGTTGCCGTCGTAGTGGTCCAGGTAGCGGCGGACGTATGCGAGCGGAGCGATCTCGTCCTTGCCGCCGTGCAGGATGTGGACCGGCCCCGCGTAGGCGCCGGACCGTCCGTAGACGTCGAGACCGGCGATGTCCTCGACGAGCGCGGGACTCATCCGGTGGCCGTCGGCGTCGAAGTACCCCTTCTCCTCGATCTCCGCCGCGAGACTGCGCCCCTTGAGCCGGCCCCTGCCGATCTCGAAGGGGGCGACCGCTGCAGGTGACCACAGGCACAGCGCGCCGATGCCCGGATCCTCCGCCGCGACGATGCCGGCGACCACGCCTCCCATGCTCATGCCGACCAGGCCGATCCGCTCGGGGTCGACGAAGTCGAATCCGCGGACGGCGCCCAGGACGGCATGCGTCTCGGTGATCTCGCCGGTGATGGTCACGTCGAAGAAGTCGCCGTCGCTCTCGCCGTGGCCCGAGAGGTCGAACCGGACCGAGGCGATGCCGTGCGCCTCCAGCAGCCGGGACATCGTGACGAAGTCGGGCAGTTCGAGCCGGTTGGAGGTGAAGCCGTGGACGAACACGGCGGTCGGCCATCTGGTTCCGGCCGGTCGGTCCGGGATGTGCAGCGTGGAGCGCAGGATCAGACCGTTGTGGACAAACGCATGAGGGCGGATCACATGGCCGCCTTTCGGGTCGTGTCGGGTACGGGGCGGGTGCGGAGGCCGGTGAACTGCTGTCGCGCCTCGTCCCCTGGGCACCGGAGACGGTGGCGGCCGGAGTCACGGTCCGTTACTTACTCGAGCCACTTAAACGTGTATGTACTCTGAGCGGGGAACCTAGCCGCAGCCGCCGGCTTTGGCAAGACGTCCGCCGGAGGGGGATCCATGAGCGGGGCATCCCGTCGCAGACGCGTCACCAGCGGGGATGTCGCCCGGGAGGCCGGGGTCTCCCGCGCGACCGTGAGCTATGTCCTCAACGACACCCCGCACCAGAAGATCTCCGAGACGACGCGGGAGCGGGTCCGGGAAGCCGTGGCCCGGCTCGGCTACGCCCCCTCGGCGGCGGCCCGCTCACTGCGCAAGGGCCGCTCGGACATCGTGCTCGGTCTGTTGCCGGACTGGCCGATCGAGCATGTCCTCGGCCGCCTCGTCCAGCAGTTGACCAGCGCCTTCGCCGAACACGGGCTCACCTTCCTGGTGCACTCGGCGGCTCGGCCCGCCCGCCCCGTCCGGGAGATCTGGAAAGCCCTGACTCCGGTGGCCGTGCTGGCGCTGGACGAGCTTCCCGAGTCCGAGGCCGACGCCATGAGGGCCGCGGGGATCGACGTCGTCATGGCGGTGCACGGCTCCGGGCGCGGCCGGAACAGTCCCCCTCTCGTGTCGGAGGAGCCGATCGGAGCGGCACAGGCCCGACACCTCGCCGCCTCGCACCATCGGCTCGGCTACGCCTGCCCCGACCTGGCGGGGCTCGGCGTGCTGGCCCGGCCGCGGCTGGACGGGGTGCGCAGGGTGTGTGCCGAACTCGGCCTGCCGGAGCCGGATGTCCGCGTCATCCCGTTCGACCCGGACGGGGCCGCGGCGGCGGTGAAGGCGTGGCGTGCCGCAGAACCGCGGGTGACGGGCATCTGTGCCTTCAACGACGCCGTCGCCCTGTCCGTGCTGGTCGCTCTGCGGTCGCTGGGCCTGCGGGTACCGGACGACATGGCCGTGATCGGGGTGGACGACACTCCCGCGGCGGCGCTGGCGCAGCCGCCGCTCACCACCGTCGCCCGAGACGCCGACGCGCTCGCGCGCGGTCTGGCCCGGCGCCTCGTCGACGCCCTCGACGGACGGCGGATCCCCGTCGATCCGCTGCGGGACCCGCTACGGGTGCTGGTGCGGACGTCCGCCTGACACCGGTGCGGAGGCGCGCGGCGAACCTCCGACGCCGTCTCCCGCGTGAACCCCTTGCGCAATGCGGGCGACGCAGTTACGTTACCCGGCACCGGATTAAACGTGTAAGTGAAACGTGCAAGTTTCCCACCCCGGCGGCGCTCTCCGAAGACGGTCCACGGCATCAGGCCACCGGGATCCGCGCCGACATCACCCCTTTCGAGCAGCGATGCGCCGAGCCGCACCCTGCCGACACAACGGAGACCTCGATGAAGAGAAGAACCGTCCTCCACGCCTCGATCGGAGCGGTCGCAGCGCTCACGCTCGCCGCCTGCGGCGGTGGGAACGGCAACGGCGGCGGCGGTTCCGGACCGGCCACTCTGACGATCGGCATGTCCTCGGCGCCCAACAGCCTGGACCCGGCCCAGATAGCCACCGGCCCCTTCGTGAACTACCTCGACCCGGCCTACGCCTCGCTGCTGACCCGCAACGCCGACGGCGCCCTCGCGCCCGGGCTGGCCGACACATGGGGTTACGTCGGCAGCGGGAACACCACGTTCAAGCTCCACCTGCGCGGCGGCGCGAAGTTCGCGGACGGTACCCCCCTCACCGCCGCGGAGGTCGTGGCCTCCCTGACGTACTTCCAGAAGGGCAGCGGGCCCGCGGCCTCGTACTACCGTCCCCTGACCTTCTCCACGCCCGACGGCTCCACTGTCGTGATCAAGAGCCCCACCCCCAACCCGGACATGGGAGCGCTGTTCACGCCCGCGTTCCTGGGCGGTGCCGTCATCAGCCCCGCGGGGCTGAAAGCGCCCAAGAAGCTGGCCTCCGCGACCTTCGGCGCCGGACCGTACGTCTACAGCGCCGCAGAGTCGGTCTCCGGCGACCACTACGTCTACGTACCGAACAAGAACTTCTACGACCAGTCCGCCATCCACTTCAAGAAGATCACCGTCCGGGTGATCCCGAACATCAACTCCGAGGTGCAGGCGCTGAAGTCCGGACAGATCGACTTCATGTACGGCTCCGCGGACGTGGCGCCCGCCGTCGCCGGCAACTCCTCCATCGCCACGATCAAGAAGCCCACCACCTGGGCGGGCCTGTTCCTCCTCGACCGTGACGGCACCGTCGTCAAGGGCCTGGCCGACGAGCGGGTCCGGCAGGCGCTGAACTACGCCGTCGACCGCACGGCGATCACGAAGGCGGTCTACGGCGCCTACGGGACACCGGTCTCCCAGCCGGCGATGCCCGGCTACGACGGCTACAGCTCCAAGGCCGCGAAGATGTACGACCACGACCCGGCCAAGGCCAGGAAGCTGCTGGCGGAGGCGGGCTACGCCAGGGGGCTGACCATCCCCGTGAACTACGGCTCGTTCGATCCCTCGACGACCAAGCTGGTCCAGGCCGTGCAGGACCAACTCGACAAGGTGGGCGTCCGCCTGAAGCTGAGCGCCGCCACGAACTTCGGAGGCTGGATCAACGACCTGCTGTCGAAGAAGTTCGCGGCCACCGTGCTGTCGCCCGGCCAGGGCGGCGACGAGAACTTCTACGCCCAGCAGGCGGGGTTCACCAAGACAGGCATCATGAACGTCTTCGGTGTGGACGACCCGGACGTCGATGCCGCGTTCACCGAACTCGCCGCGTCCGACAAGCAGTCCGCCGGCCCCGCCGCGCAGGCCCTGACCGACGTCATCACGCGCAAGGCGCTCGCCCTGCCCGTGTCCGGTGCCGACACGATCGTCATGTACAAGGCCAAGCTCAAGGGCGTGACGTTCGTCCCGGGCAGCGGCTTCGTGACCTCCAACACCCTGTGGACCTCCCGGTGACGAGGACCGATGCTTCCGATCATTCTCCGCAGACTGGCCCTGTCCGTACCGCTGTTGCTCGTCGTCTCGGCGATCACCTTCCTTCTCGAGTCGTTCGTACCGGGCGATCCGGCACGCACGCTGCTCGGCCTCAACGCGACGCAGGACCAGTACGACGCGCTGCGGGCCGCACTCCATCTCGACCAGCCCGTCGTCGCGCAGTACGGGATCTACCTGCGCGCCCTGCTGCACGGTGACTTCGGCACCTCCCTGTTCACCGACGAGTCCGTGCTGGGACTGATCGGACAACGCCTGCCGGTGACACTGGCGTTGGTGATCGGAGGCACCGGGCTCGCGGCCCTGGTCGGCGTTCTGCTCGGCGTGTACAGCGCGACGCGTGGCAGGGTCGTCCGCCGCACGGTCGACGTGGTGTCCCTGCTGGGCGGCGCACTGCCCAACTTCTGGATCGCGCTGCTGCTCGTCGCCCTGTTCGCCGTCAAGCTCGCCGTCTTCCCCGCCACCGGCTACACCCCGTTCGCCGAGTCACCCGGGCAGTGGGCGGCCGGTCTGGTCCTGCCCGTGGTGGCTCTCTCGATCGGGGGAATCGCCTTCATCGCCAAGGTCACCCGCGACGCGATGCTGTCCACGCTCGGTCTCGACCACATCAGAACGCTGCGAGCCTGCGGCATCGGGCCCTCGTCCCTCATCTGGAAGCACGCGCTGCGCAGTTGCGGGCTCCCGGTGGTGACCACGATCGGCCTCACGATGATCACGTTCATCCCGGGCACGATCCTCATCGAGAACGTCTTCACCCTGCCCGGCCTCGGCACCACGGTCGTCAACGCCACCAACCAGCACGATCTGCCGGTCGTGCAGGGCGTCGCCCTCACCTTCACGGTGATGGTGATCGCGGTGAACCTGCTCGTCGACGTCCTCTACGGCCTCCTGAACCCCAAGGTGCGTACGGAATGACCACAGTTGAGCCGCCCGCCACGGCGCCGCCGCGGGCGCGGAACCATCCCTTCGCCGGGATCTGGCGCCGTCCTCTCACCGCCGCGGCGCTCGTCGTGGTCGTCGGGATCACCACCGCCGTGATCCTCGCCCCCCTTCTGGCCCCGCACCCGCCGCTCGCGCAGGACCTGCTCCATGCGCAGGCCGGTCCGTCGGCCGGCCATCCCCTGGGCACCGACGGCCTCGGCCGGGACGTCCTGAGCCGGCTGCTCCACGGCGGACGGCCCACGCTCGTCGGGGTCGGCCTGGCCGTTCTCGTCTACGCCGCCGTCGGCTCGACGCTCGGCCTCGTGGCCGGTTACCTGCGCGGCTGGACCGACCGGGTGATCGTCGCCGTACTGGATGTGATGCTGTCGGTACCCGCGGTCATCGTCACGCTGGCCGTCCTGGCGATCTTCCACCAGAGCAACGCCGCCGCCATGATCACACTCGGCTTCTTCGCCTCCGCCAACCTCGCCAGACTCATCCGCGGCTCCTGCCTGGCGCTGCGCGAGGAACTGTTCGTGGATGCCGCCAGGGTCTCCGGGCTCGGCCCCGCACGGATCATGGCACGCCACATCATCCCCGGTCTGACCGGGCAGTTGCTGGTTCCGATCTGCCTCTTCGCGGGCAACGCCCTCGCCATCCAGACCGGCCTCGGCTTCCTCGGCCTCGCCACCCCACCGCCCGCCCCGAGCTGGGGCGGCATGGTCTTCGACGCCGCGCAGGTCATGGAACAGGACCCCTACCTGCTTCTCGTCTCCGGCGGTGTGCTCGGCCTGATGACCCTCGCCTTCGGGCTGCTCGGCGACGGCCTGCGCGACCTCCAGCAGGACCGGCGGCGGGCCACCGGCGGCCGGCTGCGGCGACCGGTGCCCGCAGCGGTCGGCCAGGACGACACCGCCCCCTCGGACGGGGCCGTGCTCACCGTCCGGGACTACTCGATCTCCTTCGCCACCGGGCAGGGACAGCGCGACGTCGTCGACTCCGTCAGCTTCAGCGTGCGCCCGGGCGAGATCTTCGGCCTCGTGGGGGAGTCCGGCAGCGGAAAGACGGTCACCGGGCTGTCGCTGCTGGGGCTGCTGCCCCCCAACGGGGCGGTGACGGGTGGCTCGGCCTGGCTGGGCGGCAGGCGCCTCAGCGGCCTGCCGGAAGAGGAGTTGCAGCGCGTTCGCGGCCGCGAGATCGCCCTGGTGTCCCAGGAACCCATGATGGCCCTCGACCCGTACTTCACCATCGGCTCGCAGCTGGCCGAGGTCGTCCGCCGCACCGGAGACCTCCCCGGCGGGAAGGCCTCGGTCAACGCACGGGTCCGCGAGCTGCTGACCAGCGTCCATCTGCGCGATGCCGACGACGTCGCGCGTCGGCACCCGCACGAGCTGTCCGGCGGCATGCTCCAGCGGATCGCCATCGCCATGGCCCTCGCCGGCTCCCCGAAGGTGCTGATCGCCGACGAACCCACCACGGCACTGGACGTCACGGTACAGGCGGGCATCCTCGACCTCCTCCGGACGCTGCGCGACGAACGCGGCATGGCGATCATCCTGATCACCCACGACCTCGGGGTCGTCGCCGACACCTGCGACCGCGCGATCGTGATGGAAAAGGGCCGGATCGTGGAGGAAGGCCCGGTCGAGGACGTCTTCTACCGGCCCCGGCACCCCTACACCAGGAAACTCATCGACAGCACCCCCAGCATCGCTCGAATCGAGGGCAGGACCGCGTGACCGGACATCCCGTACTCCAACTCGACGGCCTCGCGGTCCGCTACCCGTCCCGCGGCTTCCGCAAGCCCCCGACCACGGTCATCGAAGACGTCTCGTTCGAGGTCGGACGCGCCGAGACGGTCGCGCTCGTCGGCGAGTCCGGCTCGGGCAAGACCACCATCGGCAGAGCGGTCCTGGGACTGACCCCGGCCAGTGCCGGACGGGTGCTGCTCGACGGGCGGGACATCACCCACCTCACCGGCCGTGCCCGCAGACTGCTGTCCACCGACCTCCAGGCGATCTTCCAGAACCCCTACGGCTCCCTGAACCCGGCGCTTCCCGTGGGCCGGACCCTGGCCGAGCCCCTGCTCACCGGCTCGCCGCTGCCGCGCCAGGAGGTCCACGACCGTATCGCCGAGCTGCTGCGCCGCGTCGGTCTGCCGGAGGACGCGGTCGACCGTTACCCGGCCCAGTTCAGCGGGGGCCAGCGTCAGCGGATCGCCATCGCGCGGGCGGTGGCCCGCCGGCCCAGGATCATCGTCTGTGACGAGCCGACCAGCGCCCTCGACGTGACCACGCAGGCCGCCGCCCTGAGCCTCCTCGCCGAACTCCAGCACACGCTCGGGTGCTCGTACCTGTTCATCACGCACGACCTCGCCGTCGTCAAGGAGTTCGCGGCGCGCACCCTGGTGCTCCAGCACGGACGCATCGTCGAGGAGGGAGCCAGTACCGACGTGTGCGACCGGCCGCAGCACGCGTACACCCGCCGACTGGTGGCGGCCGCACCCGTCCCGGACCCCGTTCTGCAACGCGCCCGCCGTCGGCAGCGTGCGGAGCTCGAAGCAAGCGCGCGATGAGCCGGCCGCGTCGCTCGCCGACCAGGGACGGGCTCCACGTGGCGGGCGGCGCCTGACGATCAGGCGGACTGCCTGATGCGGATGCCGAGCTCGTCCTGGACGGGCTCGGCGGGGATCGTCTTCCCGCCGAGGGTGTCGACGACACGGCGGGCCATGTTCCGCGCGATGGTGTCCGTGTCGCGGAAGACAGTGGTCAGGGGCGGTTGCGCCAGCGACGCGTGCGGGATGTCGTCGACGCCGATCACGGCCAGATCCTGCGGGGCGCGCAGTCCGAGGTGCCCCAGACCCGCCAGCACCGCGAGGGCGACGTCGTCGTTGAAGGCGCACACACCCGTCACCACCGGCTCCTCGGCCAGCCACGCCCGCACCGCTTCGGCGGCACCCCGCGCATCCAGGGGCACCGTCCGCACGTCGGGCTCGGGCAGGCCCAGCTCGGCGCAGACCTTGCGGACGCCGTCCAGCCGCGGCTGCGCCAGGACATCGAGTTCCGGCAGGTCGGGGTAGGCGTAGCCGAGCCGCCGGTGCGATGCCGCCAGGTGCCGTGCCTGGACCGAGCCGATCGGCTGCTCGGACACCAGAGGAGCCCGCTTCTCGCCCGGGATCGATCCGTGCATCCCCATGACCACCTCGACCCCGGCGGCCCGCATCGCGTCGGCCTCCGGCTCGGCGAACTCCTGCAGCGCCAGCACCGCGGCCGGTGAAATGGACTTCCACAGCTCCCGCAACGGGCGGGCCGGGCGAGCCGACGAATGCACCACGAACGTCAGCCCGTGCTCGGCGAAGGCGTTGGTCAGCTGCTGGATGAGCCGCCCGAGGACGTGCTCGATGGGCCAGTCCGGCAGCAGGCCGAGCACGATGTCCGAGCGCCCCATCCGCAGGGCCCGCGCGGCAGCCGAGGGCGCGTAACCGAGCCGGCCCGCCGCTTCCCAGACCCGCTGTCGCGTGGCCTCGGCGATCTTCTGGTGCGGGGTGTCGTTGAGGACGTAGCTCACGGTCGCCCGGGAGACCCCGGCTTCCCGCGCGACATCCGCGCTGGTCACCCGTCTGCCTTCGGACACCCCGGTCACCTGCCCCGCCCTCGGTCCCGTCCCTTGTCAAAGCCCACGGCCGCCGTTAGCTTACCTGCCAGATCACCTGACTGGCACGCGTAAGTGAAACGAGTAGGTCGCCATCGGCCGACGCGTCCGGCCCGGGTCGTCACGACTCGAAGCCAGGTGCCCTTCCCCGGTCCCCAGCAAGGAGGCCAAGTGTCCGACATGAAGGCCCGACCGAACAGTCCCTGGAAGCCGGCGGTCCTGGCCGGTATGGCCTCCTATCTGGACGCCGGAGCGCTGGTGACCTCGGGCATGGCGATCAGCGGCTACTACGCGGCTCCCCTCCGGCTCGGTGCCGGGACCGTGGGGACCCTGCTGGGACTGCAGACCCTGGCGTTCGCGGCCGGGGCGCTCCTCGGCGGACGGCTCGGCGACCGGTTCGGCCGCCGGAGGATCTTCACCTTCTCCCTCCTGCTCTACGCCGCCGGCGTACTGCTGCTCCTCGTGGCGGCCGGGCCCGCTGTGCTGTACGTCGGGGTCCTGGCCACCGGTACGGCCATCGGCGCCGACCTGCCCGTGTCGCTCGCGCTCGCCGGCGAAGAGGCGCCACCGGGCAGGAAGGGCACCATGGTGGTGTTCTCCGGCATGCTCTGGCTCGCGGGCATCGTCGTCGTACTCGGCCTCAGCTCCTTCATGGGAGTGCAGGGACTGGCGGGCGGCCGGATCCTCTTCGCCCATCTGCTCCTCGTGGCGATCGTCGTGTTGCTGCTGCGCCTCACCCTCGGTGAATCGGCCGAATGGGCGGCCGCACGCCAGGAAGCCGACGCACGCCCCGCGGCCGCCTCCGAGACCGTCGAGGTCAGCCGCATCAGGGAGCTCTTCCGGCCGCCGATGGCGCACGCCGTGCTCGCGACCGGCCTCTACTACGCCGCCTGGAACCTCGGCGCGAACACCCTCGGCCAGTTCGGTACCTTCCTGTGGACCTCCCTGGCCGACGGAGAGGTCGAGCAGTTCTCCCGGCTGACGTTCCTCGGACTGCCCGTCGGCTTCCTGGCCGGCCTCGCCTTCCTGCGGGTCGTCGACAGGCCCGCCCGGTACGCCTGGTTCGCCGTGGGCTCCGCACTGATCGTCATCGCCTGGGCACTGCCCGCCCTGCTCGGCGTGAACCGGTTCACGCTGGTTGCCGTCGTACTCCTGTCCGGCCTGGGCAACGCCTTCGCCGGCGAGTCCGTCTACAAGGTCTGGACCCAGGAACTGTTCCCCACCCTGCTGCGGGCCACCGCCACGGGCGTGACCATGGCCGTCACACGGGCGGTCGCCGGCCTTGCCGCACTGGGCACGCCCGCGTTCGCCCTCGGCCACACCAGGCTCTTCTTCGGCCTGCTGTTCGGCTTCACGCTGCTCGCCGCGCTGATCGGTCTGGCCTGGGTGCCCCGGCTGCCCCAGGCTCCCCGATCCGCACAGCAGCCCGCACCGACAGCCGATCACCCCGTGCTCGTCGATGCTGCGCCGACTGAACCGACCACTGCGGCGGCCTGACTTGGCGGCCCGACTTGTCGGCCTGCTCGGAACGATCGCGGGCAGTCGCAGATGTGGCCGTGGACGCTGTCGCCGCCATCGCGAGATCACCCACCCGCGCTGTTCGACTGTGAACTCGCCCCTGGGCCCCAGATGATCCTTTCCGGACCAGCGTTGAAGTCGCGATCTTGCAGTGGCTCGCTGTGGCGTCCGCTGTGTCAAACACGGGATTGTCAGCAGACGGAGGATTGCGGGCCGGCGACCCTGTCCGCGAGGGGCACGGCCAGGTCTCCGTTTGTATGTAGTGTGCGGAAATGGCAAGAAGCGAGCGACTCGCGGACCAGCTGGACTGGTACTGGCACAAGAACCTACGGCCGCGGCTGGACGGTCTCACCGATGAGGAGTACTTCTGGGAGCCGGTGCGCGGCTGCTGGAGTATCCGCCCACGTGGCACGTCGGCCGCACCGATGTCGGCAGGTTCGGGGGAATGGACGATGGACTTCGCATCCCCGGGCCCGGAGCCTGCGCCGGTGACCACGGTTGCTTGGCGGCTGGCGCACATCATCGTCTCGTGCCTGGGCTATCGGGTCGGATGGTACTTCGGCGGCCAGGACGTCGACTCCGAGACATTCGCGTACGCGGGGACCTCTGACGAGGCGCTGAAGCAGCTCGATGAGATGTATGGGAGATGGAACGCGGGGGTCCGCGAACTCTCGGACACTGACCTGGAGAATCCGCCCACGGTGGGTCCCGAGCGGTTTCCCTTGGAGAACAGGGTCCTGCACGTCAACAGGGAGCTGATCCATCACGGCGCCGAGATTTCCCTGCTGCGCGACCTCTACCGCTGGCAGGACGGAGCCGTACCGAGCCGAATATGACTTCGCGGTAACCGGCGGTCGAGCTTCGGAAACCTACGTGGACTCCGTGGCGCTACGTGGCTGCGAGCTTCATTGAGTACGGCCCGCCCGGGGCGGGGGTGCGTTGTCGGTGAAGACTGGGCGGTGGCGGCGTCGAGGCTGACCTGGAGTCCTTCGACTTCTCCCAGCCACCGTTGGCGCGGGCCTCGCGGACGCGTTCGCGGAGGTTCTGGATGATGTCGATGAGCCGGGATCGCTGCCGTGGGTCGATCTGGAGAACTGGGCAGCGGATGCAGGCGTCTCTGAACTACCGGCGGCAGCGCGTCAGCGGCTGCCGGAAAACCAGTGGCGTCTCCGTGGACGCGCCTCATACCTTGTGCGTTCGTGACTGATGATCCGAAGTCGCGCCCGAATCGATATGACCTCGGCCGGGTGTTCAACGAGGTGCCGGAGCTCTACGACCGGGTCCGGCCGGGATACCCCGACGAGCTGTTCGCGGATCTTGCCGCCGTCACCGGCATGGACGACAGGTCGTCGGTGCTGGAGGTGGGCTGCGGTACCGGTCAGGCGACGCGCTCGCTGGCAGCGCGCGGGTGCTCAGTGACCGCCGTCGAGCCGGGCGTAGACATGGCCGCACTCGCTCGCCACCGGATCGCCTCCTTCCACAACGTCGAAGTCGAGACGTCGACGTTTGAGGAGTGGGACAACCGCGGTCGCCGCTTCGATGTCCTCGTGGCTGCGTCGTCGTGGCACTGGGTGGACCCGTTGATTGGCTGGCAGCGAGCGCACGACGTGCTCCATCCCGGAGGCTGGATGGCGCTGCTCGGCCACGTCGTTGTCCGCCGGCCGGGAGAGCCGGAGGTGTACGCCGAGACCGCCGATCTCCACGAGCGGTTCAGTCCTGGGAATCCTGATTGGGGTCATCCGCCACTCGAAGAAGACGTGCGCGGCACCGACGAGGGCTGGGGCCTGGTCGATGATCCTGGACGATTGTTCGGCCCAACCATCGTGCGGTGGTATCCAACCGTTCAGTGGTTCGACGGGGACGGCTTTGCCGATCTCCTTCGCTCCCAGTCGCTGTATCGGAGGCTCGACCGTGATGTCCGCGAACCCCTGCTTGACGCCATCGCCGAGCGCATCCGCACGCGAATGGGCGACCGAGCATCACGCCGTTATCTGAGCGTCCTGCGTGTCGGACGGCGCGCCGAGTGAGGCGAGGGACCGAACTCTGAACTACCGACCCCGCCGGGGTGGTGGGCCTCGATGTCGGCCCAGAACACGCCCGCCAGCTCGGGGGCCAATCCGACGAAGGTGCCGTAGTCGACGCCAGGCCGACGCTCTTCGAGATAGCGGACCGGCAGGGTGGGCACGGGTGTGCTCTGAAGGTTGTAGAAGTCGACCAGTTCGGCGGTGAGCCGCTGGCCGTGCCGCAGCGGGTCCTTGAGGGTGTCCTTGGAGTGGATCACCCCGGCTCCGCGCAGCAGGTCCCAGGCGCTGTGAATGCCGTCGTAGGAGTAGCCGATGGCCCGCCGCCCCGAGGCCCGCTCCTCGAAGACGTCCCCGGTATGCAGGATCAGATCATCTTGGAGAGCACACGCAGGCCCTCGTCGACGTGCCGGCCGGTCATGCCCAGCTCGCTGCCGTGGCGTCGCATCTGATCCAGCGTCCCGGACGGGAACATGCGCTGGACGTCCTTGAGCGGCGCCATGGCCTTGTAGTTGCGCATGAACTCGTAGTCGGGCAGCACGATGCGGCTGATGAACAGGCTGTTCAGACCACTCAGCAGCGTCGATCGGCGCCCCTGGTAGCTGTGGCCGTTGTCGGTCTGGGCGAGCACCTGCCAGATCCAGTCCTTGCCGCGGTCGGCGTCGACCGCCCTCCAGCGACCCTGCCAGCCGGTTCCGGCGTGTGTCAGAGGCCAGCCGAGGATCTGCCCCGCCCCGATCAGGCGGTTTCGTCCCGGCGTCCGGCCCGTGCCGCAGGCCGCGCAGTCGCGGGACGCGCGCGCGGCACGGCTGCCGTGGCTCCGCCCGACTGCCGGCGCACGATCCCACCTCGCCCGACGCCGCTGCTCCCGCCGTGTTGTGCACGGGCCGGCCGACGTTCGCCAACGGTGCCGACCCTCCCCAGCGGCTTGGGGCTCTTGACACGTGGAGACGGGCAGCTCACTATCGCCTCGTGCGCATATTGAACGATGTATTCACTATGTGAACGCGAAGGAGTCCCTCTTGTTGCCAAGCACCATGGCCGCCGTCCTGCTCACTGGTCACGGCGGGCTGGAGAAGCTCGAGTACCGGACGGACGTACCGGTTCCCCGGCCCAAGGAGGGCGAGGTCCTCATCCAGGTCGCTGCCGCCGGGATCAACAACACGGATGTGAACACCCGGATCGGCTGGTATTCGAAGGCGGTCACTTCGGACACGGGCGCGGGCGGCGCGGCGGGGTTCGACGACGTCGACGACGTCGACGCCTCCTGGTCGGGTACAGCGCTGGAGTTTCCGCGGATCCAGGGCGCGGATGTGTGCGGCCGGGTCGTCGGCGTGGGCGACGGGGTGCCGCGCGAGCGGATCGGCGAGCGGGTTCTCGTCCGGAACATGCTGCGCACGCCGGTCGGGTACCGGCCGTTCGCGTGCTGGACCCTCGGCAGCGAGTGCGACGGCGGATTCGCGCAGTTCACCGTGGCGCCGTCCCGGGAGACGTACGCCGTGCGCAGTGGGCTGAGCGACGAGGAACTCGCCGCTGTGCCGTGCGCGTACTCGACGGCGGAGAACATGCTGCACCGGGCCGCCGTCGGGGCCGAGCGGGTCCTGGTGACGGGCGCCTCGGGCGGTGTCGGACTGGCCGCGGTGCAGCTCGCCGGGCGCCGGGGCGCGACGGTCGTCGCGGTCTGTTCGGCGGCGAAGGCCCCCGAGGTACTGGCCCAGGGCGCTGAACGGACGATCGACCGCGGCACCGACCTGGTCGGCGCCGTGGGTGCGGGATCGGTCGACGTGGTGATCGATCTCGTCGGCGGATCCCAGAGCGCGGGGCTCCTCGACCTGCTGCGACCAGGGGGCCGGTACGCCATCGCCGGTGCCATCGGGGGGCCGGTCGCGGAGATCGATCTCCGCACCCTGTATCTCAAGGACCTTTCGGTCCTCGGCTGCACGTTCCAGGAGGACGAGGTGTTCGAGAACCTCGTCGCCTACGTCGAGCGCGGTGAGGTACGCCCGGTGGTCTCACGGACCTACCCCCTGGAGGAGATCGCGCGGGCCCAGGAGGACTTTCTCACCAAGCGTCACCTCGGAAAGCTCGTGCTTGTTCCGCCGACCCCGTCGGCGTGAGGGGAAGGGACGACATGAAGATCTCTCGCATCGATCTCTACCAGGCCGAACTGCCGTACTCGGGCGGCCTCTACCGTCTGTCGGGGGGCCGGACGTACGAGTCCTTCGACGCCTCCTTCGTCCGCGTCACCTGCGACGACGGCACGCAGGGCTGGGGGGAGAGCACTCCGTTCGGGTCGACCTACATCGCCGCACACCCCGCAGGTACCCGGGCCGGCATCGCCCTGCTGGCGCCGGCGCTGCTGGGGCAGGACCCCCGCCGGACGGAGCGCATCGGCGACCTGATGGACGGCGCCCTGGTCGGTCACCTGGACGCCAAGACCGCACTGGACGTGGCCTGCTGGGACGCCTTCGGGAAGTCGGTGGGGCTGCCGGTGTGCGAGCTGCTCGGCGGCTCCACAGGCGTCCCGATGTCGATGATCTCCTCGATCCACGCGGGCGATCCGCAGGAGATGCGCGCCCGGGTGGCGGATCACCGGGCCCGGGGGTACCGGGCGCACTCGGTCAAGGTGGGTGCCCTGGACAGTGAGGGTGGTCCCGCGCTCGACGCCGAACGCATCACCGCGTGCCTGGCGGACCGGCGCCCGGGTGAGTTCTTCGTCGTCGACGCCAATGCTGGGCTCATCCCGGAGACGGCCCTGCGGATGATTCAACTGCTGCCGCCGGGACTGGACTTCGCCCTCGAGGCCCCCTGCGCCACGCTGCGCGAGACGAAGTCTCTGCGGGAGCGCTGCCCGTACCCCATTGTGATCGACGAGCTGGCCCAGCTCGACGCGGACATCGCGCTGATCGTGGCTCAGGATCTGGCCGACGGAATCGGGCTGAAGACCTCCAAGGCCGGCGGACTGACCGCGGGGCGCCGCCACCGTGACCTCGCCCGTGCCGCCGGACTCACGATGAGCGTGCAGGACACCACCGGCTCCTCCATCGCCTTCGCCGCGATCGTCCACATGGGCGCCTCCGTCCCCGAGCGGTTGCTGCGCGGCGTACTGAACTGCGAGGACATGGTGACCCTGAAGACGGCGGAATTCTCTCCCGTGCGCACCGGCGACGGCATCCTGCCGCCCGCCGCCCCGGGACTGGGCGTCACTGTCGACGAAGAGGTGCTCGGTGACCCGGTCATGACCTGGGGCCTCTAGGAATCGCTTAGCGTCCCGTACCGGCTCGTGCCGACTCTTTCGGAGGTTGGACCTTGCGGATCGCAGAAACACACATCTACCGGCACGAGCTGCCGGTCAGCAACGGCCCGTACAGGATGGGCCATGCGGACATCCGGTCCCTTTCCACCACGCTGGTCAAACTGGTGGCCGACAACGGGCTGGTGGGCTGGGGCGAGACCTGTCCGGTCGGCCCCACCTACGCCGAATCGCACGCGGCCGGGGCCGTGGCGGCCCTGAGCGAGCTGGCGCCTGGGCTGAGCGGCGTCGAGGTGCTGCCCGTGCCGCTGCACCGGCGAATGGACAACTTGTTGAACGGCCATCACTACGCCAAGGCCGCCCTCGACATCGCTGCCCATGACCTGCTGGGCAAGCATCTCGGCGTCAGTGTGTCCGACCTTCTCGGCGGCGCGCTGACGGATCGGGTGCCGTCCTACTACGCCATCAGTGTCGGCGCGCCGGACGACACCGCCCGGATCGCGGCGCAGAAGCGTGCCGAGGGCTACCCGCGTCTCCAGCTCAAGATCGGCGGTCGGCCGGTCGAGGAGGACATCGAGACCGTCCGCAAGGTCTGGGAGGTCATCCGCGGTGCGGGGACCCGGCTGGCGGTGGACGGCAATCGCTGTCTGACGACGCGCGACGCGCTGCGGCTCAGCCGGGAGTGTCCAGACGTGCCGTTCATCCTGGAGCAGCCCTGCGACACCGTCGAGGACCTGCGGACGATCCGCCCGCAGATCGGCCACGCCCTCTACATGGACGAGAACAGCACCAGTCTGAACGCGGTGATCAACGCGGCCGGCACCGGTCTGGTCGACGGCTTCGGCATGAAGGTCACCCGGATCGGCGGGCTGCACCCCATGCGCGCGTTCCGTGACATCTGTGCGGCCCGCAACCTGCCGCATACCTGCGACGACGCCTGGGGCGGAGACGTCATCGCCGCCGCCTGCACCCACATCGGCGCGACGGTGAGACCCGAACTGCTCGACGGCGTCTGGCTGGCGGCCCCCAGCATCGACGGCCACTACGACCCGGAGAACGGGATCCGGGTCGAGGACGGCCACATCAAGCGACCGGAGGGGCCGGGCCTGGGTGTCGTACCCGACGAGAGCCTTTTCGGCGCCCCGGTGTCCTCCTTCTGAGCCGCAGGTCGAGCGGGGGCGGGGCGCCGGTCCTCGCCGAAGCCCTCTTCCGGGGCTGACCCGCCCCGATGTCCGGGATGACCTCTTGACGATTCCCGGCGGGAAATTTAACTTGAACGACATGTTCAAAATGTGAACGTTGCTGGTGTCGCTGGAGTTCGGAGACCGCCCATGCAGGAGCAGACAGACGTCGTCGTCATCGGAGCCGGGGTCGCCGGTCTGATCACGGCTCGCGAACTCGGCCGCCAGGGGCTGAGCGTCGTCGTCCTCGAAGCACGCGACCGCATCGGCGGTCGCACCTGGACCGATCACCGGCTCGGCCGGGACCTGGAGATCGGCGGGACCTGGCTGCACTGGGTCCAGCCGCACGCCTGGGCGGAAGTGGCCCGCTACGGGCTCGATGTCACCCGGGGCCCCCGCTCCGAGGAGACCTACTGGCTCGCCGGCGACGAAGTGCGCCGCGGGACCCTCGACGACTTCATGGGGCTGATCGACCCGGGCATGACCCGGCTGCTGGAAGACACCATGAAGTGGATTCCCCGCCCCGACGCCCCGCTGACCGTCCCGGAGCTGACCGAGATCGACCGGTTCACCCTCCAGGAGAAGCTGGACGAGCTCGATCTGTCCGTCGAGGAGCGCAACGCCAACGAAGCGGCCTGGGTGGGGCACTTCAACGCACCGCTCGACGAGTGCGCCTACGTCAACGCGCTGCGCTGGACCGCGGCCACCGCCGGATCCTGGCACCTGATGCACGAGGCGTCGGCGATCTTCCGACTGGCCGGCGGCACCCGCGGCCTGGTCGAGGCCGTCGCCGCGGACTCCGGGGCGGACATCCGGCTCTCCTCGCCCGTGTGCTCCCTCACCCATGACGCGGACGGCGCCGAGATCACCTACGGGGACGGGCGGACCATCGGCGCCCGGCGCGTGGTGATCACGGTGCCGCAGAACATGCTGCACCAGCTCGACGTCACCCCCGCTCTCCCGGAGGCCAAGCTCCGCCCGAGCCTGGAGAAGACCGCCTCCCGGGGTGCCAAGGCGTGGATCCGCGTCCGGGGCCCGGTCAAGCCGTTCTTCGCCTACTCCTCCCAGCACCATCCGCTCGCCGTCGTGCGGACCGAGTTCATCGGGAAGGACGACGCGGTCCTCGTGGGCTTCGGTCCCGACGCGAGCCGGATCGACGTCGAGGACCCGAAGGCCGTGGACGCGGCGCTGCGGGTCTGGCGGGACGACCTCGAGGTGCTGGAGGCCGGCGGGCACGACTGGATGGCCGACCCCTGGTCCCAGGAGACGTGGCTCATCCAGCGGCCGGGTCAGCTCACCCGGCACCACCGGGCACAGCAGGAGAACACCGGCGTTCTGCACTTCGCCAGCGGCGATCACGCGAACATCTGGGCCGGGTTCATCGACGGCGCCGTCGAGAGCGGCCTGCGTGTCGCCCGTACCGTCCGTTCCGAACTGGGCCGGCGGTAGTCGGGCACCGCCCGGCGACCCCCTTCAGGATGGCCGGGCGGCGCCCCACCCGCTGCCTGCGGCCCGGCGTTCCGCCGCCTCGACCATGTTCGTGAGCAGCATGGTGCGGGTCATCGGACCTACGCCGCCGACCGGGCGGGTGAGGGTGCCAGCCGCCCGATCGGCGTCGGGGTGTGGGCATGGTGGACGCCTTGCGTGTCAGCTGAAGATGACCGTGCGGTTGCCGTGCAGCAGGATGCGGTTCTGGCAGTGCCAGTTGACCGCCCGGGCGAGGGCGGTGCGTTCGGCG
>NZ_JBEXXK010000055.1:0-81291 GCF_040630405.1 Streptomyces sp. NPDC005811
GGCGCCGGCGGGATCGTCCGCCGGCGCCCTCCGCCGTCGTGGAAGCGGTACTACGCCTGGGCCAGGCCGAGGTCGAGGCGGCGGGAGACCTGGAGCGCCAGCACCATCAGATGCGCCCGGTTGCTGACCCCCGCCTTTCCCCGGATTCGGCGCAGATACGTGTCCACGGTGTGCGGACTGAGATTCATTCTCCGCGCGATGGAGGAATACGTGTGGCCCTCGGCGAGATAGCCGAGTACTTCGAGCTCACGGTCGCTGAGTTGCTTCACTATTTCGACGGTGAACGGACTCACAGGTGTGCCTTTCTTGGTGAAGACGAGGGCCTCGCGGCCGGGCCTTCGCCGGCTCGACGCTCAGGACTGCCGGGCGTGTCGCGCGCGCCGCCGCGCCGGATTCCGGCGGGGCGGGTTAGGGTGCGCCGTGATCGGGGGACGACACGGTGGGGGTGCGAGCCGAGTGGTGACCTTCAGCTCGATCCCGTCACGCCGGTCCCGGGGCTCGTCGAGCCGTGTGCGGACCGGCTCAGCTGCCCGAGCTGCCCCAGCCGCTGTCTCCGTCGGTGACGATGGCGGCCGCCTCGGTGACCACGTCGTTGGCGTACCGGCCGCCCCAGCCGCTGTCGTCGTTGGTCTCCGCCGTGCCGGCGAGCACGGAGTGCGTGGCCGTTCCGGGCGCGGGCGCCGACAGGGTGTGGGCCGCTCCCACAAGCGTGCCGAATGCGATGCACGCGAGGACGGACGCTGCGGCGGCGGTGGCACGGAAGGATTTCATCTGAGGCACTCCTGGTTCTGAATTCTTGAACGGAACCGGTAGTTCCGTGTATTCGCTCTCCGGTGCCTCAAGACTTCCGTCCCGACGGGGTCATGGCCAGCGCACGAGGTGCTCACCAAGCTGCCCCGCAGCAAAACGAACAGGGGATGTAATGGTTATACCTGAACAGAACCGGGCAATCGACCCGCCTGTACGGCTCAACGACCGGGAGGTCGCCCTCTATCGATGGGTGTCGGCGAACGGACGCATGGACCCGGAGCGCGCCGCCCGCGAACTCGGCCTCGGCTGCGAGGAGGCGGAGGCCGCCGTCGTCTCCCTGACCGGACTCGGCCTGCTCAAGGCCGACTTAGACGACCCGGCGCGGCTGCGCCCCGTCGACCCGGACCTCGTGGCCGCCGTGGTGACCATCTCCATGGAGTCCGCGATCCGCACCCAGGAGGCCGAACTGCACCGCATCCGCGACCAGTTCGCCGATCTGCGCGGCCACTACCGGGACAGCCTCAGCCGCGGGTCGGTCGATCTGGAGGTGATCCCCGGAGTGGAGGAGGTGCGCGCCGCCCTGAACCGGGCCGCCGAGGAGTGCGCCGAGGAGATGCTCACCAGCCAGCCCGGCGGGAACCGGGTGCCGGCCGTCCTCCAGGAGGCACTGGCCCGCGACACCGCGATGCTCTCCCGCGGGGTGCGGATGCGCACGCTCTACCACCACACCGCACGCTTCAACGGACCCAGCCAGGCCTATGTCGCGACCGTGTCCGCCCTCGGCGCCGAGTACCGCACCGCGCACGAGCTGTTCGGCCGGCTGATCGTCTTCGACCGCAAGGTCGCCTTCATCCCCGAACGCGGCGGCACCTGGGGCGCGGTGGTGATCAGGGAACCCTCCGTCGTGCACTACCTGTGCGAGGTGTTCGAGCAGGCGTGGACCCAGGCCGCGCCGTTCTCCGACGCCGCCGCCGACGGCCTGGAACTCGTCGCCAAGGACATCCACCGGACGATCGTGCGGCTGCTCGCGGCCGGCCTCAAGGACGAGAGCATCGCCCGCCGGATCGGCATGTCCCTGCGCACCGCGAGAAAACACATCGCGGACATCATGGAGACCCTCGGCGCCGAGAGCCGTTTCCAGGCCGGGGTCCTCGCGGCCCAGCAGGGCCTCCTCGACGACGTGCCGGAGCCCGGCTCCGGAACGGGTCCGGCGGACTGATCCGCGCGCACCTCTAGGGACATCCCGGGACATCGCCGCGGCGGAGACGGGCCGCCGCCGGTTCGGTACCGTGATCCCGGGACTCCCGCAACTCCCTCCGTGTGCAGCAGAGTTCCTGCAAACCGCAGGCGCGGGCCGGAGCCACGGCACCGCTCGCCCCGCGGTCATGTGGCGGAAGAACAGGAGACCTGCCCTTCCCGGGACGTCCCGTGTACCACGTACGGGCCGTCCGCGCGTGAACCACGGCACGCGGGACGTTGCGGGTGCGATGCGGAGCGGAGCGGGACGTGGACTACGCAGGAGACCTCGGCCGGGGCACAACGGGTCTGGAGCTCTTCGTCAGGGATCTGGCCCTGTGCCTGTCGGTGCACCGCGACAGGGGGCCGGCCCTGGTGTGGCCGGACGGCGTCGACGCCGTGCTGGTCGACGCCGAGCCGACGCACGGCGTGGCCGCCGGGACGGCCGCGCTCACCTCCGGCCTCGGTGAGCTGCTGGCCTGCCGGGTCGGGAGCTCGTTCCTGACCCTGGAACCCGGCGCGCACAGCGGCGGCAACACCGCCGCGACCGACCTCGTGCTGCTGCCCGTGCGCGGCAGCTGCGGCGGCCGCGTCGAACCGGCACCGCCCGGACGGGCCCGGGCCGTGCTGGACCGCCCCCTGGAACTGCGGCTGAGGGTCGGCGAGGCCCTCTACGTGCCGAGCGGTTTCGGCTACGAACTCAACGAGGCGCACTCGCCGTGCACGCTGCTCGTCCTCGCGCTGCACCCGCCGGTCTGGTGAGCCCGCGTCACCGCTCGGGCCGCGTCTGCCGCCGCGCGAAGTGGATCAGGGGCTCCGCGCCCTCGTCCGTCGCCACGTGCACCACCTGGCCGACGACCAGGGTGTGGTCCCCCAGGGGCACGTACCGCGTGACCCGGCACACCACCCCGGCCACCGCGCCGCCGAGCAGGGGAGCGCCGTACACGCCCCCGTGGTCGACACCGTCGAAGCGCCGGTCCGCCGGCGCCTCCGCGAACCGGGCGGCCAGCGCGCGCAGCCGGTACGGCAGGACGCTCACCCCGAAGCGGCCCGCGGCCCGGACGTGCCGGAGCGTCCCACTGTCCGAGGCCAGCGACACGAGGAGCGTCGGCGGCCGGTCGGTCAGGGAGAGCACCGCGGTGGCCGTGCAGCCGACCGGGTCCGCTCCGTCGTACGCGGTCACCACGGTGACACTGCGGGCGAAGCGGTTCATCGCCGCGCGGAACGCGTCCGGCGGGACCGTGCCGGAGCCGCCCGGGGGAGCGACGGCGTCCTGGGTGGTCGCGGTCATGTGTCGGGTCCTGCCTTTCCGGGCGTCGGAAGCGGCGGCCTTGACTAGGCCGGGACGGAGGCGCGGGCGGCCGTGCCGAACTCGGCGGTGGTCGCGCCCGCCGTCTCACCGCCGTCGACGACCAGCTCCTGGCCGGTCAGGAACGCGGCCTCGGGCGAGGCCAGATAGTGGAACGCGGCCGCGATCTCCTCGGGGGAGGCGTGCCGGCCGGCCGGGATCCGCGCGTTGACGCCGGCCAGCATGTCGTCGGTGTACTCGGCGAGCTGCATGGGCGTCAGCACCGCCCCGGGGCTCACACAGGCCACGCGGATACGGGGGCTCAGCTCCAGGGCGAAGGTCTGGGTGAGGGCGATGATGCCGGCCTTGGTGGCGTTGTAGTCGGCGTAGTACGGGTAACCGCGGCGGCCGTTGACGGACGCGGTGGCCAGCAGCACCCCGCCGTCGCCCTCGGCCATCAGACGGGCGGCGGCGCGCCACATGCCCAGGGTGCCGAGGAGGTTCACGTCGACCACGCGCCGTGCGGCCTCCTCGGTGAGGTCGAGGACACCGTGCCGGACACTGATGCCGGCGTTGGCGATGACGACGTCCAGGGAGTGGTCCCGGTGCACCCGGGTCAGGGCGTCCTCGACGGCCTGCCAGTCCGCGACGTCGCAGCGGACCCAGGAGACCGGGCCGCGCGGCTCGTGCGACGGTTCGGCGATGTCCAGGCTGACCACACGGTCACCCGCGCGCGCGAAGCGCTCGACGGTGGCCAGGCCGATCCCGCTGGAGCCACCGGAGACGACGATGGTGCGCATGATGTGCAGTCCCTTTCCTTGGGGCGGAGTTATGGGGCGGAGTTCTGGGGCGGGCAGGGGTCAGAACAGGACCCGCGCGGCGCCCGGCGAGGCGTGCGGGGTCGTCTTGCGCAGATCACGGCTGACGATCATGCGCTTGAGCCAGCGGTCCCTGCCGTCGTGCGCGGCCCGGAACGGCCTGCGGCCGTGTACGGCGACGTAGTTGTCCACCACCGCCAGGCTGCCCTGCTCCACGACCACGTCGAGCTGGACCCGCTCCAGCTCCTCCATCAGCTCGTCCAGGGCCCGCTGGGCGGCCCCGTCCCGGCCGGCGCAGGTCATGAACGGGTAGTCGACGCGCAGATAGGGGCGCTCCCGGTCGCCGGACAGGACCGGCACGGGCTCGGGGTCGGACTGCATCCGCAGCATGCCGGCCAGCGCCGGGTGGCCGGGATGGCGTTCCTGGAGCTGACGGACGTGCTCGTCGTCGGGGCGGATCAGGAAGCGTGGCGTACGCAGCAGATCGGCGGTCTCGTCACTGATCTTGACGTCGCGGACGGACGCCACGATGGTCGGCACCCGCTCGTCGTTGCGCATCCCGAACAGCAGCAGATAGTCGCAGCGGCCCGGGTGGAAGCCGTCCTCGGTGTGGAACTCCAGCAGGCACTCGCTGCCGTGCCCGCTCTGCCGCAGCTCGTCGCCGCGGATGGGCAGCAGGTTCTGCACGACCCGGCCCAGCTGGAGGGTGGAGAAGGTGAAGGGGTCGCCGAGGGCGGTGCCGACCATCGCCAGGAACAGCTCCTGGTCGAGGGGCGGCCCGTCGGCGGGTACGTCCGCCCAGTGCGCCGGGGTGGCGCCGACGGCCGCGTCGTCGACCGGGAAGCCGTGGATCACCAGGGCGGCGGCGGGCTCGGCGCGGCGGAAGTGCTCCAGGAAGCCGCGCAGTCGTGGCGGGAGGTGGGCCGCGGCGTCCCAGTGACGGTCGTAGAACGCGGGCTGTGCGGGGGTGGGGGAGGAGTCGCGGAGGCCGGCGAGCGCCTCCTGGATCTGCTCGGTCTCAGCGGCGGACAGGACGTATTCGAGGGGAAGACCGTGATACATGGGGTGACCTGCCGGTTTCTGAAGAGAGGGACATCGGGGGTGAGGCGGACGTGGGGGAGACGGGCGGGCGCAGGAGGACGGGGACCAGGGAGGCGGCGGCGCAGAGCAGGCACAGGACGCCGCTGAACCGGAAGGCCTCGCCCGCCCCGCCCTGGGCGAGCAGCGCCCCGCCCAGCGCCGTGCCCAGTCCGCTGCCGAGGGCGTCCGCCGTGCCGAGGAGGCCGAAGGCCCTCGCCGTGCGGCCGGGGCCGGCGTTCCGGGCGACCTGCGCGGAGATCAGCGGCAGGGCGACGGCCAGGAGGATCCCCTCGGTGACGGACAGGGCGATCGCGGCGGCCACCGAGCCGACCAGGGGGTACAGACAGGCGCAGCAGCCGATGACCAGTGCCGCGCAGCGGATGAGGACGGGCCGGGACACCCGGGGCAGGACGGCTCCGGCCCGGGGCGACAGGGCGAGGGCGGGCAGCGCCAGACAGGCCGCCGACCAGGCGATCACCGCGTCCCGGGCACCCAGCCCCCGGAGATACACCGCCCAGACCACGGAGTAGCCGCCGTAGAGGGCGGTGATACCGAACAGCAGCACCAGGAGCGGCCACAGGGTGACGGGCAGCGGGGGCCGCGGACCACACGGGAGGGACGGGCCGACCGGGTGCCCCGATCCCGGCGGCGCCCCGGAACGATCCGGTCGCACCGGCTCGTCCAGGAGGCCGGCCGGTGACGGCTGCGAGCTGGTGCGGGCCGGTTGCCCGGCCTCCTGCGCCAGGCCCGCCGGCTCAGGTCGCGACCGGGCGCGGGCCGGCCGTACAGCCTCGTCCCTTAGGCCCGCCGTGCCCGCCACCGCGGTCGCCGTGAGGGCGACCGCGGTGGCGGCCCACGCCGCCCCCGCACTCCCGTGCAGGAGGACGGCCCCCGCGCCCAGCGGGCCGACCAGCGCGCCCAGCATCTGCGCGGCCGTCAGCCGGCCGTAGGCCCGCTCCAGTCGGTCCGCCCCCGGCGCCCGGCCGCCGGGGGCTCGCGCGGCCAGGGTGGCGCGCAGTCCCGTCGTCGTCAGTGCCGCCCCCGCCATCAGCAGGAAGTCGGCGGCGGCCAGGCTCCACCACGGGGTGAGCGTGGCGAACGCCAGACAGCCGGCGCTCTGCACCCCCGTGCCGAGCAGGGTCATCCGGGTGGTGCGGCAGCGGTGCCCCCAGCGGCCCGCGGCGAGCTGGGCCAGCGCCCCGCCGGCCGCGGCGGCGGCCATCACCAGCCCGATCGTGCCCTCGGTCACACCCCGGTCGAGGAGGATGAGCACCTCCGCCGAGAACAGACCGAGCTGGCTCGCCCGGGAGAGGAAGGCGACGGCCACCACCGCGAGGGGCGCGCTCACCGGGCCCGTACGGCGTCGGCGTCCATCGCGCGGACCAGGCTCGCGGGCCGGATGTCCGTCCAGTGCTCGCCGATGTAGTCCAGGCAGTCCTGGCGCGAGCCCTCCGGCCGGGCCACCGCCCAGCCGGCCGGCACCTCGGCGAACGAGGGCCACAGGGAGTGCTGGTTCTCGTCGTTGACGAGGACCAGGAAAGTGCCGTCGGGGTTGTCGAAGGGGCTGCTCATGACGGGGTTCCTCCAAGGTTTCGGGACATGGACGTGAGGCCGTGGATGTGAGGTGATGCGTCGGCGGTCAGCCGAGGCGTCGCGCCAGCCCCCGGGGCGTCGGCCGGTCGAAGACCGTCCGGACGGGGAGCCGTGGATCGAGACCGAGGGCGCGGATCCGGCCCGCGAGCCGCAGCGCGCGCGGCGAGTCGCCGCCCAGGGCGAAGAAGTCGTCGTCGGGGCCCACGTGGTCGAGCCCCAGGACCTCCGCGAACAGCGCGCGTACGGCGTCCACGGGACCCTCCGCCGGGGACGGCAGCGCGGGGAACCCGGTGAGCACCGCGCGGAGCCTCGCGGCGGTGCGCTCGGCGGTGTCGCGGTCGAACAGGTCCGGCCGGTAGCGCAGTTGCAGATGGAGCCGGTCGCCGGGGACGCCCATGAGGGTCATCGGGTAGTGGTAGGCGTCCCGGCCGTCGAGACCGGACAGCCGTATGCCTCCGGCGCGCACCCCGGCCGGGTCCGCGGGGTAGTTCTCGAAGACGGTCGAGGTGTCGAAGAGCGGGGTGCCGCTCGCCAGCGCGTGGATGCGCGGCAGCCCCAGGTGGTGGTGCGGGGTGAGGGCGGACTGCTCCTCCTGGACACGGGCGAGGAGGTCTTCCAGCGGTTCACCGTCCCTCAGCCGCACCCGCACCGGCACGGTGTTGATGAACAGCCCGACCGCGTGCTCCACCCCCGCCAGCTCCGGCGGACGCAGGGACACGGTCGCGCCGAAGACCACGTCGCGCCGCCCCGTCGCCTCGGCCAGGACGAGCGCCCAGGCCGTCTGCATCAGGGTGTTGGGCGTGACCCCGTGGGTCCGGGCCAGCACGTTCAGCGCGGCGGTCTCCGCCTCGGTCAGCTCCGTCACCACCCGCTCCGCCGGGAGCGGTGTGCCGCCGCGCGCGGCCCCCGGGGCCAGCAGGGTCGGCCCGTCCAGCCCGTCGAGCGCGTGCCGCCAGGCCTTCTCCGCGGCGTCCCGGTCCTGCCCGGCCTGCCAGGCCAGATGGTCGCGCACACCGGCCGCGGGCAGTGGCGCGGGCAGCTGCCCGACACCGCGCTCCCGGGCCTCGTACAGGGCGAACAGATCGCGCAGCAGCACCGGCAGGGACCAGCCGTCGAGCAGGAGATGATGGACCGTCAGAAGCAGGGTGTGGTGGTCGTCCGTCTCCCGCAGCAGGGTGAAGCGGGCGAGCGACGGCCCGGTGAGGGGGAAGCGGTCGGCCAGGTCCGCGGCGAGGATCTCCGCCCGCTCCCCGTCCCCCGTGGAGGGGGCGAGTCCGTGCTCCGCCCAGAGCGGTTCCGCGTCGCGCAGCACGAGTTGCACCGGTGCGCCCGAGGCGAGCGTGCCGAAGGCGGTGCGCAGCGGCGCGTGCCGGCGGACCAGGTCACGGCAGGCGGCCCGCAGGGCGGCACGGTCGACAGGGCCGTCCAGGGCGAGGGCCAGCTGCACGTGGTAGACGTCCGTCGTCTCCTCGTCGTACAGCGCATGGAACAACAGCCCTTCCTGCAACGGGGAGACGGGCAGGACATCGGCCAACCCGTGCCCGGCCCAGCGCGCTTCGAGCCTCTCCAGCTCGTCCTGCCCGATCCGCTCACCGGCGACGGCCACCACCCCGAGGTCGGACGGGGTCAGCCCGCCCCCTCCGCCGGAGGTGTGGGCGACGAGCGCGCGCAGTGCCCGGAACCAGGCGTCGGCGAGTTCCCGTACGCGCGCCTCGTCGAGCAGCGTGCCGGGCCAGGACCAGTCGGCCACCAGGCGGGGGCCGCCGGGGCCGTCCTCGGTGACGGCGTTCAGATCGACGGCGTGCGGCAGCGGCATCCCGGCGTCGGCCGGGGAGACCGGCGCGTCCCCCTCCTCGGCCGCCTCCCAGTCGGCGGCGCGGCCCGCCGCGAAGCGGCCCAGGTAGTTGAAGCCGATCTGCGGGGTGCGGCCGACGGCGAGCAGCGGGCCGGTGTCGGGGTTGAGGTGGCGCAGGAGTCCGTGGCCGATGCCCCGGTCCGGTACGGCCCGCAGCTGTTCCTTGACGGTCTTCACGGCACGTCCGAGCGCGGCCCCGCCGGACCAGACGTCGTCCCAGTCCGTGACCGCCGGGTCCAGGCGCACGGGGTACAGGGCGGTGAACCAGCCCACCGTGCGGGAGAGATCGAGCCCGGGGGCGAGTTCCTCCTGCCGGCCGTGGCCCTCCAGGTCGACGAGGACGCCGCCCCCCGGCTCCCCTCCGCGCCAGTGCGCGACGGCCAGTGCGAGGGCCGTCAGCAGGACGTCGTCGACACCGGCGTGGAACGCCTCGGGCACCGTCGTCAGCAGCGCGGCCGTCTCCGGGGCGGGCAGGGTGAGGGTGAGGTTCTCGCGGGTGGCGTAGACGTCACGGGCCGGGTCGAGCGGCCGGTCGGTCAGCAAGGGGTCCTCCGCGGCCGACACCGCCTGCCACAGCGGCAGTTCGGCCGCGCGCGCCGGGGAGTGGGCGGCCTCGGTGAGCCGCCGCGACCAGGTGCGCAGGGAGGCCGGCACCGGGTCCAGCGCGGCGTACGCGTCCTGTCCGGCCGCCGCCGCCCGCCAGGCCGCCGCGAGATCGGGCAGCAGGATCCGCCAGGACACGCCGTCCACGGCGAGGTGATGCACCATCAGCAGCAGTCGGCCCGGTTCCGTCGCGCCCCGGTCGAGCCAGACGGCCCGCAGGAGCCGGCCGCCGCGGGGGTCGAGATTCCGCTGTGCCGCCCTGGCCAGGTCCGCCAGGGTCTCGCCCGGACTCCGGTGCAGGGTGAGGCAGTCGGCGGCGCGCACGGAACCCCGCGCGGTCACCTCCAGGGTCCACCCGGTGCCACCGTCGTCACCGAGTCTCAGCCGCAGTGCGTCGTGCCGGTCCAGGACGGCCTGGAGCGCCGCGACCAGATCCTCCTCGCGCAGTCCGGCCGGGACCCGGACCAGCTGGGACTGGTGGAACCCGGCCACCGGTCCGCCCTGCGCGCGCAACCAGTGGGCGATGGGCGTGAGCGGCACGGGCCCGGTGCCCGCGTCCTCTGGCTCGGCGACGGGCGCGGTGTCCACCGGTGCGGCCACCGTGGCGAGCGCGGCCACGGTGCGGTGCCGGAACACGTCGCGCGGGGTGAGGACGAGCCCGGCGCGGCGGGCCGCCGTGACGAGCTGGATGGACAGGATGGAGTCGCCGCCGAGGGCGAAGAAGCCGTCGTCCGGTCCGACGTCCGGCACCCCGAGCACCTCGGCGAAGAGCGCGCAGAGGGTCTCCTCCACCGGGCCCCGCGCGGCCCGTCCGCCGGCGGCGGTGAACGCGGGCGCGGGCAGCGCCTTGCGGTCGAGCTTCCCGCTGAGCGACAGGGGCAGTTCCGCCAGCGGTACGAACGCCTGCGGGACCATGTGCTCCGGCAGTGCGTCGGCGCAGTGGGCGCGCAGCTCCTCGGTGTCGTACTCCGCCGCGCGGGCCGGGTCCGCCGGGACGACGTACGCGATCAGGCGCCTGACGCCGGGCCGGTCCTCGCGGACGACGACCGCCGGGGTGCCCACGGACGGGTGACGCGCCAGGACGGACTCGATCTCCCCGAGTTCGATGCGGAAGCCGCGCAGCTTGACCTGGTCGTCCGCCCGTCCCAGGTAGAGCAGTTCGCCGTCCTCGGTCCAGCGCACGATGTCGCCGGTGCGGTACATCCGTGACCCGGGCGGGCCGAACGGGTCGGCGACGAACCGCTCGGCGGTCAGTGCCCGCCGCCCGTGGTACCCGTGGGCCAGCTGGACCCCCGAGAGGTACAGCTCGCCGGGGGCACCCGGACGGGCGGGCTGGAGTCCCGCGTCGAGGACGTGGACGCCGGTGTTGTCGACCGGGCGGCCGATGGGCACCGAGGGCGTCGACCCGCCGGGCGTGCTGCGCCGGTGGGTGACGTCGACGGAGGCCTCGGTGGGGCCGTACAGGTTGTGGAGCGTGGTGCCGGCGGCGTCGAACAGGTCGTGGAAGCGGTCGGCGAGCGCGGTGGGGAGCGCCTCGCCGCTGCAGACGACCCGGCGCAGGCCCGTGCACCGGGCGGCCCCCGGCGTGCGCAGGAAGGACTCCAGCATGGACGGCACGAAGTGCAGCGTCGTCACGCCCTCGCGCCGGATCAGCTCCGCCAGGTACGCGGGATCCTTGTGCCCCTCCGGCCGGGCCACGACCAGCGTGGCTCCGGTGATCAGCGGCCAGAAGAACTCCCACACCGACACGTCGAAACTGGACGGCGTCTTCTGCAACACCCGGTCCGCCGCCGTCAGTTCGTAGGCGGACTGCATCCAGAGCAGCCGGTTGACGATGCCCCGGTGGGGGACGAGCACCCCCTTGGGGCGGCCGGTCGAGCCGGAGGTGTAGATCATGTAGGCGGGTGCGAGCGGGTCCACGCGGGGCAGCTCCCCGCCGTCGGCCACCGGCTCCTCGGCCAGCCGCCCGTACAGCTCCGGGGTCATCACGAGCGCGGGGCACGCGTCGTCGAGCATGTACCGCACCCGGTCCGGCGGATAGTCCGGGTCCACCGGCAGATAGGCGGCCCCCGCCTTGTGCACGGCGTACAGCGTCACCAGCAGGTCCGGCGAGCGGGGCAGGGCGACGGCGACGATCCGCCCCGGCCCGGCGTCCCGGGCCACCAGGGCGTGCGCCAACCGCGTGGCCCGGGCGTCGAGTTCGGCGTACGTCAGGGTCGTGCCCCCGAAGACGACGGCCGGGGCGGAGGGGGTGCGCGCGGCCTGCGCGGCGAACAGCTCGGGCAGCGTGGCCGCCGGATGCGTGACGGCCGGCCCGGTCCCGGCGGCCAGGAGCGCCGCCCGGTCCTCCGTGTCCAGCGCGCCGACGCCGCCGACGGGCAGGTCGGGGGTGGCGGCCAGGGCGCCCAGGATCCGGGTCAGCGTGCGGGCCAGCCCGTGCGCCGCCGCGGTGTCCACGACCCCGGGCTGATGGCTGAGGTCGAGGCGCAGCCGCCGCCCGGGCACGGCCACCAGGCTGAGCGGGTAGTGCATGGTGCCCGTCGTGGCCGTGTCCTCCAGGAGCGCGACGCGCACCCCGCCGAACGTCCGGTCCAGTGACTCCTCGTCGAAGGGGGCGTTCTCGAAGACGACCGCCGTGTCGAACAGGTCGCCGAGACCGGCCGTGCGCTGGATGTCGGCGAGACCGAGATGATGGTGCGGGAGCAGCGCGGCCTGCTCCTCCTGGAGGCGCTCCACCAGGGCACCGAGCGATTCGGCCGGGTCCAGCCGCACCCTGACCGGCACGGTGTTGATGAACAGGCCCACCGTCTCCTCCACGCCCGGCAGTTCCGCCGGCCGCCCGGAGACGGTCGCCCCGAACACCACGTCCTGCCGGCCGGTCGCACGGGCCAGCAGCAGCGCCCAGGCGGCCTGCACCAGCGTGTTGACCGTGACACCGCGGGAGCGGGCGCGGCGGGTCAGCCCGGCGGTCAGCGACTCGGTGAGATGGGTGACCACGCGCCGCGGGAACCCGGGCGCCCCGCCGCCCGTGCCGGCGGGCCCCAGCAGCGTGGGCTCCTCCAGGCCGTCGAGGGCCGCGCGCCACGCCGTCCGCGCGCCCTCCCGGTCCTGTGCGGCCAGCCAGCCGAGATGCCGGCGGAAGGACGGCGCCGGCTCCATACCGTCGGCGCTGCCGCCACGGTCGTACAGCTCGAACAGATCCCGCAGCACCAGCGGCAGCGACCAGCCGTCCAGCAGGATGTGGTGGTTGGTCAGGAGCAGCACATGCCGGTCGGTGTCCAGGCGCAGCAGCCGGAACCGGATCAGCGGCGGGGCGGAGAGGGTGAAGCGGCGCTCCCGGTCCTCTGCGGTGATCCGGTCGAGCGCGGCGGACCGCTCCGCCTCCGGCAGCGGGCTCAGGTCGTCCTCCGCCCACGGCACCTCCACCGTGCGCGGCACGATCTGCACCGCCCGCCCCGTCCCGCGCTGGAGGAACCCGGCCCGCAGGGCGGGATGCCGCGCCGGCACGGCCGCGCAGGCCTTCCGCAGCGCGTCCCGGTCGAGGGGGCCGGTCAGCTCCAGCGAGGTCTGGACGGTGTACACATCGCTGCCCTCGCCGTCGTACAGGGCGTGGAAGAGCATGCCCTCCTGGAGGGGGGTCGGCGGCAGGATGTCGAGGTCCGGGCGGCTCCCGGGGGCGGACCGGGGCGCGGCGTGCGGCGTCGCGTTCACTGGGCGGACTCCCATGCGGCCATCAGTTCGGCCAGTTCGTCGTCGGGCAGGGCGATCGGGGACGGCTCGGCTTCCTCGGCCCATCCGGGCGGCTCGGCCGCCAGGTCCTGGGCGATCACCGCGAGCGCGGCGGGCGTACGGTGGGTGAAGACGTCCCGGGCGGTGAGGACCAGCCCCGCCCCGCGGGCCCGCGCGACCAGCCGGACCGAGAGGATGGAGTCGCCGCCGAGGGCGAAGAACGCGTCGTCGGGACCGACCGAGGCCAGACCCAGCACCTCGCCGAACAGGGCGCAGAGCAGTTCCTCACGGGGCGTGGCCGGGGCTCGTCCGGTGGGGTCGGCCGTGACGGCGGGAGCGGGCAGCGCACGCCGGTCGATCTTGCCGTTGCGGGTCAGCGGCAGGGACGGCAGCGGCACGAACGCGGCCGGCACCTGGTAGTCGGCGAGCAACGGGGCCAGATGGGCGCGCAGTCCGGCCTCCGCCGGCGCCTCGCCGCCCGGCGGTGGCACCACGTAAGCGGTGAGCCGCTTGACGCCGGGAGTGTCCTCGCGCGCCACGACACAGCACTGGGCGACCCCGGGGTGCCGGGCCAGGGCGGCCTCGATCTCCCCCGGCTCGACCCGGAAACCGCGGATCTTCAGCTGGTCGTCCGCGCGGCCGAGGAAGACCAGTTCGCCCCGGTCGTTCCAGCGCACCAGGTCACCGGTGCGGTACATGCGCCCGCCCGGTGCCCCGAACGGGTCGGCCACGAAACGCTCGGCGGTCGCCTCCGGGCGGCCCAGGTAACCGCGGGCCAGTCCGGCGCCGGCCAGGTGCAGTTCACCGGCCACACCCGGCGGTACGGGCCGCAGCGCGCCGTCGAGGACATAGGCGCGGATGCCGTCCATCGGCCGCCCGACGGGCACCGTGGCCGGTATCGCGTCCCCGGCCCGCATCCGGTGGCGCGCGGCGAACACGGTGGTCTCCGTGGGGCCGTAGCCGTCGACGACGACCAGCCCCGGGTGTGCGGCCAGCACCGCGCGCACGGCGTGTCCGGGCACGACGTCACCGCCCGCCCACACCTCCCGCAGCCCCGCGAAAGCGCCCGGGGACTCCTCGGCGAGCAGCCGGAACAGCCCGGCCGTCAGCCACAGCGCGGTCACCCCGTGTTCGGCGACCAGCCGCTCCAGGGCCGGCCCGTCCAGCTGTCCGGGCGGCGCGAGCACGATCCGGCCGCCGGAGAGCAGCGGCACCCACATCTCGTACGTCGCCGCGTCGAAGGCCTGGGTGGAGTGCTGGAGCACCGACCGGTGGGCCTCGCCGCCGAACGCGCCGTCCCCGGTCAGGTCCAGCACCGCCCGGTGGGTGACACCGACCGCCTTGGGCTCACCGGTCGAGCCCGAGGTGAACAGGACGTACGCGAGCCGGTCCGCACGGACCCCGGGGAGCGGGCCGGTCGTGTCGGGCACCTCGGGTGCCGGCCCGTCCACGACGAGGAGCTGCCCGGGGGCGAGTTCCCGCGCCAGGTCCCGCGAGGCGAGGTCGGTGAGGAGGACACGGGCCCCCGTGCCGCCCGTCATCGCGCGCAGCCGGTCGGCGGGGGAGCGGGCGTCGAGCGGCATGTACGCGCCGCCCGCCTTCAGGACCGCCAGCAGCGAGACGATCAGCTCCGGCGAGCGCTCCTGGAGGACCGCCACGCGCTCCTCGGGCCGCACCCCGAGGGCGAGCAGCCGGTGGGCCAACGCGTCGGAACGGGCGTCGAGTTCGGCGTAGGTGAGGGTGCCCGCGCCACCGGTGACCGCGACGGCGCCGGGTGTGCGCGCCGCCTGCTCGGCGAACCGCCGGTGGATCGCGGAGTCCGACGGAGGCGCGACGGAGGCGTTCCACGCGCGCAGCACCTGATCGCGTTCCTCGGCGGACAGCAGGTCCACGGTGGCGAGCGGGGCGTGCGGCGCGGCGGTGAACGCCTCCAGGAAGCGGGCCGTGCGCGCGACGACCGCCCGCGCGGTGCTCCGGTCGACGAGGTCGGGCCGGTACGCGAGCCGCAGGCTCAGCCGCTCGCCCGGCTCGGCGATCAGCGTCAGCGGATAGTGGGTGGCGCCGTCACCGCCGACGGCGCGCACGGTCAGCCCGGCCGACTCCCCGATGATCCCCGGGTCCCCGGAATGGTTCCCCGAATGGTTCCCGGAGTGGTTCTCGAAGACCGTGGAGGTGTCGAAGAGCCGGTCCGCCCCGGTGGTCCGGCCGATGTCGGCGAGGCCGAGGTGGTGGTGCGGGGAGAGGGCGGCCTGCTCGTCCTGGACCCGGGCGAGCAGCCGCTCCAGCGGTTCGCCCGCGTCGAGCCGCACCCGTACCGGCACGGTGTTGATCAGCAGCCCGGCCAGCCGCTCGACGCCGGGCAGTTCGGCCGGGCGCAGGGAGACCGTGGTGCCGAAGACGACGTCGTCACGGCCGGTGAGCTGGGCGAGCGTCACCGCCCACGCGGCCTGCACGACGGTGTTGGCCGTCAGGGAACGGGCGCGGGCCGTCGCGGTCAGCGCCGCGGTGCGCGCGGGATCGAGGGTGACCCGTACCTGCTCGGCCAGGACGGGCGCCCGGTCCTGATCGGCGTCGGGCACCGCGAGCGTCGGCTCCTCGACGCCCTCCAGTGCCGCCGCCCACGCCTTCTCGGCCGCCCGCCCGTCCTGTACGGCGAGCCACTCGGCGTAGTCGCGCAGCCCGAGCGGTGCCGCCGCGCGCCCCTCGGCGCCGCCGTACGCGTCGAGGAGGTCGTCCAGGACCACGCCGAGCGAGGCGCCGTCGAGGACGATGTGATGGCCGGTGACCACGAAGAGGTGCCGTTCGTCCGCCAGCCGTACGAGCAGGAAGCGCACGAGGGGCGCGCGGGCCATGTCGAACGGGCGGGCGCGGTCGGCGGCCAACTCCCGGGCGATCCGCTCCCGCTGGCCGTCCTGGCCGTCCTGGCTGTCCTGGCTGTCCTGGCTGTCCTGGCCGTCCGTCGGCAGTCCCGTCAGGTCCAGTTCGGTCCATGGCGCCTGGTGCGCCGCGGTGATCACCTGGAAGGCCCGGCCGGTCGCGGAGTGCGTGAAGGCCGCGCGCAGCGACTCGTGCCGGGCGAGGAGCGCGTCGCAGGCGGCCCGCAGCCGGTCCGGGCGCAGCGGGCCGATCAGTTCGTACGCGGTCTGCGCGATGTACGGGTCGATGCCCGCCGTGCCCTCGTAGTGGGCGTGGAACAGCATGCCCTCCTGCAGCGGGGTGAGCGGCAGGACGGCGGTGTGCCCGGGGTGGGAGACGGCGAGGGCGGCGCGCTCGGCGTCGTCCGGGCCGGGCAGCGGGCGGACGGGCCGCTCCTCGCCCTCCCCGGGGTGCCGGCGTGCCACCTCGGCCAGCCCGGCGACGGTCTTGTGCAGGAACACGTCCCGGGGCGCGATGACGACCGAGGCCTCCCGGGCCCGCGCGGCCAGCCGCACGGCCAGCGGGGAGTCGCCGCCGAGCGCGAAGAAGCTGTCGTCGATGCCGACCCGGTCCACGTCGAGGAGTTCGGCGTACAGGGCGCACAGCGTCCGTTCGACGGGGGTGCGGGGCGCGCGGCTGTCGGCGGCGCCGGTGATCTCGGGGGCGGGCAGGGCGTCGCGGTCGAGCTTCCCGTTGTGGGTCAGGGGCAGGGTGTCCAGGGCGGTGAAACCGGCCGGGACCATGTACTCGGGGAGGGACGCGGCCAGATGCTCCCGCAGCACTCCCGCGTCCGGCAGGGCGGCACCGGGGACCGTCACGACGTAGGCGACGAGCCGTCGTACCCCCGACCGGTCCTCGCGCACCACGACGGCGCACTGCGCGACGGCCGGATGGCCGGCCAGGACGGACTCGATCTCCCCGGGCTCGATCCGGAAACCGCGCAGCTTCACCTGCGTGTCGGCCCGGCCCACGTAGACGAGGAGACCGTCCGCGCCCCGCCGCACGAGGTCGCCGGTGCGGTACATGCGCGCGCCGGGAGCGCCGAACGGATCGGCGACGAACCGTTCCGCGGTGAGCGCGCCCCGGCCCAGGTACCCGCGGGCCAGTCCGGCGCCGGACAGGAAGAGTTCACCGACGGCCCCGTCCGCCACGGGCCGCAGGGCACCGTCCAGGACCCGGGCCGCCAGGTTGTCGACGGGCCGGCCGATCGCGGGAGCGGCCGCGGCCCGCAGATCGCAGTACATCGAGTCGACCGTGCACTCCGTCGGCCCGTACACATTGCGGGCGGTCAGGCCCGGGGTGGCGCGGAGTTCGGCCCACAGGTCGTCCGGGACGGCCTCACCGCCGAGCACGAGCACCTTGGGCCGGCGCCCGCCGTCCAGCAGCCCGGCGTTCAGCAACTGGCGGGCGTGGGTGGGCGTGGTGTCCAGCACGTCGACGGCGTGCCGGTCGGCGTACGCCGCGAGCGCGCCCGCGTCCCGGCGGGTCGCGTCGTCCACGACGTGCAGCTCGTGCCCGGCGACCAGCCACAGCAGCGCCGTCCAGGAGGCGTCGAACACGAACGCGTTGGTCAGCGCCACCCGGAAGCGCTCCACCCCGGCCTCCGCCACCGCGGGCTCGATGAGGACGCGCCGATGGTGCTCGAACAGGTTGCTCAGGCTGTGGTGCTCGACGGCGACGCCCTTGGGCCGGCCGGTGGAGCCGGAGGTGTGGATGACGTAGGCGAGATGCCGGGGGAGCAGGGGCCGGGTGCGGTCGGCGTCCGTGGGGTCGGACACCGGAAGTCCGGGCAGACCGAGACCGGCGTCCTCCAGGAGCAGCACCGGAGCGTCCTCGTCCCGGGGCAGTGCCCCGGCCGACGCGGCGGTGGTCAGGATCAGCGCCGGGGCGGTCTCGGCGAGGATCTGCCGGGTCCGCTCGGCCGGGTGCTCCGGGTCCAGCGGCACATAGGCGGCACCCGCCTTGAGGACACCGAGCAGGGCGACGACCGTGTCCGCGCCGCGCGGCAGGGCCAGGGCCACGCACCGCTCGGGTCCGGCGCCGAGGCCGGCCAGCAGATGGGCCAGCTGGTTGGCGGACGCGTCGAGCTCGCGGAAGGTGAGCGCGCGGCCGGGCGAGACCAGGGCGCGGGCGTCGGGGGTACGGGCGGCCTGGGCGGCGAACAGCTCGGCGACCGTGGCGGGGGCGACCGGGCGCGGCGGCGCTCCCGCGCCGGACCGGGCCGCCTCGATCTCCGGGGCGGTCAGCGTGTCCAGGCGGCCGAGCGGGAGAGCGGGGTCCGCCGTGGCCAGCGCGGTGAGGAAGGCGAGGAAACGCTCCTGGACGCGGGCCAGTTCGTCCGTGTCGTAGAGCGCGGGGTTGGCGTCGAAGGAGAACTGGAGCCCGTTGCCGTCGGAGCGCTCGTACACGGCGATCGAGAGGTCGCCGACCGGCCCGTTCGACATGTTGTGCACGGTGATCGGATGCCCGGCGAACGTGACGTCGAAATCGAAGGGCATGATGTTCACCATGGGGCCGAAAAGATGCCGTCCCTCGTCGAGCAGCCGCAGATCGCGCCGTAGATCCCCGTACGGATAACGCTGATGCCGGAGCAGATTCCTGAGTTCTCCGGCGACATTCCGCAGCACGTCCCCGACCGTCATGTCCGGGGAAAGGCTGATGCGCAGCGGGAGTTCGTTGGACACCATTCCCGGAATGTTCCGCGCCTCGGCCCCATGGCGCGCGGAGACGGGAATGCCGACGGTGATGTCCCGCAGTCCCGTGACCCGGTGCAGCTGCGCGGCGACGGCCGCGACGACGACGGCCGACCAGGAGGTGCGGGCGGCACGGGCGGTCGCCCGCAGCCGGTCCAGCACCTCGGGGGACAGCCGGGTGACGCGCCGCAGGAAGGTGTCCGAGGGCGGGGCGGCGCGCCCGGAGCCGGCGAACGTGGCGATCTCGTCGGGACGGTCGGCGAACCGCCCGGCCCAGTGCGCCCGGTCCTTGCCGTACTGCTCGGAGCCCCGGTAGGCGCTCTCGCCCTCCAGCAGCGCGCCGTACGGCGCGAAGGCGCCCTCGTCGGCCGGCTCGCCGGCGGCCAGCGCGGTGTAGACGCGGGCCACGCGCCCGGTGACGGCCGCCGCCCCGAACGCGTCCACGAGGACGTGGTGGTAGCGCTGGTGCCAGAAGTAGCGGTCCTCGGCCAGCTTGATCAGGGCGTACGCGTACAGCTCCCCCTCGCCCAGGTCCACGGGCCGGGCCAGGTCCGCGGCGATGTACGCGCGCGCCGCCCCCTCGGGGTCCTCCTCGCCGGACAGATCGAGCCGGACCAGCCGGGGGCCCTCGCGCATCTGCCGGTGGCCGTCGAGCACCTGCCCGTGGCCGTCGAGTACTTGCCGGGGGCCGTCCCGCTCCTCCACCGGCCGGATGCGCAACGCCCCGGCCTCCTCGACCACTTGCTCCAGGGCGGCCTCGAACAGGTCCCCGTCGACCGGCCCGTGGATTTCCACGAATTCGCCGACGTTGTACACGGGAGAATTCCGATTCAGCTGGTGCGCGAACCAGACCCCGCTCTGGGCTGCCGTCAACGGCAGCGAAGTGTGCTGGGCAGCAGACATGACTCCACCTCGGTCGGAGCTACGGCGGTCGGGACACCGCGAAATACCGTGAACATGCCGCGTCGCCCATGTCGTTGCGCAGGGCGCGGACGCGTTACCGATGATTTCTCCGACGCGTTTTCCGCTCAAGTCACGGGATGGCGTTACCGAGGTGGAGTGAGGTGCGCTGTGTCTAGGGGGCGCCGGGAAGGCCCAGTCGGTCGGCGACCGTGGTGAGGGCCGCGCCCAGCGGGAGCGCGACGCGGGTGAGGGCGTGGCGGTCGCCCCGGGTCGCGTCACGGTTGACGATCAGCACCGGCTTCCCGGCCAGGGCGGCCTCGCGGACGAACCGGAGCCCGGACATCACCGTCAGCGAGGACCCCAGGACCAGCAGCGCGGTCGCCTCCCGGACCAGCCCGCGGCAGTGCTCGACCCGGGCCGGCGGCACGGTCTCGCCGAAGAACACCACATCGGGCTTGAGGACACCGCCGCACACCGCGCACGGCACCACGCGGAAGTCCCCGACCTGCTCGTCGGTGAGGTCGGCGTCACCGTCCGGGTTGATGCCCGCCGCCACCGGCGCGAAGTCCGCGTTGGCCTCCGCCAGCCGCCGGGCGAGTTCCCCGCGCGGGCTGACGGCGCCGCAGGACAGACAGACGACCCGGGCCAGGCTCCCGTGGAGTTCCACGACGTCCTCGCTGCCCGCGCCCTGGTGCAGCCCGTCGACGTTCTGGGTGATCACCCCGGAGAGCAGCCCGGCCCGCCCGAACGCGGCCACCGCCCGGTGCCCGGCGTTGGGCCGCGCCCGGCCGAAGGTGCGCCAGCCGAGGTGGCTGCGCGCCCAGTACCGGCGGCGCGCCTGCGCCTCGGCGGTGAAGTCCTGGTAGGTCATCGGCGTGTGCCGGCTGAGACTGCCGCCCTCGCCCCGGTAGTCGGGGATGCCCGACTCCGTGGAGATGCCCGCCCCGCTGAGCACCAGCACCCCGCCGCCGCCCAGGGCGTCGACGACCGGCTCCAGATCCGTGGTGCCCGGCGGCAGGCCCTCGGTGGGCGTCCAGCTGAGGGTGGGGCGTATCCGCATGCCGCAAGGGTACGAAAGGTGCCCCACCGAAAGGTGCCCCACCGCTTGAGAAGACCGGCGGGCGGGCCGACAGTGAGAGGCATGAGCCGCCACCGACGCCCCTCGCACCGCGCGCCGTGGATCGTGGGTGCGGTGGCCGTCCTCACCGCCGGTGGCCTGGGCGTCTGGGCGCTGACGTCCTCGGACGACGGCACCTCCCGGCCGTCGCCCACGGTCTCCTCCGGCCTGTCGCTCCCCTCGCTCACCCGGCCCTCGTTCACCACGTCGGCCTCACCGTCGCCCTCCACGTCGCCCTCACCGTCGGCCTCGCCCCGGATCTCGAGCACGTCCCGTCCCCTCCCCACGCATCCGTCGACCTCCCGACCCCCGGTGGCCACGACACACCCCGGCGGCCACGCGGTGGCGTCGGCGACGCCCCGGCGGCCGGCCCCGGAACCGACGCCGACTCGCACACCTGTACGGTCGCCTCATCCGGCGCAGACCGCGCCCGCGGCACCCCGCCCGACGCCGACCGTCTCCGCGCCGCCCTCCACCCCGGCGCCGACACCGCCCTCCACACCGGCGCAGACACCGCCCTCCACGGCCCCCGGCAGCTCGGCGCCGACGACCGTCTGGTTCACGTCGCCGGTGGCCGAGGCCGCCGCACAGCGCATGGCGGCCTCGGGGGCGGTCGGTGACCCGGCGTGCACGCTGTCCGCTCGGGGCGACCCCGACCCCCGGCTCGTGCCGCAGGCCGGCCGCATCGGCGTCGGCACCTCCGGCGGCTACTGGTGCCTGATCTGGTAGATCCGCCCGGCGTGTGACGAAGGCCATATTCGGCATGCCTCGATCTTGGAATGCGCAGGCCTCCGCCGCTGCTGCACCTTGGTGGGCCTCCCCTGCCCCGGGGGGCGCACCGGGCAATGGCGGCCGGCGCGACTGGCCACCGGAGCAGGGCGACGTCGGTCCCCGCCCGCTCCGCCGCATCCGGATCGTCGCCCCCGAAAGGTACTCCCGCTCCATGCCCCTGGCACTGCTGGCCCTCGCCGTCGTCGCGTTCGGCATCGGTACGACCGAATTCGCCACGATGGGACTGCTTCCCCAGATCGCCGACGGCATCGGCGTGTCCGTCCCCCAAGCCGGCAACGTGGTCTCCGCCTACGCGCTGGGCGTCGTCGTCGGCGCCCCCGTCCTCACCGGCATCGGCGCCCGCATCCCCCACAAGCGGCTGCTGATCCTGCTGTCCGGGCTGTTCGTGATCGGCAACGTCGCGTCCGCCCTCGCCCCCACCTTCGGCTGGCTCTTCGCCGCGCGCTTTCTCGCGGGCCTGCCGCACGGCGCCCTGTTCGGCGTGGGCGCCGTCGTGGCGTCCCGGCTGGTCGCCCCCGAGCGGGCCGGACGCGCCGTCTCACGGATGTTCCTCGGCCTCACCGTCGCCAACATCGTCGGCGTCCCGGCCGGCACCGCGCTCGGCCAGCAGTTCGGCTGGCGGTACGCCTACTGCGCGGTCGCCGTCATCGGTCTGATCGCCCTCGCCGCGCTCGCCGCCTTCGTCCCCGACCAGCCGCGCGGCTCCCAGGCGGGCATCCGCCACGAACTGCGGGCGATGGGGAACAAGCAGGTCGCCATCGGACTCGCCACCGCCGTCGTCGGATTCGGCGGCTTCTTCGCCGTCTACAGCTACCTGGTCCCGATCCTGACGCACCTCACGGGCTTCTCCGACTCCTCGACCACCCTGGTCCTCGCGCTCTACGGCGCCGGCATGACGCTGGGCACGCTGATAGCGGGCCCGCTGACCGACCGCGCCCTGCGCCCGACGCTGTACGGCGGACTCGCCCTGCTCGGCGCGACGCTCGTGGCGTTCTACTTCACGGTCCACAGCACCGTCCCCGCGCTGCTGACGCTCGTCGTCATGGGCGCGATGGGCGCCCTCGTCACCACGCCCGTGCAGATGCTGCTCATGGCCAAGGCGAAGGACGCGCCGACGATGGCGGCGGCCTCCAACCACTCCGCCTTCAACCTGGCCAACGCGGGCGGCGCCTGGCTCGGCGGTCTCGCCATCTCGGCCGGCTGGGGCTGGGCCTCGCCCGCCCTGGTCGGCGCGGCCCTCGCCGCGGCGGGCCTCGGCCTCGCGTTCACCGGCGGCCTGATGGACCGGGGCAGCGGGACCTCCGAGGTGATCACGTCGTCGGGCACGAAGTCCCTGACGGACACCGACCAGGTCACCGCGGGCTGACGACCCATCCCACCGCACGGGAGCCGTGCGGCGGGATGGAAGCAGTGCGCACGGGCCGATGAGGGCAGCGAGGCCCTCCACACCTGGGCGTTCTCCGACGACCCCGACGACCCCGACGCCCGCCGGACCCTGCGCGAGGAACGACGGCTCCGGAGCCGACCGGCTACGGCGCCGGTGAGGTCGGCAGGCCCGCCTTCGTCGTCGTGACCGGCTCACTCCCGGAGCCGGTCCGGCTCACCGACCTCGACCGGACGTTCATCACCACCGGACTGAGCGACGCCACGGCACGCCGAGGTCACGTCGTCGCGCGGCGGCGAGGACCTCGACGTCGTCCTGATGGGGCGGCAGCGCCATGATCGGCCAGGCGTTTCGAGGCCGGACCGCTGTGTCCCTCGAAGAGGGGGGGAGCTCATGGGACGAGGGCGGTCGCGTCCCACACCATGAGCGTCCCCCCGTTGTCCAGGGTCATCAGGTGCCTCGCGTCCGGTGACAGGCGGCAGTCGAGGACGCTGTTCTGGTGGACGTCGAGGGTGCTCAGGACTGACCCGTCCTGGAGGGACCGGATCTGCACCCGATTCCCGTCGGGCAGGGCCAGCCAGTCCTCGCTGACGGCGCACCGTGTGCCGTTCCGCCGCAGCGTGAAGCGCTCCTGGCCGCTGGGCAGTTCCAGAACCCGGATGTCGTACAACCCGCCGAGCGCGATCCATGAGCCGTCCCCGGCCAGACCGAGCCGGTGGATGCCATGCTCCTGTTTGGGCAGCTCCGCACGCAGTCGGCCGGAACGAGGGTCCCAGAGCGAGACATCGCCCATGGTGCTGCCCAGGGCGAGGGTTCCGCCGTCGGCGCTGAGCGCCATGGGCGACATGTCCGCAGTCCTGGGATGCGTGCTCCAGCGTCTGCCGGTGAGCGGGTCGCCGAGGTAGCCGGTCTCCTTCTCGTAGGAGATCCACGTGCCGTCCGGGGTCTGCACGGAATTCGTCACATTGTGGAGCTTGATGTGGCTCCTCGGGCTGCCGCTGACCGCCTCCCAGGTTCGCGCCCTCTCGCAGACCCGCCCGGCCAGGAGGAAACTGCCGTCCGGAGAGAGGGCGCAGTGGTCCGTCCGGTCGTACGAGCCGTGGATCACCCGTCGCACGGTCTGAGTCGCCAGGTCGTGGACCTGGATGAGACTGCCCCGGCCGGCCGTCACCAGCCAGGTACCGTCCGGTGACATGGCGAAGGGGTAGGTGGACTTCGGCACGCGTAGTACCGCACGGACCGCCGACCGCGGCCAGGGGACGGGCGGTGCGGCGACGGCGGTCAGGCCAAGGGCTCGCAGCAGATCCTGGGCCAGCTCCGCCGGATCCCGAGAGGTGGAGGGGTCCTCCCGGCCGATGACCTCGTTGATCGTCGAGGCAGTGGCCCTGGACTCCGGGGAGTCGACCAGGGCCAGATCGGTCAGCAGCCCCTGTGCCTCGAACCGCTGGATCCGTGCGGTCTGCCAGCGTGGATGCGCCACCAGTCCGGCGGCGGCCTCACGGTCGGTGTGCCACACGTGCCACACCAGGTGCCGCCACCAGTACGCGGCGTCGGCAGGCAGATCCCACCAGCTGTCACCGTGTTTCACCAGTTCGCGGGCGTTGTCCAGGAGCCGGCCGTGCCATGCGCGCGCCTTGCCCGTCGGCCAGCGCGACGCCAGGCGTTCCCGAAGCTCCTCGGGAACGGTGGCCCGCCACCAGCCGTCGTCGCCCCTGACGACGCTCACGAGGTCGACACGGGCAAGGGTCTCGAGCAGGTTCAGGGTGACCGTGTCGGGGTCGACCCCACGCCAGGCCTCTGTGACCTCGCGCGCGACCAGTTCGACGCCCGGAGGGAGAGCCGACAGAGCCATGACGTTGAGGGACTGGTAGGCACTGAGGCTCTCCGCCAGTGCCGTGCCGAGGGCGTCATCGCCCCAGTCCTTGTGGCCTGTCTGCCGCGCGAACTCCCGGGCTTCCCGCTCGCGGATCCTCCGGTCGGACCAACGCAGCCACCAGTCGTAGTACAGCTCAATCGGTGTTCTCATCGCCCGCGACCTCCCCGGCCCTGCCCCCATCTGGACGCTCAGCAAAACATCTCGAACGCCTGTGCGCAGGAATTCCCCCGGGACCGGCGCGCGGACTGGGCTGTACGCCTTCGTTCTGCCGGGAGCCGACTCGACTGACCCACAGGCCGGCAGTGCAACGGCACAGGAGCGCGGTGCGGGCACTCCGCTGTTCACTCCCGCACCTGAATTGCCGGGCCCGTCCGGTAAAGGGCACCCTCACCGCGCGGGTGCCGTGCGGCGCACGGACAGGGCCAGCGCGGCACAGCACCCCGTGCCCACCACCCCCGCCGCGCAGACGACCGTGCTGACCGGCCACAGCTCGGCCGCCGCGCCCGCGAGGGCCATGCCCACGCCCTGGATCGTCATCAGTCCCGCCGTCTGCGCGGTCATCGCCCGGCCGCGCAGCTCCGCGGGGACGGCCTGGACGAACCACTGATCCAGCCCCAGCGTGTACGCCCCCGCGGCCCCCGCCAGCGCCAGGGCCGGCAGGACCCAGCCGAGCCCCGGCAGCAGCGGAACGGCCAGGAACGGCAGCAGCCCGCAGACCGCCAGGGGCAGCGTGATCCGGGAACGCGCCGCGGGGGACAGCAGGGAGCCGGCGACCAGCTCGCCCACGATGGTCCCGACCGGCAGCGCGCACATGAGCAGACCGACGCCGACCGTACCGGCACCGATCTCGTCCGCGTACGCGGCGGCCAGCGCCTCGGGAGCCACGACGAACAGGGGCGGCCCCCACATGAGGAGCAGGACGGCCCGGGTCCGCCGGTCCTCGAGGATCTGACGGGCACCGGACAGCGAGTTCCGGACGAGCGCCCCGCCCCGGGCGCGCGCGGGCCGGCGGTGCGTCCCGAGGCGCAGCAGCAGCGCCGAGCTCGCGAACGTGCACACGGTCACCACCAGGGCGCCCCGGGGGGACACGACGGTGAGCAGCACGCCACCCAGGCCGAACCCGAGGAGCAGCGCGCTCTGCGACACGATCCGCAGCAGCGACCGGCCCAGCACGAACAGATCCCCGTCGCCGAGGATGTCGGCGAGTGTCGCGGTGCGGGTGCCGGTGAAGACCGGCGCTGTCACGGCGATGGCGCAGCGCAGGACCAGCAGGACGGCGACGGGCGTGCCGGGCAGAGCCATGGCGCCCGCGCACGCCGCGCACACCAGGTCGCACAGGACCAGGACCCGGCGCGGGGGGTACTGGTCGGCCACCCCGGACAGCAGCGTGCCGCCCACGAGGTACGGCAGGAATCCGAGGGCGAAGACCAGCGAGCTGAGCAACGGCGACCCCGTCAGTCCGTACACCAGTACGGTCAGCGCGACCTCGCTGACGACGACGCCGAGCAGCGAGAGGGCGTGCGCGGCGAAGACGGCACGGAACTCCGCCACCGCGAAGACGCGACGATAACCGGGTGGCGAGGGCTGTGAGGAGGACTGTGAGGTGGGCTGTGGAGGGGGTGGAGCCGTCTTTCCATGCATGGGAGGCAGCGTGCTGGAGTCGTGGCCCGGCCCGTAGAGTTTCGGTGTCAGCCGAATCTTCTCCGCCCGCTGGAGGGCCTCCTTGCCCCTGCATCTGCGTTTCGGCGAGGACGACCTCCTGCGGTGCCGCTTCGCCGTGTCACCGCTGTGGGAGACCCAGGAAGCCGTCCGCACCCTGAACCGGCCCGACCGGCACGGCTTCCACGGGCCGTGGCTGCGGCGCATCCAGGAGGACGCGCGCGGACTGGACCTGGCCCCGCTGTGGCTGCTGATGCCCAGGAACGGGCACTCCCCGGACTGGCTCGGCCCGCAGCCGCTCGGCCCGGCGACGGCGTTCGACGAGGAACTCGCACGCGTCCGTGAGGCCGATCCGCGGGTCGCCCACCACGACACCGCACGCTCCCTGGCGGACACCCCGGGCGCCGCCGGCTCCCGGCTCGGCAGGGCCCTGCTTCGCGACATGAAACACACGATCACCCGGCTGGCCGACCTGCTGGAGGAGGCCTGGCACCTCCTGGTCGAACCGTACTGGCCACGGCTGCGGGCCCTGCTGGAGGCGGATGTCGCCTTCCACTCACGCCGCCTGGCCGAGACGGGCCTGGGCGGACTGCTGCCCCAGCTCGACCCGCGGATCAGTTGGCGGGCGGGAACCCTCACGGTGAACGCGCGGGGCGAGCACGAGCGCGACCTCGACGGCCGGGGCCTGGTCCTGATGCCCAGTGTGTTCTCGTGGCCGGACGTGGTGGGCGGCTTCGAACCGCCCTGGCAGCCGATGCTGGTCTATCCGGCCCGCGGCATCGGCGGCCTGTGGGCCGAGCCGGCCGCCGACGCCCCCGACACCCTGGTACGGCTGCTCGGGCGCGGGCGTGCCGCCGTGCTCGGTGCCCTGGGCGAGCCCGCGGGCACCACCACCCTGTCCCGCCGCCTGGGCCTCGCCCCGTCCTCCGTCTCCGCCCATCTCTCGGTCCTGCGGGACGCGGGCCTGCTCACCTCCCGCCGCTACGGCCACGAGGTCCTGTACGAACAGACCCCCCTGGGCATCGCCCTCGCGGCGGGCGGCGCCCCGGCGTGAAGCCAAGAGGTTCCTGTGGAGGTGGGCCGAAGCTATTGAGAGTGATCGAAACTCTCGTATAGTGACGCCCGGTTGATCAGTGACTACAACTTTCTGTGCATAATTTGCCCCCGAGGATGACACAAAGGCCGCTTTCCGGGCGGCCGCCCAAGGACCCTGAGCGATGAGCGCGCCCACCCCTTCCGACGCCCGATCCAGCCTTCGTTCGCTGCTCCCCCTGCCTTTGCTGACCGCGGCCCTGGCCGCACTCGCCGTCGCCTGGGCGGTCTCGTCCGTCCCCATGTCGGCGCGGACGACGGTGGGTTGGGGCGGTGCGATCGGCGGGGTCCTGCTCTGCGCGGCCGTCACCGCCGCCGTGACGGCGCGGCGATCCGCACGAGCCGCCCGCGCCGCGCTGCGCACGACGACGGCCGACGCCGAGCGGGTCACCCGCGAGCGCGACCTCCAGGCCGAGCAGTGGCGCCGCGAGCACCAACGGCACACCGACGCCGCCGCCCACGAACGCGCCCGGCTCGCCGAGGAGTTCACCCGCGAGCGCGCCGTACGCGCCAAGGACACGGAGGTCGAACGGGTGCGGCTCGCCGCGGAGGTGCGCAGCCTCACCGCGCAACTCGCCCGTTCCGTGGCCGAGCGCGACACCGCCGTCGCCGCCACCGCCAACGCCGCCGCCCGTATGCAGGCCCTGGCCACCGGCACCCTCGCCGACCTGCGCGCCATGGAGGAGCGGCACAGCGACGAGGACGTCCTCGCCGACCTGCTGCACCTGGACCACCGCACGGCGCAGGCCGGCCGCCTCGCCGACTCCGTCGCCGTGCTCACCGGGGCCCGGTCGGGCCGCCGTTGGGCACGCCCCATCTCCATGGAGTCCATCCTGCGCGGCGCCATGGGCCGGATCAGCGGCTACCAGCGCATCCGCCTGCACTCCGTCAGCGATGTCGCGGTGGCCGGACACGCGGCCGAGGGCGTGATGCACGCGCTCGCCGAACTGCTCGACAACGCCGCCAACTTCTCGCCCCCCAACGCCGAAGTCCACGTCTACGTCGAGGAGGTGCCCGCCGGCGCCATCGTCTCGGTGGAGGACAGCGGGCTCGTCATGAGCGACGTCCAGCTCCGCCGCGCCGAACAGGCCGTCACCGGCGACGTCACCGGACTCGGCGGACTCACCGGCACCCGGCTCGGCCTGGCCGTCGTGGGGCGTCTCTCGCGCAAGCACGGCATGAAGGTCTCCTTCCGGCCCTCCGCCCGGGGCGGCACCGGGGTGCTCATGCTCGTCCCCCAGGACATCCTCACCGCCGCGCCGTCCCCGGTACGGCTTCCCGTGGACCCGCGCCCGCTCAGCGCCCCGGCCCGCACGGCCGCCCCGGACCGCGACACCGCCGTACCCTCCGACGCCACGCCGTCCGAGGACGGGGCCCGGCCGCACGAGGAGAGCGACACCGCCCCGCAGCCGGGCGGCGGACTGCCCAAGCGGCGGCGCGGACAGACCCTGGCCGCCGCCGAGACCGCGCGGTCCGCCCAGGGCACCCCCCGCCCCACGGCCGCACCCGAGGACATCCGCACCCGCGCCACCCGCTTCGGCGCCTTCCGTCAGGCGGTCCGCGCGACCGACCCGGCGGAGCGCACCGGCGGCCACCGGCTGCCGCCCACCGGCGACGGCACGCACCCCGCCGGAGACGACGCGCACACCACGCCGTCACCCATCACGCCGTCCTCCCGCACCGGAACGGCCGCCGAAAGACCCACCCCCTCGCACCCGGAAGGCGACACCACCTCATGACCGGCACGACGACCGCCGACGAGAAGCTCACCTGGCTCATCGAAGGGCTCCTGGAGCGCACCCCCGGTGCCCGGCACGCCCTCGTGCTCTCCCGCGACGGGCTGAAGCTGTGCCGCACCCCGGAACTGACCGTCGACCAGGCCGACCAGCTCGCCGCCATCGCCGCCGGAATCCAGTCCCTGTCGCACGGCGCCTCGGTCGAGTTCGGTGACGGAAGCGGCGGTGTGCGCTCCTCGATGACCGAGTTCTACGGCGGCACGCTGTTCATCGTCGAGGCCGGCGAGGGCGCCCATCTGGCCGTCGTCACCGACGAGGAGGCCGAACCCGGCCTCGTCGGACACAACATGAGCGAGCTGGTCGAACAGCTCGGGGAACATCTGACGGCCCAGCCCCGCAGCGCATGAAGCGGCCCGGCAGGGACGACGCCCCCGACCGGCTGTACACCCTCACCCAGGGACGCAGCCGGTCCGGGCCCGACAGTCCCTTCGACCTCGTGACGCTCGTGGTGGCCGAGAGCGACGCCGCCCCCGGCATGCAGTCCGAGCACGCGGCGATCCTCGCCCTGACGAAGGCGCCCACCGCCGTGGTGGAGGTCGCCGCCGAGCTGGGGCTGCCCGTGAGCATCACCAAGATCCTGCTGTCCGACCTCCTCGCCGCGGGCAAGGTCAGCGCCCGCCACCCCCGCATCTCGGTCCTCCCCGACCCCGACATCCTGGAGCAGGTGCTCGTTGGACTCCGCAACCTCTGAGGCACGCACGCCGCTGGGTGCCTCCGCCGACAACGGTCTGAAGATCGTCGTCGTGGGCGGCTTCGGTGTCGGAAAGACCACCATGGTCCGTTCGGTCAGCGAGATCCGTCCCCTCAACACCGAGGAGACGATGACCCGCGCCGGCGAGACCGTCGACGACATCAGCGAGATCCGCGGGAAGACCGCGACCACCGTCGCCTTCGACTTCGGCCGGATCACCCTCGACGCGCGCAACGTGCTCTACCTCTTCGGCGCACCCGGCCAGGAACGCTTCTGGTTCCTGTGGGACCGGCTGTTCTCCGGCACCCTCGGCGCGGTCGTCCTGCTCGACACCCGCCGTATCGACGACTCCTGGTACGCCATCGACCGGCTGGAGCGGCACGGTACGCCGTTCATCGTCGCCTGCAACGACTTCGGCGGCCCCCGCCACTCCCACGACGACGTCCGCGAGGCCCTCGACCTCGACCCGCGCGTGCCCCTGGTCGACTGCGACGCCCGCTCCCGCGAGTCCAGCAAACAGGTCCTCATCACGCTCGTCCAGCACATCCAGCACCGGTACGCCGGTACGACGGCCCAAGCCGCCGCATCACCACGGGAGTTCGCGTGAGCACCGACGCCGTTCCGCTCAGCGGTCCCCGCTTCCAGAGCGAACCCGCCCGGCTCTACCGGGAGATGCGCGCCGAGCACGGAGCCGTCACCCCCGTCCTGCTCGACGGCGACGTCCCGGCCTGGCTCGTCCTCGGCTACCGCGAACTGCACCAGGTCACGGGCGACCCGGTCCTGTTCAGCCGCGACTCCGACCTGTGGAACCAGTGGGACACCATCCCCGGCGACTGGCCCCTGCTGCCCATGATCGGCCGCAAGCAGCCGTCGATCCTCTACACGGTCGGCGAGCGCCACCGCGAACGCGCCGCCATGATCAGCAACGCGCTGGAGGCCAGCGACCCCGCCCAACTGCGCCGCCACGCCGAACGGTTCGCCGACGAGCTGATCGACGCCCTCTGCGCCAAGGGGACCGCCGACATCGTCGGGCAGTACGCCATGCTGCTGCCCGTACGCGTCCTGGCGCGGCTGTACGGCTTCCCCGACGAGGACGGGCCGGGCCTGGTCACCGCGCTCAACGACATGATCGACGGCCGTGAGCGCGCCCTCGCCGGGCAGAGCCATCTCGCCACCTCCATGGGCGAGTTGCTCGCCGCCCGCCGGGCCGCCCCCGCCGACGACGTGGTCTCCCGGATGCTGGCCGACCCCAGCGGCTTCACCGACGAGGAGATCGCCCAGGACCTGATGGTGATGATGGCGGCCGGGCACCAGCCCACCGCCGACTGGATCGGCAACTCGCTGCGGCTGATGCTCACCGACTCCCGGTTCGCCGCCTCCCTCTTCGGCGGACGCAACAGCGTCGCGGAGGCCATGAACGAGGTGCTCTGGGAGGACACGCCCACCCAGAACGTCGCAGGCCGCTGGGCGTCCCGCGACACCCACCTCGGCGGACAGCTCGTCCGGGCCGGCGATCTGCTCCTCCTCGGCCTCCAGGCGGCCAACTCCGACCCCCAGGTGCGTCCCGTCGGCGGTGACCTCACCGGCGGCAACAACGCGCACTTCTCCTTCGGCCACGGCGAGCACCGCTGCCCGTTCCCCGCCCAGGAGATCGCCGAAGTGATCGCCCGGACCGCCCTCGAGGTCGTCCTGGACCGGCTGCCCGACATCGACCTCGACGTCCCCGCCGAGTCCCTGACGCGCCGCCCCTCGCCCTGGCTGCGCGGGCTGACGGAACTGCCCGTGCGGTTCACCCCCACCCCTGCCCTGGGAGGCAACTGATCATGACGTCCGGCACCGAAGAACTGCGGATCGCCCTGGATCCGTTCGTCACCGACCTGGACGGTGAGAGTGCCAGGCTGCGCGCGGCCGGACCGCTGGCCGCGGTCGAGCTGCCCGGGGGCGTGCCCGTGTGGGCCGTCACCCGGCACGCCGAGGCCAAGGCGCTGCTGACGGACCCGCGCCTGGTCAAGGACATCGAGGTGTGGGGCGCCTGGCGGCGCGGCGAGATCCCGCCGGACTGGCCCCTGATCGGCCTGGCCAACCCCGGCCGCTCCATGCTGACCGTGGACGGCGCCGACCACCGCAGGATGCGCGGACTCGTCGCCCAGGCCCTCACCCCGCGCCGGGTGGAGACCCTGCGCGAGCGGATCACCGAGCTGACCGCGCAGCTCCTTGACCGGCTGCCCGCCGACGCCGATGTCGTCGACCTCAAGGCGGAGTTCGCCTACCCGCTGCCGATGTACGTCGTCGCCGACCTCATGGGCATCGAGGAGAGCCGGCTCCCGCGGCTGAAGGAGCTGTTCGAGAAGTTCTTCTCGACGCAGACCCCGCCCGAGGAGGTCGTCGCCACCCTGGTCGAACTGGCGGGGATCATGGCCGAGACGGTCGCCGCGAAGAAGGCCGCCCCCGGCGACGACCTGACCAGCGCGCTCATCCAGGCCTCGGACGACGGCGACCGGCTCACCGACGAGGAGATCGTCTCCACCCTCCAGCTCATGGTCGCCGCCGGCCACGAGACGACGATCTCCCTCATCGTCAACGCCGTCGTCAACCTCTCCACCCACCCCGACCAGCGGGCCCTCGTCCTCTCGGGCAAGGCGGACTGGTCGGCGGTGGTCGAGGAGACACTGCGCTGGTCCACCCCGACCTCGCACGTGCTGATCCGGTTCGCGACCGAGGACGTGCAGGTCGGCGACCGTGTCCTCCCGGCGGGCGACGCGCTGATCATCTCGTACGGCGCGATAGGCCGCGACGAGGAGGCGCACGGCCCCACCGCAGGCGACTTCGACATCACGCGCGAGACCCGCACCCGCCACATCTCCTTCGGCCACGGCCCGCACGTGTGCCCCGGCGCGGCCCTGTCCCGTCTGGAGGCGGACGTGGCACTGCCCGCGCTGTACGCCCGCTTCCCCGGCCTGGACCTCGCGGTACCGCCGTCGGCCCTGCGCAACAAGCCGGTGGTGACCCAGAACGACCTCTTCGAACTCCCGGTCCGCCTCACCCCGTCCTCCGACTGACCCGACATCGGAACCCCTCCCCCCGCCCGGCCCCGCGTCCTGCGACACGGCCGGCCGGCGGGAGGCGAGGACCCGTACGAGGCGGTGCCCTCGGGGTTGACATATTGGTTTGCCGCCGACCGGTCCGGCCGGATAGGAAGCTTCCATGCTTAGAGGCAGCAAGGTCGGGCTCAGGGCCCGGCACGAGGAGGACATCCCGATCCTGCGGGCCGAGCTCTACAACGACGTGGTCAACGCCTCGCGGGCCGAGGGCACGCCGTGGCGCCCGATGTCGCCCGAGGCGAAGGACCCGCGGCTCGTGGTGGACGACAAGGCGCAGGGAAGCGTCCCGTTCTCCGTGGTGGAGCTGGAGGGCGGCACACTGGTCGGCACGGCGAACCTGTGGGGCATAGACACCCACAACCGGGTCGCGCACATCGGACTGGGGCTGCTCCCGGCCTCCCGCGGCAAGGGCTACGGCACGGACGTGGTCGCGGTGCTGTGCCACTACGGTTTCGTCGTCCGCGGTCTGCACCGCCTCCAGATCGAGACACTCGCGGACAACGCCGCGATGCTGCGCTCCGCCGAACGCAACGGCTTCGTCCGCGAGGGCGTGCTGCGCTCCTCGGCCTGGGTGATGGGCGAGTTCCTGGACGAGGTCCTGCTCGGACTCCTCGCCCAGGACTGGAAGCCCGACCCGAAGGACTAGTTCAGGCGTCGGCTCGGCCTCGGCGGCGTCGGGGCCGTCGCCACGGCGCCCCCGCTCCTCGCCGACCGCTTCGTCGCGGCCCTGCCGGCCCCCGCGGCTGACCGCGCGCCGGCGGAGCAGTGCTCGGAGGGGGAGGCGGAGGCGCGGGCGTGCGGGGCATTCGGCGGTGATCCGCGCGCCGTATGCTCCGCATTCGGCCCATCGTGGCGTTTACCTGGATTGCCCGCTTGTCGTCCGTTCCGTGCCCCCACCATGGCGTCTGAGAGGCTTCCGCGTCCGCGGGACCTCGAGACGAAAGGACATGTGTATGCGAGGCAAGCAGGCGATCGGCGCGGGCGTCCTGGCACTGGCTCTGGTGTCCGGAGCCGGCTGGGCGGCCCAGGCCACGAGCAGCGAACCCGCCGCGGCCAAGGCGCCGGCCCGGGCCGCGACCGTGGACGGCTACCAGATCGTCCAGCTCCCCAACGCCAACGTGCCCAACTTCCAGCGCAGGACCGTGTACTGCCCGGCCGGCAAGAGGGTCATCGGGGGTGGCGGCGAGGCCCAGGGCAACGGCGCGATCCTGGTCGGCAGCTTCCCCACCCCGGACGGCACCGGCTGGATCGCCCTCGGGCGGCAGGACGGCTACTCCAGCGTCGGCATCAGCGTGTACGCGATCTGCGCCTACGTCTGATCGGCTGACGCGGGGGGTGGTTCCGGCCGTCCGGCCGGGACCACCCCCTGTTGTTCTTGTGCCACCAGCGTCCGCGCGAGGGGAGTCCGCGACAGGGTGAGGACCCCCGCGACGATCAGCGCGACCCCGCACAGCTGGGGCAGCAGCCACCACCCGGAGCGGACGGCCTCCTCGTACAGGGTGATGCCGAGGACGAGGCTCACCGCCGCGTCGCCGAGTGTGAGCGCGGGCTGCGAAGCGACCAGGGGGCCGGCCTGCATCGCGTTCTCCAGCAGGAACAGCGCGCAGACGCCGGTGGCGGCGAACGCGTACGTCTGCCAGGCGGAGAGAAAGCCCACGAGTCCCTGTTCGTCGAGGATGTGGGTGGAGGACTTCATCAGCGCCGCGGTCACGGCGTAACCGATCGCCGTCGCCGCACCCAGACAGGCCGCCCGGGCCCGGCCCTCCGGGCGCCGCAGGGCCGCGAGCGCCAGCACGACGACCGCCCCCGAGCAGACGGCGAGCGCGGGGATCCAGCGGTCCGGGGGCACCTGGGTGCGGTTGCCGGTGGGGGACGCGGCGGCGAGGGCGACCGCGAGTCCGGCCACCACCGTGGCCACCGCGAGCCAGCCCCTGCCCGGCAGCCGCCGGTGCAGCAGCACGGAGGCGGCGACGAGCGTGAGCGGCAACTCCAGGACGAACAGGGGCTGCACGATCGTCAGCGGCCCCGTCGCCAGTGCCGCCGCCTGGCAGACCGCGGCGCCGATCACCGCGAGCATCCCCGCCAGCCAGACGGGCCGGCGCAGCAGGTCGAGCATCAGGCCGGCCCGGAAACCCGCGGAGCGTGGCACGGTCAGCGCCGCCTTGCGCTGGAGCACCGTCGCGAGCGCGTTGCTGAGGGCCGCGCAGATCGCGAGGAGGACGGGGAGCGCGGTGCGCAGTGCGGCCACCTCCGGGATCGACGGGCAGGGGGTGCCGGCGGTGCCGGTCCTGCCATGGTCGCCCGGATGGGAGGCGGGCGCGATCGCAGTCACCTCGCGGACGGCGCCATCGAGTGGGAGTACCTGCTGGTCACCGCCGGCGGGAACCCCGGCAGGAACCCCGGCTAGGCGCGGGGGTGGGCCACCGCAGCCCGTTGCAGCTCCACCGCCGCCACCAGGCTCAGGCGGGGCTCCGCCCGGCGCAGCGCCTTCACCGCCGCGACCGAACCCACGTCTCCCGTGAATCCGGTGGCGGACAGCCGGTCATGGACCCACCGGGCGCGCAGCCGGGAGTCGGAGTCGGTGGCGGTGACGGCGATCAGGGCGGCCGCGCGTTCCAGGCCCGGGCGTTCCTCGGGCGTGGCCCGCGCCAGCGCCTCGCGCAGCGCCGCCGCCATCACGTCCGCGTCCCGGATCGTCAGGACGACGTCCTGCTTCTCGCTCAGCTTGCCGATACCCATCATGTGGATCATCGTGACCGCCCTGTACCCGGTGGGGCAAGCGACTTGAGCCGGCTCAGAGCCTTGCCCGGCACCCGCGCGGCATCAGTAGTTCTGGTTCTCGCTCTCCGCGGTCAGCCACTCCATGTGCGCGTGGAACTGCTGCCCCGCCTGCTGGAACAGCGGGTGCTCCCCGGCCTGGAGGCTCTGGACGCCGAACTCCGAGCTGAGATGCTCGTCCACCGCCCGGATGAGGGCGAACGGCCCCGTGGCGGCGGGGCCGGCCAGGTGCAGTTCCTCGGCGTCCATGGCCTCGACGGACCCCGCGATCCGCCGGATCAGCTTCTCCATGACGGCGGAATCGCGCTGCGCCATGATGAAGTGGTTGCCGTAGCCGCCCGTGTCCAGGAGGTAGCGTGCCGCGGTCCTGATCTGGTCCGCGGTCGGCGTTCCCGTGACGGGCGCGGCCGCCACCGCTTCGAGCGGCGTGCTCAAGCTGCTTTTGTCCCGGATGAGCGGTCCGAGGGCCGGGACGTCCGTCTCGCGGAGCGTCGGCCGGGCCTGCCGGAGATCGACCGTCCCCGACCCCAGGTCCACATCGGCGTACACTCCGCCGAGCTTCTTGAGGATGCTGTACCGGGCGATGTCCGAGGCGAGCGGATACGCCTTCTTCGGCCCCGTGGTGGCCGTCTCGTACGTGGCCGCCAGCCGTGGGTCGATGGCGTCCTCGATCTTCTTGAACTCGATCGCCTTGGCCATCCGCACCCTGGCCGTACTGCCCATCGGCCACGTGCTGAGCCGGTCGGTCCAGAGATTGATCCGCCAGTCGGAGTTCTGCGCCTTCGCCGCCCACGCCAGGACGTTGTCGAGGGCGTCCTTGCTGATGGGGCCGCCGATCCAGATGAAGTGGACCAGGGGCGGGATGCGCGGGCGCTCCTCGGCGGGGAACTGATCCACCACCGTGCGCAGGTCGGCGAGATAGGCCGGCTGCGGAACCAGGGCCTCGAGACGCCTGAAGACGAGGGAGACCGCCTCGTGGTTGCCCTTGGCGAGCGCGTCGAACACGAACTGGCGGACGTCCCGCTCGTTGTCGGAGTCCACGGCCTGCGGACCCCCGTCCCCCGCGTACGTGACATTGAGCGGGGCGCGCTGCACGGTCGGCAGGGGCTCGGCGCCGGCCGTGTGCCCGCAGCCGGGACCGTGCGCGTGCCGCTGTTCCTCGACGAGCCGGGCGATCGCGGCGTTGCCCGCGGCCGACTGAAGGACCGTCACGCCGCCGCGGTCCACCGGCGTCCCGGGCGTCCAGCTCTTCGCGGCGACCGCCCGAGGCACCGGCCTGGCCTGGGGCTTCTGCTGGGCAGATGCGTTCACCGCAGCGTGCTCGCGCGTCAAAAGAACTCCTGATCCTCTGGTGGACGCCCCGGGACGGGAACAGTCCTCACATCCACCCTCGACAGCCGACGACCGCACCACAAGGACCGGACGGCCCGACTCGGGGGCAGGGTCCCTTGCCCGGCCGGTGCGACGGGAGACACCGCGGGCGCGCCGAGGGGGCGTCGAGGGCGTGCCGGACGGTCACCGGTCCCGGGGGAGCGCGCGGTGGGCGTGCCAGGCCGCACGGGCCTGGGCGCGGGTGCCGGCCGGGTTCCGGCGGTGCCAGGCACTGGTGAAGCGGTTGTACTCGAACTGCTCCTCGATCTCGCGGGGCCGGGCCGCGTCCGGGCGGGTCGCGTGCCAGTGGGCGACCGCGTCCGCCAGGGTCCGGCCGGGGTTGCGGGCGATGAACTCACGCATGAAGGCGTCGAAGTGGAAGCCGGGGCCGATCGCTTCGAGGAAGTACCGCCGCAGAACCTGGCTGCACCGCTGGCCCTCCGGGATCACGGTGGTGCCGTCGACGGGCTCGGTCAGCTGTGCGCCCGCCGGGCGGCGGCGGGGCGGCGCGGCCGGCAGGGGCAGGCCGTCCAGCGCCGCGGCGAGCCGGGAGGTGAGGGCCGTCTTGCCGCCCTGGCGCGCGACGCCCATCGTGCGGGCGAGGCCGGTGAGTTCGTCCAGGGTCCAGTACCAGCGCAGCAGTTCGGCGCCGGTGAGGCCGGCCGTCAGCGGTGGCCTGGGCTCGCCGGCTGTCGTACTGGTGTTCTGGTTCTCGTTCATGGCCGCCATTCTGCCGGGTCACACGCCCCGGGCCGCGTGCACGCCCCAGGGCCGCACGCCCCGGTCCGCACGCCCTGGGGTGCACGGCCCCCTTCCGGTGGTCCGGTTCTCATCCGGGTGCGCCGCGGTCCGGGAGCAGCGGGTCCAGGAGGAGAGGGTCGGGCAGGTCGGCGGCGGGGTGCATGCGCAGGAGGGTGTGGACGACTCCGGCGAGGCCCGCCATCAGACTGGGGGAGAAGGCCTCGCGGGCCAGGCCGCCGGTGGGGCCGCGTTGTTCGAGGCTGGTGAGGATCTCCCCGTCGAACTGGGCGGTGCGGTCGGGCGCGAGGGCGGTGAGGAGTTCCCACAGGCCGAGGTCGCCGTGGCACAGGGTGTGGCTCCAGCCGAAGCCCTCGGCGGCGCAGGCGCGGGCGGCGCGTCGGGCCATGTCGAGGCGGGCGGGATCGCCGGTGCGCCGGTGGAGGTCGAGCATGGCGATGCCGATGCCCGCGCTGCCGTGGCACCAGCTCGTGAAGAAGTCCTCCTCAGCGCCGATCCGGGCGTCGAGCCAGTTGTCCTCGCCGGGCTGCCAGAGGGATTCCTGGTAGGCGAAGGCCTGTCCGGCGAGCCGGCTCCAACCCTCCCGCTCGACGGCGGTGCCCGCGTCGCCGAGGGAGAGCCGGGCCAGCGCCCAGCCGATGCCGGTGGCCCCGTGGGCGAAGCCGCCGATGCCCTGCGGGTTGAGCCGGGTGGTCCAGCGCGCGCCGGCCGGGTCGTGCACGGCCAGTGCGCTCAGCCGGCGGCCGACCCGGGCGGCGGCGGCCGCCCACCGGTCCTCCCCGGTCGCGGCGGCCAGATCGAGCAGAGGGACGACGGCGCCCGCGGCCCCGTTGAGGAGGTCGACCTCGATGTCGTCCTCCACGAGCGGGCCTTCGGCGAGGGGGAGCGCGCGCAGGGCCGCTCGCCTCAGCATCGACGGATCGCCCAGGACGCGGTGCAGCGCCAGCCACGTCCACACCTGGGACGCGGCGCCGCTGAACGCGCCCGCCGAGGGCGGCACGGCCGTCAGATCCTCGGTGCCGACCAGGACGCGCAACGCCCCGTCGAAGGTGTCGGCGACCCCCGGCACCTCGTCCGCCCGTCCGGCCCGCACCTCGGCCAGGTACTCGGCGAGTGCCAGGGCGACCCCGCCCTGTCCCGTGTAGAGATCGGCGGGCAGCACTCTGATGGACCATCCGGCGGGCGTGAACACGGGGCTGATCCAGGTGACCGTGCCGTCCGGACCGCGCACGGCCCCGTCGCACAGCCGCCGTACCATCCCCGCGGCCAGGTCGCGACGGCGCCGCTCCCGGTCCCGGGCGTGCGGGCGGTGGGCGGCGGACCGCACCCGGCCGGGCAGCGACCGTTCGTTGAGGTAGGCGCCGACCAGGGCGTCCTGGATGACCGACTCCTCCAGCGGCAGATCGGCCGTCCGCCAGTCCCGTACCGTCGCCCCGACCGCTGCGGAGTCCACCGTGAAGGTGCACATCGGCACGTCTCCGACCAGGAGGTCGGAGATCTCGCCCTCGATGGCCACCCGGTCGGTGGGCGCTCCCGGCAGCACCTCGGCGTTGCGGCGCAGGATGTCCCGGGCCCGTTCGACGGCCGCGGGCTCGTCGTGGAGCGACGCCGGGTGCCACAGCATCCGGCCGATGTCGACGTAGGCCTGCGTGGGCCGCAGGATCCGCCGCGCCCGCGCGCCCTCGAAGCGGCGCAGCAGCCGGTGCGGGTCCGTGCCGGGCCGCCGCAGGTGGGCGGTCATCTCGCGGAATCCGGCGAGGATCCGGTCCCAGTACGCGCTCAGCACCGGGGCGGGACTGGGGTGGTTGCCCGCGGTGGGCATGGCGACGAGGCCGACCTCGAAGCGGGCGGCGCCGGTGCCGCCCTGCGCGATCACCGGGTGCGGGATCAGCGGCTGCTGGCCGGGCAGCGCCCCGATCCCCGAGATGTCGACCCCGCCCAGCGCGAAGCCGGTGCCGCGTACGGGCAGCAGTCCGGTGCGCAGCACGGTGCGGCGGATCGCCGCGGCCGCCACGTCGACCGCGGCGCCGCGTCCGCTGGGCGGGAACGGCGCGGGGGCGTCGAAGAGGGTCTCGGCGTCGACGACGACCGGCACCGGACCGGCCGCGATCATGTTCTCGGCGTGCATGTCGGTGCCGCCCGTCAGCCGCAGGACGGCCAGCCAGTGGCCGATGTTGCGGTAGAAGACGGCGAGTTCGCCGTCGTCGGCGCAGTAGCGGTGGTGGACGAACTCGGCCCAGCCGTAGCCCTCGCGGGCCAGGGTGCGCGGCACGCGGATGCGCTCGTGCGGCGCCGGGGCGTCGGCGAGGTCCGTGAACAGCTCCTCCAGCAGCTCGCCCAGCGCCAGGTCGATCCGGGACGACCGGGGCTTGTACATGACGCTCGTGTCGTCGAAGTCGACCCGGCTGACGGTCAGTCCGCCCCGGTGGGTGTCGCCCGCCCCGAAGGTCACGGCCCGCAGCCGTCCGGTGTCCGTCCCGCACAGCGGGCGCAGCACTTCCCGGTCCGCGGCGAACCGTTCGGCGAAACCGGCCGTCGCGCCCACCGACTGCCGCGCCACCGACGCGATCCGCCGGCCCACGACGGGATACCGGCCGGCCAGCCGCTCGAGATAGCCGTCCTGGGAGGCCAGCTCGATGAACGCGGCCCAGGACGCCGTGTCGGACGCTCCGGCTCCGGCTCGCGCGCCGCCTTCCGCACCGTCCGCCGCGATGCGCAGCGCGTGGAGTTCGATGAGGAATAGCCGGGACAGCTTCGCGTGCAGGGACCGGAGCAGCGCGGTGTGACCGGCCTCCAGCACCACGTCCCGTTCCCCGGCGCCGAGCGTGTCGACATCGGCCAGCCGCCGCGCGAGCTCCTCCCGCCAGGGGCGGGCCAGGACGCGTACGGGGCGGGCGAACCACTCCGTCTCGTCCCCGTCCCCCTGTGCCGGTTCCCTCGGCCGCACCGGAGCAGATCCGTTCACCTTCCACCGTCCCTGGTCCACCGGATGTGTGTGCCCGTCCGCCTACGCGCCCGCGAAGGGGCGGGGGGAGCCGCACGGTCCCCCCGCCCCCGTCCTGCCTCAGGGGATCAGCAGCACCAGCTGCCCTGCGACCCGCTCGGGCTGGAACAGAAGCCGTAGAGGGAGTCGCTCGGGTCGGTCAGCGCGGCCTCGGCGGCTGCGCCGCCGACGTAGAGCGGACCGGCCGGGTTGGCCTGCCCGTACGCGCTCTCGGCACCCGACAGCCAGGCGTCGAGCACGGCGGTGTGGACACTGATCTGTGGCATCGGCGGCCTCCGGAGACGGAAAAACGGGACGGATTGCCCCGCCCCGAGTATCGCGGCGATCGAACATCCGTCAGACGGCTAATCCGGCCACAGTCGGACGGGGCGGATGTGACCCCGTACCACCCCCGGGACGGGCGGGCACCCGCGCAGCCGGTGCCGGCCGTCGCCGAAGACCCCTCCATAATGAGCAAGCGCTTAGTAAGATGGTGCGGACAGGCGGCGGACCACGGAGGGAAGGGCACAGTGGTGACGGAAGCAGAGGCCTTCTACGAGCGGGAGGGCCAGGACCGGTTCCTCCCCACCCCGTCCACCCGAGGGCCCTGGGACGCCGACTCCCAGCACGCCGGCCCGCCCGCGGCGCTGCTCGGGCTGGCCGTCGAGCAGCGCCCCGGGGCCCGGCCGGACCTGCGGGTCGCCCGTCTCACGTACGAGATCATGCGCCCGGTCCCGATCCGGCCGCTGACCGTCGCCGTACGGGTCCTGCGCTCGGGACGCAGCACCGAACTGGTCGAGGCCGTCCTCACGCCCGACGGCGGCGCGGACGTGATGCGGGTGACGGCGCTGCTCCTGAAGACGGCACCGCACTCGGTCCCCGAGGTGTCGCCCGGCCCCCAGGTGCCCGGCCCGGCGAGCGCCCCCGCGAAGCCGTTCTTCCCCGTCCCGTGGGACCGCGGCTACCACACCGCCATGGAGGTGCGCTTCGCGGCCGGTTCCTTCCTGGAGCCCGGCCCGGCGCAGGCGTGGATGCGCATGCGGGTGCCGCTGGTCGCGGGGGAGGAGATCGCACCGCTCAGCAGGGTGCTGATCGCCGCCGACTCGGGCAACGGCGTCAGCGCCGAACTGGACTTCCACCGGTACCTCTTCATCAACGCCGACCTCACCGTCGGCGTGCACCGCCACCCCGAGGGCGAGTGGGTCTGCCTGGACGCCCGGACGATGGTCGACGCCGCCGGCATCGGCCTCGCCGAGTCGGCCCTCCACGACGAGAAGGGCCCCCTCGGCCGCAGCACCCAGAGCCTGTACGTGGCACCGCGCGGCTGAGCGGGCGGGGCCCCGCCCGGGAACCGCGCCCCGGCCGCGCTACTCCACCCACCGCACCGAACCGTCGAGCGGATGGCGCGCCGCCCGTCGCGCGGGAGTGCTGGTGGCCCGGCCGGTACGCAGGACCGCCAGGATCTCCTCCTCCCCGGCCGGTCCGGTGGGCCGGGCGAGAGCGGGTCCCGGGCGGCCGAACTCGCCCCACAGCGGCTGGGCGGCGTACCCGGCCTCGGTCAGGGCGAGCCAGACACGCATCAGGGCGGCCCCCGCCCGGAGGCGGTCCGTGACCGTGCGGCGGGGTCCGCGCAGGACGAGTACCGCGCCGCAGTCCCGCAGCCGCCGCGCCCGCTCGCGGGCCGCCGGCACGGCCAGGGAGCGGAGCGCCGGCCGGAGGGGTCCTCCCGTCCCCGGCAGCGCACGGGCCAGATACGCGAGTGAGGTGGGGCCGCCCAGCAGGTCGCGGGGGTCGCCGAAGGAGCGGCGGCCCGTCTCGGTGCGTGCGCGGTCCTGGAGCCAGGTCCACCACTCGGCGTCGTCGGCGAGGGGTGCGGACAGGGAGGCGTCGAGCTCGGTCCGGGCGAGCCGGCCGAGCGCGGCGGCACCGGAGAGCGTCTCCAGGGCGATGTCCCTTTCGGCACAGAGGAGTTCGAGGCGCTTCACGGTGGTGGCGTCGAGGGGGGCGCGGAGCAGACGGCCGCGGTGGGTGGCGCGCAGGCCCAGGGCTCCCTGCCGAGGGAGGACGTCCTCACGCAGCCGGTCGCAGTGGAAGCGGCCGGCGAACGAGGGCATCGCCTCCGATCCGGCCGGGTGGGCTTCCCAGTCGCCGTGCGCGAGGTAGGTCATCGCCCCCAGCGCGCAGCCGAGACCCTCGGCCCAGCCCAGCGGATCGGGCGCGGCGGAGGGCCAGCGCGCGGGGTCCGGAGCCAGGCGTACGGTCCGGTCGTCGAGGAGCTCGAACCGCCAGGGCTGGGTGTTGTACGGGGAGGGGGCGCGCCGGGCGCCGTCCAGCACCGCGGTGAGCCGCTCGGGCAGCGGGCGCCCGTCGGCTGCGGCGGCCGGGGGCCTGCGCGGGCCGCCCCGGCGTGCCGCGCGGACCGCCCGCAGGGTGCGCGCGAGTTCCAGTGGCATCCGGGCGCGGTGCGCGAGCGCGGCCGGGCGGGACATCACCGCGGCGTGCACGTCCACGGTGACGATGTGCCGGGTCCTGCGGTTCATCAGCAGGTCCAGCACGGTTCGGGTGGTCAGCGTCGCGAGGCCGAGGACGCAGTAGCCGATCTGCGGCCAGGTCCCGCCGTGGGCGAACCGGTCCGCCTGGATGGGCAGGTAGTCGCTCGGCACCTGGGTCCGGCCGGTCCACCGCATCGATTCCCACAGCCGGTTCTCCCGGTGTGCCTCGGCGCTCGCCCTGCCGTAGAAGGGCACGGGCCGGCGCCGGTAGTCGAAGACGTACAGCGTCGGCTTGCCCCCGAAGTCCATGCCGGCGACGACCGGAATGCCCCGCCGGGCGGCCCGTTCGTGCAACTGGTACTTGACCCAGGCCGACATCGACGGGTCGACGCCGTCGAAGACCACATGGGCGCCGTCCAGCGCCTCGTCGAGGTTCTCCAGGGTCAGCCCCTCCGGATAGGCGCTCACCTCGGCCGCCGGGTTGATCGCCCGCACCCGCTCGGCCACCACCAGCGGCTTCGACCGGCCGACGTCCGCCAGCGTGCAGGCCTGCCGGTTGAGGTTCGACACGTCGAAGACATCGGGATCGGCCAGCCGGAAGCGCAGTACGCCGAGCCGCGCCAACGGCTCGACCACGACACCGCCCCCGCCGCAGCCGGCCACCAGCACGGTCGCCGCGCGTAACGCGGCCTGCTCCCGCTCGCTGACGATCTCCTGATTGCGGCTCACCGCTTCGGTCCCTGCGGTCACCACCCGCACGTCCGCCGGATCCCGGCCGGGAAAGCCCGGGATGCTCGTGCTGCTCGTGCTGCTCGGGATGTGGTCTGGGCTCACGCGTCCTCCTCTCGGGTCAGGCGGAGTTCTTTGACCGGTGCTGGGTCGGTACGAGGCCGGGGCTCGCCGGCGCGCCCGGTCCGGCGGTGGACGCGCCGACCGGGAAGCGGGCGACATACCGGGGTCTGACCTGGGGTGGCCAGCAGTGGTGGACGAAGAGGTTCAGGGCGTAGGCGCGGGCGACCAGGGCGCTGCGGTTGGGCGCCTTCAACTTCCGCATCATCACGCTGATGTGGTACTCGACGCCGTGGCTGCTCAGCCCGAGCCGGGACGCCAGCTGCTGGGTCGACAGTCCGGCGGCCACACCCTCCAGGATCCGCGCGGGCACCGCGGCGAGCGGGGCGGGCGCCGGCGCCAGGAGCAAGGGGGTGCCGGGCGCGCCGTCCGGGACCACGAGGGCGATCAGGGCGCAGCCGGTGTGCGAGGCGGTTGTCAGCGCGATGCCCGTGACCAGGCAGTCGGTCTCCCCGCCGTGCACGTCGACCAGGGTCATGGGAACGCTGAACTCACCGCGCCGGCCCAGGAGAAGCTCGTCGAAGTGCTCCCGCAGGTTCACGTCCGCGCCGGGCCGCAGATAGCGGGGGAGGTATTCCCCCTTCAGCTCGCCCGGGGTGAGACCGAGGTGTCCGCAGAACGCGTCGTTCACCTCCAGGATGCGCAGCCCGGCGTCGAGCTGGACGGTGCCCAGGGCCGGGGTGGCGGTCGGGGGAAGCTCCGGTCCTTCGTCGACGGTCGTGACGGTCACGGGGCGGGACGGGGGCGACGCGGACAAGGTGGTACCTCTTTCGGGGGGTGGCCGGAAGGGATACCGGTGCGCCGCATCCGAATCGGTGACCGTGAGAGGCGGCCCCGTGGAAGGACGCCCTTGTCCATTCCGCCATAGTCGAACGGTGTGCGCGGAGCGCCGCGGAGGCGCCCCGGGTGGTGCTGTGACAGCGCTTTCAGGAAGGCACGGGCGAGGCGGTAACTCCGCTCGTCTGTTCGGTCGCTGTCAGTTTGCCTCCCAGGAACCGTAGTTGGTCAAGAGCGTCTCGTCCCTGTGTGCAGCGACACGTACCGCTCGGCATGTCGGACGGTGTTCCGTTTAGGGCGATTTGCGGATGCGGACTAAGGGATCTGGTAGTCGACCATCGATACTTGAGGGTTGTAGAGTCATAGCGATCTTCCGATGAAGGAGGCCTTTTCCCGGCCTCACATGCATGCCTCCGAACGTGAAACAGGAGACTGTATGGTGAACATAGAGAGTTCCATCAAGCGGATCCTTGTCGACGACTTATTCGTTGCCGTTCCGCCGTCCCGGATAGACCTCGACGACGGCCTCCGTGACGTCCTCGGACTCGATTCCCTCGGATTCACCGAACTCCGCACCCAGTGCGAGTACGAATTCGGTGTCACGATCTCGGACGAGGACTTCGTGCCGGAACACTTCTCCTCGGTCCGTACCCTGACCGAGTTGGTCGTCCGCCTTCGGGCGTCGTCGCCGGCGGGCGGGGTGAGCGGCGGATGACGGCGGCTCCCCAGGCCGGCACCCGCACCCCGCGCACCATGGGATTCACGGAGCTCAAGGGCTGGCTGCGGCACCGCCACCCCATGGTCTACCTCGACCGCGTCCTCGACTACGAACCCGGCGCGTACCTGCGGAGCCTGATGGCCGTCTCCGGGCAGACGGACGCCATATCCGGACACTTCCCCGAGCGTGCCGTCTTTCCGGCCAGCCATATGATGCAGGCCATCGCCCAGTCCGCGATCATCCTCGCCCAGGTGTCCACCACCCCCCTCGCCGACGACGAAATCACCCTGATCGGATCCGTCAAGGCGCGGTTTACCAAAGTGGTCGTCCCCGGCGACACCGTGGAGTTCACCACCACCTGCGAGAAGCTCCGCGGTGATTTCCTCATGTTCGCCTGCCGGGCGGAAGTGGCCGGCTCCACGGTCGCCATGACCAAGGGCACCTTGGCCCGGACCAAAGTCGCCGATCTGGGCGAGCAACTGTGGTGAGCGACGAGTCCGCGGCCTGGATCACCGGAATGGCGTGGTCGACCGCTCTCGGCTCGTCGGTCGACGGCGTATGGGAATCGCTTCTCGCCGGTGTCTCCGGAATCTCGGACGTCTCTTCCCCTTTCCCACTGCGAAGCACCCGCGCCGCCGTCCTGCCCGACATCCCCATGGACCGGCCCGCCGACCGACGCCAGCACGAATTGACACGTGCCACGCTCTTACGAGCCCTTGAGGACGCGGCAATCGACCCCGGCGACCCGCGGATCCTGCCCGTTCTCGGGACCAGCTACGGACCCCATCTCGAACGGTCCGCGGTCACCTCCCTCTCCGGCTGGTCCACCGACGCGGCACGGGACGCCGGCTGTGCGAAGGAGCCGGTGACCGTCACCACCGCCTGCTCCGCCGGATCCGACGCGATCCTGACCGGACTCGCCCTCCTGCGGGCGGGCGCCGCCGAGATCTGCGTCTGCGGCGGCGCCGACGTCCTCACCCCCGGCAAACGCCTCGGCCACTCGCGGCTCGGCACCATGAGCCGCCACGACCTGCGGGCCTTCGACACCGGCCACGACGGAACCCTGCTCGGCGAGGGCGCCGCGTTCCTCGTCCTGGAGACCGAGGCGGGGGCCCGCGCCCGAGGGGCCCGCCCCCGCGGCGTGCTCGCAGGCGCCGCCTCCTCGAACGACGCGGCCAGCGCCGTCGCCCCCGACCCCTCCGGCAAGAACGTCGTCCTGGCCGTCCGGCGCGCCCTGTCCACCGCCGGCCTCGACCCCGGTGACATCGCCGTCGTCAACGCGCACGGCTCCGGAACCCCGGTCAACGACGAGGTGGAGGCCCGCGCCTACGCCCAGGTCTTCGCCCACGTGCCGCGCCCGCCCGTGGTGTTCGCGACGAAGGGGGCGGTCGGGCACACCCTCGGCGCGACCGGCGCCATCGAGGCGATCGCCGTCCTCCAGGCCCTCGACACCGGGTCCGCACCCCCCGTCCACGCCCTGCGCGACCCCCTGCCCCAGCTCACCCTCCCGATCCCCGCCGCCCACCCCCGCAAGCTCGAACCGGGAGCGGGCATCAGCGTGACCCTCGGCTTCGGCGGCTTCAACACCTGTCTCGTCCTCCAGGGACCCGGGAGCACGGCCGTATGAACGCATCCGCACCCCACGGCCTCGACGTCCTCGGCGAAGGCGTGGCGACCGCCCGCGACCTGTCGGGCGCACGGACCCCGCGCCGCACGTCCGTCTACGCGGACCCCGTCTCCTGGCTCGTCCTCGAAGCGGTGGAGCGCGCCGTCGAGGCGTACGGCGGCGACCTCCGGGCGGTCCGCGACAGCGTGGGGCACATCGCCGTCAGCGACCACTGCACCGCGCACACCATGCGGGAACTCGCCGCGACCATCCCGGCGGGCCGAGTCTCACCGCTGCGGTTCTCCGGGGCCAACCCGGGCTCCGTGTGCGGCCTCCCGGCCCAGCTCCTGGGCTTCGGCGGGCCGAGCCTGACCCTGTCCATGCCGCCCGAGAAGGGCCTGGCGCCCGCCGTCGCCGTCGCCCGCGTCTGGCTCGCCCAGGGCACGGCCGGCCATGTGCTCCTCACGACCCACCGCGCGGACGCCTCGGGCCACCGCGTCACCAGCACGATCCTCCGGGAGACCCAGCGGGAAGGCTGAAGTGAAGACCTTTGGCAGCATCCAGCCGAGCGCCGTGCAGGACTTCCTCCGGGACCTCGTCCAGGCCGACCGGCCCCCGGCGCCCGGCCCCCGGTTCGACACCGTCACGGACGACCTCGCACAGCTCGGACTCACGGCCGGCCGACCCGTCCTGGTGGCCCTGCCGAACGGCCGGGACTTCGTCACCGTCGTGTTCGCCCTGCTCGCCCAGGGAGCGGTCCCGGTGCTCCTCCCGCCGTCCGCCCCGCCGTCGAGGATCGAGCGGATGGCCCGGGCCCTCGGCGCCGACGTGCTCCTCGCACCGCGCGTCCCGCCCGGACCCGGCCCGGGCGAACCACCGCTCACCGTCGGCGGAACGGTCCAGTCGGCGTTCCTGCACGGGGTGCCGGCCCGCCGGTACCGGCCCGGCGAGATCGTCCTGCTCACCTCGGGCACCTCCGGCGTGTTCAGCGGCTGTCTGCACCGCGTCGAGTCCCTCCTGCTCAACGCGAGCCGCCACGCGCACGCCATCGGCCAGACCGCCGCCGACCGCGTCCTGATCAACCTGCCCCTGCACTACTCCTACGCCTTCGTCGCCCAACTCCTCGCCACCCTGGTCTCGGGCGGCCGGGCGGTCGTCACGGGACCCCCGTTCACCCCCGCCCGCCACGCCCGCACCCTCCAGGACCACCGGATCACCGTCTCCTCACTGACCCCCGCGCTGACCGCGGCCTGGCTCGGGACCGGCCGCCCGCTCCCCGCGCCCCTGCGCGCGCTGACCGTCGGCGGCGACCTGCTCGACGCCGCCTCCGTGGCGCACCTACGGGAGCGGAACCCGGACCTGGAGCTGTACCTCACCTACGGCCTCACCGAGGCCGGCCCCCGGGTCGCCACCCTGGCCGCCCACCGCGAACCGCCCCACCGGCACACCTCCGTGGGCCTTCCCCTCCCCGGTGTCGACGTACGACTGCGCCCCGCACAGCCCGGCGACGCCGTCGGCGAGCTGATCGTCGAGACCGACACCGGGATGCTCCGCCGCGTCGGCCACCCCGACGAGCCCGCACCCCCCACCGACGGCACCAGGACCTCCCTCGCCACCGGCGACCTCTTCCGCCGGGACGACGACGGCTACCTCTACTTCCACAGCCGCCGCCCCACCTATGTCATCAGCCGTGGCGAGAAGGTCAGCCTGCGGTCGGTCTGCGCCGTCGCGGAGACCCTCCCCGGCGTCCTGGGTGCACAGGCCTGGCCGTACCGGAACGACGCCGGAGACACCGTCTTCACCCTCGACGTCTACTGCGCCGACGCCTCGGCCGACGAACGGGAGATCCGCCGCCGGCTCGCCGACGTCCTGCTCCGCAGCGAGCAGCCGGCCCGTCTGCTGGTCCATCCGGCGGCACAGCTCGGCTGGCGCAAGTCCGTTGCCAAGGAGCGAAGTTGACCATGGAACAGCTCAGCCCACCCGTCGTGGTCTCCGCGGACTCCCCGGACGCGCTCGCCGCGGCGGCCCACCGGCTGCACGAGCAGCTCGGGACCACCCCGGACGAAGCGCTGCGGGACCTCGGCCACCGCCTCCTGACGACCGGTCACGGCCCACGGCGCGCCGCCGTCCTCGCACCCGACCGGGCCTCGCTCCTGGCCGGACTCACCGCCCTCGCCCAGGGCCGCCCCGCCCGGCACGTGCTGACCGGAACCGCCGACGCGGCCCGCCGCCCGGTCCTGGTCTTCCCCGGCCAGGGCGCCGACCGCCCCGGCACGGCGAGGGAACTGCTCACCTGCGTACCCGAGTTCGGCGACCGCCTCCGCGGCTACGGGCGCGCCCTGCGCCCGCACCTCGACGGCTGGGACCCCGCCACCGCACTCGCCGAAGGCGCGGAACTCACCCGTCTGGCCACCCTCCAGCCCGTTCAGTTCGCCCTCTCCTCGGCCCTCGCCGACACCTGGCGCGCCCACGGCCTGCGGGAGAGCGCGGTCGTCGGCCACTCCGTCGGAGAGATCGCCGCCGCCCACGCCGCCGGCGCGCTGGACACGGACGCCGCCGCCCGGCTCCTCGTCCTGTACGGCACCGCGCTCACCCGGATCGAGGGCCGGGGCGCGATGGCCTCCGTCGCCGCACCCGCCGACCGTGTCCGCCCCCTGCTCGACCGATGGGCCGGCCGGCTGGACGTCGCCGCCGTCAACAGCGCCCGCAACGTGACCGTCAGCGGCGACGCGGACGCCGTGACCGAACTCCTCGCCGCACTGGCCCGGGACGGCGTCTGGGCCTGGCGCGTGCCGGGCATCGACGTCGCGGGACACTCGGCCCACACCGAGACCCTGCGCGACCTCATGCTCGACCACGCACCGCACGCCGCGCCCGAGGGCCCGCACCGCGCCGCCTTCTACTCCACCGCCACCGGCACCCGCCTGCACGGCCCCGACCTCACCCCCGGCCACTGGTACCGGTCCCTGCGCGGCACCGTCCTCTTCGAACAGGCCGTACGCGCCCTCGTCGCCGACGGCCACCGGCTCTTCATCGAGGTGAGCGGTCACCCCACCCTCACCCCCGCCATCGACGAGACCCTGCGCGCGGCCGGTGTGACCGGCGCGGCGATCCCCACGCTGGACCACCGCAGGAGCGACCGCGCGAGCCTCCTTCAGGCCCTCACCCACGCGTTCGTCAACGGCGTACCCGTGACCTGGGAGACGGCGTACGAACGCCTCGTGCCCCGGCCACGCGTCACCGTGACGCGTCACGACCCGCACGAGGCCCCCCTCGACACCTCCGCCCTGCGCGCCGCCACCCCCGCCCGACAGCGGGACCTCCTCGCCGACCTGGTCGCCGCAGCCACCGGCCGGGTGCTCGGCCGCCCCGTCACCACACCCGCCCGGACCTTCCTGGAGACCGGCCTCACCTCGCTCGGCGTCGTCGAACTCGCCGCCGCGCTCTCCGCAGCCACCGGCCTCGACCTCCCGCCCACCCTCGTCTTCGACCACCCCACCCCGCTCGCGCTCGCCGAGCACCTGCGCCGCGCACTCGGCCTCGCCTCACCGGCCGACGAGCCGACCCGCGCCGACACGGACGCCGCTGCACAGGGCGCCCCGGACGCGGACGAGCCGATCGCGGTCGTCGGCATCGGCTGCCGCTTCCCGGGCGGCGTGACCGACGCGGACTCCCTGTGGGACCTGGTGCTCGGCGGCCGCGACGCCATCGGCGGCTTCCCCGCCGACCGCGGCTGGGACACCGACGGCCTGTACGACCCCACCCCCGGCGAACTCGGCAGGATCTCCTCGCCGAACGGCGGATTCCTCTACGACGCGGCCGGCTTCGACGCGGGCTTCTTCGGCCTCTCGCCCCGCGAGGCGACCGCGATGGAGCCGCAGCAGCGCCTGCTGCTCGAAGTGTGCTGGGAGGCCGTCGAACACGCCGGCATCGACCCGGAGACCCTGCGCTCCACCCCCACCGGGGTGTTCGCCGGCCTCATCTCCCAGGAGTACGGCCCCCGTCTCCACCAGGCCTCCGACGACGTGGCCGGCCACGCCTTCATGGGCACCGCCGCCTGCGTGGCCTCCGGCCGGATCGCCTACGCGCTCGGCCTGGAGGGCCCGGCGATCACCCTGGACACCGCCTGCTCCTCGTCCCTCGTGGCCGTCCACCAGGCCTGCCGGGCCCTGCGCGCCGGCGACTGCACCCTCGCCCTGGCGGGCGGCGCCACCGTGATGTCCGGCCCCGGCGTCCTCGTCGAGTTCTCCCGGCAGCGCGTCCTCGCCCCCGACGGCCGCTGCAAGGCGTTCGCCGCGTCCGCGGACGGCATCGGACTGGCCGAAGGCGTCGGCATGGTGCTGCTGGAACGCCTGTCGGACGCCCGCGCGGCCGGACACCCGGTGCTCGCGGTGATCCGGGGCAGCGCCGTCAACCAGGACGGCGCCTCCAACGGCCTGTCCGCGCCCAGCGGTTCCGCCCAGCGACGGGTCATCCGCCACGCCCTCGCCCAGGCCCGGCTGACCCCGGCGGACGTCGACGCGATCGAGGCACACGGCACCGGAACCCGCCTCGGCGACCCGATCGAGGCACACGCGCTCCTCGACACCTACGGACAGCGGCCCGCCGACACCCCCGCCTGGCTGGGCTCGATCAAGTCCAACCTCGGGCACACCCAGGCCGCCGCGGGCGTGGCGGGCCTGATCAAGATGGTGATGGCCCTCCGGCACGGACTGCTGCCGCGCAGCCTCCACATCGACGCGCCCTCCCCGCACGTGGACTGGTCGGCCGGCGCCCTGCGGCTCCTCACCGAACAGCGCGCGTGGCCGGACACCGGCGACCGCCCCCGACGGGCCGCCGTGTCCTCCTTCGGGGTCTCCGGCACCAACGGCCACCTCGTCCTCGAACAGGCGCCCCCACTCCCCGCGGCCGCCCCCACGGACCCCTCCGGCGAACTGCTCTGGCCGCTCTCGGCGAAGACCCCGACCGCCCTGCGCGCCCAGGCGGACCGGCTCCGCCGGCACGCCGACCGGCACCCCGGCGCCGACCCCGCAGCCGTGGGCCACGCCCTCACCACCACCCGCAGCCGGTTCCCCCACCGTGCCGTCGTCCACGGCCGGACCCGCGCTGAACTCCTCGACGGACTGGGCGCGCTGACCCAGGGACGGGACCACCCCAACCTGACGCGGGGCACGGTGGGGCCCACCGGCCCCGGAAAACTGGTGTTCGTCTTCCCCGGCCAGGGCTCCCAGCGGCCCGGCATGGGCATGGAGCTGTACGACACCCACCCCGCCTACCGGGACGCCCTCGACCGGGCCGACGACGCGCTGCGCCCGTACACCGGCCGGTCGGTCGTCGACGTCCTGCGCGGCGCACCCGGCGCACCCGCCCTGGAACGCGTCGACGTCGTCCAGCCCGCACTGTTCGCGGTCATGACCTCGCTCGCCCGGCTGTGGGAGTCGTACGGCATCCGGCCCGACGCCGTGGTCGGGCACTCCCAGGGGGAGATCGCCGCCGCCCACATCGCCGGCGCCCTCACCCTGCCCGACGCGGCGAAGCTCGTCGCCCTGCGCGCCCGGGCCCTCGTGGAGCTGTCCGGCACCGGCGCCATGGCCACCGTCGGCCTCCCCGCCGACCGGACCAGGGACCTCCTCGTCCCGTACGAGGGCCGGATCGGGATCGCGGCCGTCAACAGCCCCGCCGCCACGGTCGTCGCCGGCGACACCGCCGACGTCCTCGCCCTGCTGCGGCGCTGCGAGACCGACGGCGTGCGGGCCCGCCGTATCGACGTCGACTACGCCAGCCACTCCGCGCACATCGACCGCCTCCGCGAGGACCTCCTCACCCGCCTCGCGGACCTCGCGCCCCGGCCCACCACCGTCGCCTTCCACAGCACCGTCGACGGCCGCCTCCAGGACACCCCGCTCGACGGCACCGCCCTGGACGCCGCGTACTGGTACGACAACCTGCGCCGCCCCGTACGGCTCACCGACACCCTCCGCCTGCTCGCCGGGCAGTCCCACCGCGCCTTCCTGGAGTGCAGCCCGCACCCGGTACTGGTGCCGCCGATCGAGGAGACCCTCGACGCCGACGCACTCGTCACCGGCACCCTGCACCGGGCCAGGCCGCAGCACGCCGCGTTCACGGCCGCCCGGGCACGTCTGCACACCCACGGCCACGACCTCCACCGGCCGGACGGGCCCGCCGCCCACCCGGTCGCCCTGCCCACCTACCCCTTCGAACACCGCCGCCACTGGCTCACCGCACCGACACCGGCGGACGTCACGGCCGCCGGACAGCGCGGGACCCGGCACCCCCTCCTGGGGGCGGCCATCGACCTCCCGGACGACGAGGGACTCCTCCTCACCGGGCGGATCGGCCTCGGCACCCACCCCTGGCTCGGCGACCACGCCGCCGCGGGCGTCGCCCTCCTCCCCGGCACCGCCTACCTCGACCTCGCCCTGCACGCGGCCCAGCTCACCGGCTGCCGCCACATCGCCGAACTGACCCTGCACACCCCGCTGGTCCTGCCCGAGCAGCACGCCATGGACCTGCACCTGCGGGTCGGACCGCCCGACCCCGACGGCCACCGCCCCCTCACCCTGCATGCCCGCCCCCACACCCCCGACGACACCGACCCGCCTGCCTGGACCCTCCACGCCACGGCCCGCCTGACCCGGGACGCCCCCGGCCGGTCACGCCCGGCGGCCCGGCCGCCCGAGGACGCGGAACCCGTCGACCTGACCACGCTGCGGGCGCGCCTCGCCGAAGCCGGATACGACTACGGACCCGCCTTCACCGGACTGCGTTCCGCGTGGCGCCACGGCGAGCACGTCCACACCGAGGCGCACCTGCCGGAGGAACTCCCGGCCACCGGCCACGTCCTGCACCCGGCCCTGCTCGACACCGCCCTGCACCCCATCGCCCTGCCCGACGCCGACGGCCCCGCCGGACCCCGGCTGCCCTTCACCTTCCGCGGCATCACCCACACCGGCACACCCACCACCCGGCTCCGCGTCCACCTGCGCGGCACCGGCCCCGACACCTTCGCCCTGGACGCCACCGACGACACCGGCGCACCCGTCCTCACCGTCGAGGCCCTCACCCTGCGCGCCACCACCGCCGACCGGCTCCGACGCCTCACCCCGACCGGACCCGAACACGACCTCCTGCACCTCGCCTGGAGCCCCGCCGACCCGGCGGACGGCGGCATCCCGGGGGACTGGGCGGTGCTCGGCTCCGACCCGCTCGCGAAGGGGACACCCCGGTACGCCGGTCCGTCCGACCTGACCGCGGCCCTCGCCTCGGGCACCCCACCGCCCGCACTCGTCGTCTGGGCGCTGCCGGAACCCGAACCGGAGAGCGCCGACGTCCCCGCCGCGGCCCGCGCCCTCTGCCAGGAGGTCCTCGACCTCCTGCGGACCTGGCTCGCCGACGAACGCCTGGAGCGCACCGTGCTGGCGGTCGTCACCCGCCACGCCGTGGTCACCGGCCCGCAGGACCCGCCCGGCCTCGCCCACAGCCCCGCCCGGGGCCTGCTGCACAGCGCCCAGAACGAGAACCCGGGCCGGATCGTCCTCGTCGACACGGACGGCCACCCCGACAGCACGGCCGCCCTGGGCGCCGTACTCGCCGCCGGACATCCACAGGCGGCCCTGCGGGAGGGACAGCCGCTCCTGCCGCACCTGGCCCGGACGTCCACGGCCGAGCTGCTCACCCCGCCCGCCGACAGCGCCCCGTGGCGGCTGGACACCACGGGCGGCGGCGGACTCGACGCCCTCGCCCTGCTGCCCGCCCCGGAAGCCGAAGCCCCCCTGACACCCGGCCAGGTCCGCATCGCGGTGCGCGCCGCAGGCGTCAACTTCTACGACACCGCCGCCGCCCTGGGGCTCATCGCCGTCCAGCACGACTCCGGAGCCGAGGCCGCCGGCATCGTCACCGAGACCGGGCCCGGCGTCGACGGGTTCACCGTCGGGGACCGCGTGGCGGCCCTCACCGAGAAGGCCTTCGGGCCGGTCGTCGTCGCCGACCGGCGCATGACGGCCCGCATCCCCGACACCTGGTCCTTCGCCGAGGCCGCGAGTGTGCCCGTCGCCCACGTCACCGCCTACCACGCCCTCGTCGACCTCGCCGGCGTCCGGCCCGGCGAGACCGTCCTGATCCACGCCGCCGCCGGGGGAGTGGGCCAGGCCGCCACCCGACTGGCCCGTCACCTCGGCGCGATCCCCTACGCCACCGCCCACCCCGGCAAGTGGGACACCCTGCGCGGCCTCGGCTACGACGACGAGCACCTCGCCGGCTCCCGCACCCTCGACTTCGCCGAGCGCTTCCGCACCGCCACCGGCGGGCGCGGGATCGACGTCGTCCTCAACGCCCTGGCCGGCCCGTTCACCGACGCCTCCCTCGACCTCGTGGCCCCCGGAGGCTGTTTCATCGAACTCGGCAAGACCGACATCCGGGACCCCGCGGACCTGGCCGTCACCCACCCCGGCCTCACCTACCGCGCGTTCGACCGGCGCGACAGCGCGAGCCCCGAACGCACCGAGGAGATCCTCACCGCCCTGCGCCGGCTCTTCGACACCGGTGAGCTGACCCCGCTGCCGGTCACCTCCTACGGCATCCGGCACGCCACCGACGCCTTCCGGCTGATGCAGCAGGCCCGCCACACCGGAAAGATCGTCCTCACCCTGCCCCGCCCGCTGGACCCCGCCGGCACCGTCCTGATCACCGGCGGTACCGGCACCCTCGGCGGACTCCTCGCCCACCACCTCGTCACCGCCCACGGCGTGCGCCATCTGCTCCTCGCCAGTCGCCGAGGAGCGGCCGGCGAGGGGGCCGAGCGGCTGCGCGCCGACCTGGAGCGCACCGGTGCCACGGTCACCGTCGCCGCCTGCGACACCGCCGACCCGGAAGCGCTCCGGCGCCTCCTCGGCTCCGTACCGTCCGCCCATCCCCTGACCGGGGTGTTCCACACCGCGGGCGTCCTCGCGGACGGCACCGTCGCCCGGCTGACCCCCACCGACCTCGCCACGGTGTTCGCACCGAAGGTCGACGCCGCCTGGCACCTCCACGAACAGACCCGGCACCTCGACCTCGCCGCGTTCGTCCTGTACTCGTCGACCGCGGGCACCCTCGGCAACCCCGGCCAGGGCAACTACGCGGCCGCCAACACCTTCCTCGACGCCCTCGCCCACCACCGCCACCGCCTCGGCCTGCCCGCCACCTCCCTCGCCTGGGGCTGGTGGCAGCCCGTCACCGGCCTCACCGGCGCCCTCACCGGCACCGACCACACCCGGATCGCCCGCACCGGCCTCGCCCCCCTCACCGCCGCACACGGCCACGCCCTCCTCGACGCCGCCCTGAGCCTGCCGCACCCGGTCCTCACCGCCGCCCCCCTCGACCGGCGGACCCTGCGCACCAACGGCGAACGCGGCACCCTGCACCCCCTGCTGCGCCGCCTGACCACCGCGACCCCCGTCCACCGAACCGCCCCCGGACCCGTCCCCGACCTGCGGCAGGACCTCGCCGCCCTCGCCCCCCAGGCCCGGCTGCGCCACCTGCACGGCCTGATCACCGACCACTCCGCCACCGTCCTCGGCCTCGACCGCTCGACACCCCTGCCCTCCGAACAGCCCTTCAAGGCCGCAGGATTCGACTCCCTCACCGCCCTCGAACTCCGCAACCGGCTGTCCTCCGCCACCGGACTGCGCCTGCCCGCCACCCTCACCTACGACCACCCGACCCCGGCGGCCCTCGCTGCCCACCTCGACGAGCAGCTCTTCCCGCGCGGCGACACCGGATCCGCCGATGCCGATGCCGATGGCCATGCCCGTGCCCATGCCGACACCGCCCACGCCGCCGGACTCCCCGTGGGCGACGACACCCGCCTCCAGGAAGCCGGCCTCGACGAACTCGTCGCGATCGCCCTGGCCGGGGAGGCCTCATGACGACCCGTACGGAGCCGACCGCGCCCGACCCGTCCGCGCAGACGCGGATCACCGAGGCCCTGCGGCGCAGCCTCCTGGCCAACGAGCGGCTCAAGCGGCGCAACCGGGAACTGCTCGACGCCGCCCGTGAGCCCGTCGCCGTGGTCGCCATGGCCTGCCGGCTGCCCGGCGGGGTGCGCACCCCCGAACAGCTGTGGCGCCTGGTCGCCGACGGGACGGACGCGATCGGCGCGTTCCCCGCCGACCGGGGCTGGGACCCCGACACGCTGTCCGGCCCGGGTGACGGACGCGCCCGGTACGGCGGGTTCCTGGAGGACGCGGCCGGGTTCGACGCCGCCTTCTTCGGGATCTCCGACCGGGAGGCGCTGGCCACGGACCCGCAGCAGCGGCTGCTGCTGGAGACCGCGTGGGAGGCCCTGGAACGGGCCGGCATCGTCCCGGCGGCGCTGCGGTCCACCCCGACCGGCGTCTTCGTCGGCACCACCCACCAGGACTACCTGCCGCCCCTCGACCGGCACGTACCCGGCCTGGCGGGCTACCGCCTCCAGGGCGGCCTGACCAGCGTCGCCTCCGGCCGTATCGCCTACACCCTCGGCCTGAACGGACCCGCCGTCACCGTCGACACCGCGTGCTCCTCGTCCCTGACCGCCGTCCACCTCGCCGTCCGCGCCCTGCGCTCCGGCGAATGCTCCCTCGCCCTGGCCGGCGGCGCGACCGTCATGGCCACCCCCGAGGTGTTCGTCGAGTTCGGCCGCCAGGGAGGCCTGGCCCCCGACGGACGGTGCAAGGCGTTCGGCGAGGGCGCCGACGGCACCGGCTTCTCCGAGGGCGTGGGCCTGGTGCTGCTGGAACGGCTGTCGGACGCCCGCGCGGCCGGCCACCCGGTGCTCGCGGTGATCAGGGGCAGCGCCCTCAACCAGGACGGCGCCTCCAACGGCCTCACCGCACCGAACGGCCCCGCCCAGGAACAGGTCGTCCGCCTGGCCCTGGCCGACGCCGGACTCACCCCGGCCGACGTGGACGCCGTCGAGGCCCACGGCACCGGCACCGCTCTCGGCGACCCCGTCGAGGCCAACGCCCTGCTGCGCGCCTACGGCCGCGACCGCCCCGCCGAGCACCCCCTGTGGCTGGGGTCGCTCAAGTCCAACATCGGCCACGCCCAGGCGGCCGCGGGCGTCGCAGGGGTCATCAAGACCGTCATGGCCCTGCAGCACGGCGAACTCCCCGGCACCCTGCACGCCGACGTCCCCTCCTCCCGCGTGGACTGGTCCTCGGGCGCGGTCCGGCTGCTCACCGCCCTCCGTCCCTGGCCGGAGACCGGCCGCCCCCGCCGGGCCGGGGTGTCCTCCTTCGGCATCTCCGGCACCAACGCCCATGTGATCCTCGAACAGGCCCCGCCCCCCGACACCCGGTCCGACACCGTGCCCCCGCCCCCGGCGCTGCCCGCCCCGGGACTGCTGTGGCCGCTCTCCGCCGCGTCGCCCGCGGGACTGCGCGCCCAAGCCGCACAGCTCGCCGGGTTCGTCGGGGCCGCGCCGGACACCGACCTCGCCGCCGTCGGCCACTCCCTGGCCACGACCAGGGCGCACCTCGACCACCGGGCCGTCGTCACGGCCGGGGACCGCGCCGGGCTGCTCACCGCCCTCGACGCCCTCGCCGCCGACGACCGCACCGCCACCGGCCTCACCCTCGGCGTACGGGGGCCGGGTGAGACCGCGTTCCTCTTCTCCGGCCAGGGCTCCCAGTGGCCGGGCATGGGCCGGGGCCTGCACGCGCACTCCCCGGTGTTCGCCGAGGCCCTCGACGAGACCTGCGCCCACCTCGACCCCCACCTGCCGTGCCCGCTGCGGGAGGTGATGTTCGCCGACCCGGGCACCGAAGCGGCGCGACTGCTGGATCGTACGGACTTCACCCAGGCCGCCCTCTTCGCGCTCGAAGTCGCCCTCCACCGCACCGTCGAGCACCTGGGGCTGCGGGCCGACCGGCTGGCCGGCCACTCCGTCGGAGAGATCTCCGCCGCCCACGCCGCCGGGGTCATGTCCCTCGCCGACGCGGCCACGCTCGTCCTCGCACGCGGCCGGCTGATGCGGTCGCTGCCCGCCACGGGCGCGATGATCGCCGTCGCGGCGGGCGAGGAGGAGGTCCTCGCCACCCTGTCCGGCCATGAGCACCTGGCGGGCGTCGCCGCGGTCAACGGACCGTCCGCCACCGTGATCTCCGGCGACGACGCCACCGTGACCCGGATCGCCGCACACTGGCGGGAGCGGGGGCGTGTCGTCCGCCGGCTGCGCGTCAGCCACGCCTTCCACTCACCGCACCTCGACCCCGTGCTCGACGACCTCCGTGCGGTGGCCGCGGGCCTGGACCTACGGCCGCCGGCCCTGCCCGTCGTCTCCACCCTCACCGGCGGTCTCCTCACCGCCGAACAGGCCTGCTCGCCCGAGTACTGGGCCCGGCACGCGCGCGGCACCGTACGCTTCGCGGACGCCGTCGGCCGGCTCCGGGCCCTGGGCACCACCACCTTCCTGGAGATCGGACCGGACGCCGTCCTCACCGCGCTCGGCCAGTCCGGCACCGCGGGGCCCGGCACCGTCTGGGCGCCCACCCTGCGCAAGGGCCGCGACGAACCCCGGGTCCTCACCGCCGCCCTGACCCGGCTCCACGTCCGGGGCGCGGCCCTCGACTGGAGCCGGATCCTGCCCCACGCCGACCGCGTCGACCTGCCCACCTACCCCTTCCAGCGCCGCCGCCACTGGCTGCGCACCCCGCCCCGGGAGCGCGCCGCCGGGGGTGGTCTGACCACCCTCGACCACCCGTTCCTCGCCGTCGCCGTCGATCTCGCCGACGGGCAGGGCGCCCTGTTCACCGGCACCCTGTCGAGCCGGGAGCACCCCTGGCTGCGCGACCACATGGTCGGCGGCACCGTCACGGCGGCCGGCGCCGTGACCGCCGAACTGCTGCTGCACGCCGGGACCCGGCTCGCCTGCGGCCGCCTCGACGACCTCCTGCTGCACACCCCCCTGCCCTTGCCCGAGGACTCCGCCGTCGACATCCAGGTGAGGGTCGGCCCGGCCACCCCCGACGGGCGGCGCTCCGCCGACCTCTCCTTCCGGCTGCGCGCGGACGGCCGTACCGGTTGGACACGGCACGCCACCGCCACGCTCTCCCCGGCCGAGCCCACCGCCGCCGACCCGGCCGACCGGTCCGACGAGGAGGCCTGGCCCCCCGCCGGCGCCGAACCCGTCGACCTCGACGCGCTGTACCGGCGCCTCGTCGACCAGGGCATCACGCTCGGGCCCGCGTTCCGGCGGATCACGGCCGCCTGGCGGCACGGCACCGACGTCCATCTGGAGGCGAGCCTGCCACCGGAGGACACCGAGGCCCGGGCGGCGTACGCCCTGCACCCCACGCTCCTGGACGCGGGCCTCCAGGCCACGCTGATCGCCGCGGTGACGGAGCGCGCGGGGGAGCGGCGGCCCCGCATGCTGTTCTCCCTCTCCGGCCTGACCGTCCACGCCGGTGCCACCGCCGTGCGCGCCCATCTGTCCGCCACCACCCCCGTCCTCCGGCTGACCGACCCGACCGGCCGGTCCGTCGCCGTGGTCGAGTCGGTGCGGCTGCGGCCCTCCGGCCACCGGGTGCGGCCGTACCGGCTGAGCTGGCGCGCACTGTCCCCGCCCGCCGGCGCGTCCCCGGGCCCGGTCTGCTGGATCGTGCCGGACGGCGACCCGCCCCCGCTGGGGCCCGGCGACCGGGTGGTCGCCGACCCCGGCGCCGCCCCCTTCGACCCGGTGGTCCTCGTGTGCCCGGCCGACCCCGACGGGGTGCTGGCGGTCGTCCGGACCTGGCTCGCCGACGCACGCACGCGTGACCGCCGCCTGGTGGTGCTCACCCGGGGCGCGGTGGCCGTGACCGACGGGGACCCGGTCGCGGGCCTCGCCCAGGCACCGGTGTGGGGTCTGCTGCGGACGGCCCAGGTCGAGCACCCGGGCCGGTTCACCCTGGTGGACATCGACGACTCGTGGGCAGGGCTGTCCGCGGCGCTGGCCACCGGCGAGCCCCAACTCGCCCTGCGCCACGGCCGCCCGTTCGTCCCGCGCCTGACCGAGGCCGAGCCCGACGGCACCCTCACCCCGCCCGACGACGGGACGGCCTGGCGGGTCGCCGTCCCCGAGCGGGCGGTCGGCAGTCTCGACGACCTCGTGACCGAACCCTGCCCCGACGCCGACGTACCTCTCGGGGAGGGGCAGGTGCGGGTCTCCGTCCGCGCGGTCGGGGTCAGCTTCCGCGATGTGCTGATCACGTTGGGCCGGTACCCCGAGCCGGGACGCATCGGCGGCGAGGTCGCCGGCGTGGTGGTCGGGACGGGCCCGGGCGTGGCGGGCCTGGAGCCCGGGGACCGGGTGACGGGCATGGCCTGGGGCGGAGGCATGGGCCAGGTGGCGGTCGCCGACCACCGCCACCTGGTCCGCGTCCCGGCGGACTGGACGTTCGCGCAGGCCGCCACGGTCCCGGCCGCCTTCCTCACCGCCTGGCAGAGTCTCGTCGACACCGCCGCCCTCCGAGCGGGCGAGACGGTCCTGGTGCACGCCGCGGCCGGCGGCGTCGGCATGGCCGCCGTGCAGATCGCCCGCCATCTCGGCGCCGAGGTCCACGCCACGGCCCACCCCGCCAAGCACACCGTCCTGCGCGCCCTCGGCCTCGACGACTCCCGGATCGCCTCCTCCCGGGATCCCGGATTCGAGCAGAGGTTCCGCGCGGCGACGGACGGCCGGGGGATCGACGTGGTCCTGCACAGCCTCGGCGGAGACCTCACCGACGCCTCCCTGCGGCTGCTCGCTCCCGGCGGACGACTCGTCGACCTCGGCAGGACCGACCCGCGCGACCCCCGGCGCACCGCGGCGGACCATCCGGGCACGCGCTACCTGCCGTACACCCTCTCCGACGACCCCGAGCGCGTCGCCGCGACCTTCGCCCGCCTCGCCGAGCTGTTCGACAAGGGGGCGCTGCTCCCGCTGCCCGTCACCGCCCTGGACATCCGGCAGGCTCCCCGAGCGCTGCGCCTCCTGCGGGACGCCGCCCACACGGGCAAGGTCGTCCTCACCGTGCCCCGCCCCCTCGATCCCGAGGGAACCGTCCTCGTCACCGGCGGCACCGGCGCCCTGGGCGCCCTCGCCGCACGGCACCTCGTCACCGCACACGGCGTCCGGCACCTGCTGCTCGTCAGCCGGCGCGGGCCCGAGGCGCCCGGCGCGGCCGACCTCACGGAGGAGCTCACGGGCCTCGGCGCGCACGTCACCGTCGCCTCCTGCGACGTCGCCGACCCCGAGGCCCTCGCCGCCCTGCTGCCCGTCGACCGGCCCCTCACGGCCGTCGTCCACACCGCGGGCACCGTGGACCCCGCCGACGTACGCGATCTGACGCCCGAACAGCTCGACACCGTCCTCGCGCCCAAGGCACGGGCGGCCTGGCACCTGCACCGCCTCACCCGGCACCTGGACCTCGCCGCCTTCGTCCTCCACTCCTCGTCGGTGGGCGTCCTGGGCCTCGCCGGACAGGCCGGCTACGCCGCCGCCAACACCTACCTCGACGCCCTCGCCCAGCACCGCCGCAGCCAGGGGCTCCCCGGGACCGCCCTGTCCTGGGGCATGTGGGAGGCGAGGTCCGGACTGGCCGAGCGGCTCGGCGGCACCGAGGGGATCCGGCAGGTCATGGGGGCCGGACTCGTGCCGATGCCCGTCGACGAAGGCCTCGCCCACCTGGACGCCGCCCTCGGCACCGGCCCCGACAGCCACCTCCCGCTGCTCGTCCCGGCCCGGCTGGACCTCGACGCGCTGCGCGCCCGGGGCCTCACGACGCTGCTGTCGGAGCTGGGCACGGCCGCACCGACGGCACGACCGGCGGCAGAGCCCCCGGCCCGGCGCCTCGACGGACTGTCCGGACCCGACCTGGACCGACACCTCCTCGACCTCGTCACCCGGCACGCCGGAACCGTCCTCAGCCACCCCGACCCCTCGGCCATCGCCGCCGACACGGGCTTCAGGTCCCTCGGCTTCGACTCCGTGACCTCCGTGGAGATCAGCAACCGCCTCGCCGCCGCGACCGGACTGCGCCTGCCCGCGACCACCGTCTTCGACCACCCGACCCCCGCGGCGCTCGCGGCCCACCTCAGGGACCTCCTCGCCGCGGCGGACACCCCCGTCCCCGCGGAGCGCACACCGGCCGGCCCCGGCGGCTTCGCCGCGCTGCTGCGGCAGGCGGTCGCCGAGGACCGGACCGGCGAGGGCATCGCCGTGCTGGCGGCGGCCGCCCGCCTGCGGCCCTCGTTCACCGACCCCGGCCCCGACGACGTGCCCACGGCGACCTGGCTGCGCCGCGAGGGACGGCGCCCCGCGCTGATCTGCGTGGACTCGTTCATCCCCGCCGCCGCGCGCCTCACCTACCAGCGGCTGGCCGCCGCGCTCGACGGACGGTGCGACGTGGCCGCCGTACCTCTGCCCGGGTACGGCGAGGGGGAGCCGCTGCCCGGGACCGCCGACGCGGTCGCCGAGGCCGTGGCCACCGCCGTGCGGTCCTGCGCGAGGGGAGAACCGTTCACCCTGCTCGGCTTCTCCACCGGCGGTCTGGCCGCCCATGCCGCGGCACGGCGGCTGGAGGACCGGGGCGTGCGCCCCGAGGCCGTGGTGCTCGTCGACAGCCTGCCGCCCGGCGCCCTCACCCGGGCCGCGGCGACCGACATCCTGCGCGAGTGGGTCACGGCACCGGGCGCGTTCTGGTCCCACGACGACACCGGACTGACCGCCATGGGCCGGTACCTCGACCTGTTCGGCCACCACTGGACCCCCACCGCCCTGACGGCCCCCGTCCTCCTCGTCCAGGCCGCCGACCAGGTGCCCTCCGCCCCCGACGGCGGCTGGGCCCGGCACTGGCCCGGACTGACCGCCCACGCCACCACACCCGGCAGCCACTTCGGGCTCCTCACCGAGCACGTCACCACCACCGCGCACACCCTCACCGCCCTGCTCGCCGCCCACGGCACGGCGGCCCCGCCTCGCTGAGACCCCCGCCCCCTGAGTGGCCCCTTTCCGCCCCTGGGCCACCGCCTCGCCCACGGCGTCCCGACCGGAGGTACCCATGTCGATCTTCTCGGACTTCCAGCAGACCGCCCTGCGCCGACCCGACGCGCCCGCCCTGCTCACGCTCGACGACGCGATCCCGTACGGCACCGTCCTCGCCCTCGCCGAGCGGATCACCGGCGGACTGCTCGCGGCGGGCCTGCGCACCGGGGACCGGGTCGCCGTCCACCTCACCAACCGGTACGAGCTGGTCGGCGTGTACTACGCCTGTCTGCGCACCGGCGCCGTGATCGTGCCGCTGAGCCACAAGCTGTCCGCCGGCGAGGTGGACCAGCTGATCGCGGACAGCGCGCCGCGGTTCTACGTCGGCGAGGCCGAGGTGCACGAACCCTGCGCGCACGTGACCGAGAAGAGCGCCACGGTCGAGCGGGCGTGGATCCTGGACTCCCCGGGGACGGCCACCACCTCCGCCTGGGAGGACCTCCTGACGGACGACGCACCGGACGCTCCGGCCGACGCGGCCGGCCCCGACGACCTCGCCGCCATCTTCTACACCTCGGGCACCACCGGCCTCCCGAAGAGCCTCGTCCTCTCCCAGGCGACCCTCGGCGCCGGGCTGGACCTGACCCGGGCCCAGGGCGTCGGGCACGCCGACGCCACCTACTACATGATCAACCTGATCAACCCCTGGGGCATCCTCGTCCTGCTCACCTCCCTGCGTGCCGGGCGTCCGCTGGCCCTGACCCCGGTGAACACCCCGGACGTCGTCCTGCGCATGCTGCGCACCCACCGCTTCGGCTGGATCGGCGGCGCACCGACCGGCTTCCGCGCCCTGCTCGCCGAGGCCCGCGCCGCCGCCGGACCGGCGCCCGACCTGACCGGGACCCGCTGTGTCGCGGGCGGCGACGCCTGCCCGGCCGAGCTCAGCCGGGACTTCGCCGCACGGTTCGGAGCCCACCTCACGGGCGTGTACGGCATGACCGAGACCGCGGCGCCGGTGATCGAGCAGCCGAGGATCGACGCCGTGGGCGAGGCGTCCATCGGCTGGCCGCTGCCCGGCGTCGAGGTCAGGGTCGACGCGGCGCCCGGGGAGCCGGGAGAGCTGCTGCTGCGCACCCCGTCCCGGCCCGTCGGGACGTGGAACGGGGCCGGGGTGGACCGCTTCGACCGCACCGAGTGGCTCGCCAGCGGGGACGTGGTGCGGCAACGGGACGACGGCTGCCTGCTGTTCGTCGGGCGCAAGAAGGACCTCATCATGGTGGAGGGCTATCCGATCGCCCCGCTGGAGATCGAGCAGGCCCTCGCCGCACACCCCGACGTCGCCGCCGCCCTCGTCTTCGGCGTGCCCGACGAGAGCACCGGTGAACGGGCGATCGCCCTGGTCGAGCCGGAGCCGGGACGGCGGGTCGACGAGCACGGGCTGCTGGCGCACCTGTCCGGCCGCATCGGGACGTACAAGCACCCCGGCGAGATCCGCATCGTCGACGCGCTGCCGGTCCTGCCCAGCGGGAAACTCGGCCGGCAGCGGCTCGCGGCCGCGTACACCGCCTCGCGCGCACCCCGCGGCGAGGTGTCGTGAAGTTCGGTCTGGTCATGTTCCCCACCGGGGACGCCATCGCGCCCGGCGAGCTCGGCGTCCTCCTGGAGGACCGCGGCTTCGAGTCCCTGTTCGTCCCGGAGCACACCCACCTCCCGGCCGTCACCCCCGAGGGCGACGACATCACGCACCTCGCCCCCGAGTTCGCGCGGGGCATGGACCCCTTCGTCGTCCTGGGAGCCGTCGCGCAGGCGACCACCACGCTCCAGCTCGGCACCGGCGTCCTGCTCGTCCCGGAACGCGACCCGCTCGTCACCGCGAAGGCGGTGGCCTCCGTGGACGTCCTCTCCGGCGGCCGGATGAACCTCGGGGTGGGTGCGGGCTGGATCAAGCAGGAGCTGCGCAACCACGGCGTCCACCCCGCCGACCGCTGGCAGGTGCTGCGCGAGCGCGTCGAGGCCATGCGGCGGATCTGGACCCATGACATCGCCTCCTACCAGGGCGACTTCGTCCACTTCGAGCACATCACCTCCTGGCCCAAGCCCGTCCGGGCCCCGCACCCGCCGGTCCTCGTCGCCGGCAACGGCCCCCGGGTCACCGAACGCGTCCTCGCCTACGGCGACGCGTGGATCCCCATGGCCCGCCCCGGAGTCCTCGACCAGATCGCCGAGTTCAAGAAGACGGTCCGCAGACCCGGCAGCGACGAGCCGCTGCCCGTCACCCTCTTCGGCGGCGACCTGCGCGACGTCGACGCCTACGACGCGGCCGGCGTCGACCGCGTCCTGTTCTGGGCCAGACCCGTCGACGCCGCCCGCACCACCCGAACCGTCGACCGGATCGCCCTCCGCCTGGGCGACCGCCTCCCCTGAAGGAACACTCCGCACAGCGCCGTGAAAGGCGGTCAGCACATGCCACCTCCGCCCACCGAACCGGTGGTGCTCGGCCCCGACTTCGTCCGGGACCCGCACTCCGTGTACGCCCTGCTCCGCGAGGAGGGCCCCGTCGTCCGGGCCGTCCTGCCCACCGGACTGAAGGTCTGGCTCGTCACCCGCTACGAGGAGGGCCGCGCCCTGCTCGCGGACGCCCGGCTCAGCAAGAACATGGCGGACGCCGCACACCTCTTCGAACGTCACCAGACCGACATGAGCCGCCAGCGCGACTACGGCCACGCCATCCAGCAATCCATGATCAACATGGATCCGCCGGACCACACCCGGCTGCGCGCCCTGGTCGCCAAGGCCTTCACCATGCGCCGGGTGAGCGCGCTGCGTCCGCGCATCGAGGCCATCGCCGACGACCTGCTCGACGCCCTCGCCGACCGCGCGGAGTTCGACGTCGTGACCGAGTTCGCGGCCCCCCTGGTCAGCACGGTCATCTCGGAACTGCTGGGCGTGCCGGAGGAGAGCCGGGCCGACTTCCGGGCCACCTCCGCCGTCCTCACCTTCGACGCCGACCGGGAGGCCGTGACGAGGGCGTCGAACGCCCTGTTAGCCCTGGTGAGCGAGATCGTGGCGGCCAAGCGCGCCGACCCCGCCGACGACCTGCTCAGTTCGCTCGTCCTGGCGCACGACGGCGAGGACCGGCTGACCCACGAGGAGGTCGTCTCGCTCGCCGTCGTGCTGTTCGTCGGCGGCTTCGACACCACGGTGAACCTCATCGGCAACGGCACCCTCGCCCTGCTGGACCACCCGGACCAGCTGGCCGCGCTACGGGCCGACCCCTCCCTCCTGCCGCACGCGGTCGAGGAGTTCCTGCGCTACGACAGCTCGGCCAACATCAGTCACTTCCGGCGCACCACCGATCCGGTCCCGGTCGGCGAAGTGACCATCCCGGCTGGCGAGTTCGTCTTCGTCGGCCTCACCTCCGCCAACCGGGACGCGACCCGCTTCCCCGAGCCGGACCGGCTCGACGTCACCCGAGCCGCCGGCGGACACCTCGCCTTCGGCCACGGCGTCCACCACTGCGTGGGCGCACCGCTCGCCAGGGCCGAGGGCGAGATCGCGTTCGGACGCCTCCTGGCGCACTTCCCCCACCTGGCCCCGGCGTTCGAGCCCGGCGCACTGACGTGGCGGCCCAGCATGCTCCACCGCGGAGTACGGAGCCTGCCGGTCCGCACGAAGCCCTGACCCCGGCTGCCCCGACCGCCACACCGGCACCCGCAGCCGCCCCCGAACCACACCCGCACCCGCAAGTCCGTACACCCTCGAAGGGAACTCCCTTGACCGCTCTCGTCACGTTCGACATCCCGGAGACCATCACCGGGACACCCGAGGACATCCGCCTGGGACAGCGGATGATCGAAGCATGGCAGCGCGACGGCATCTACCAGGTCGCCATCCCGTTCGCGCAGCGCGGCGTGGTCGCCGACGCCTACGCGGCGAGCCGCCGCTTCTTCTCCCTGCCGCTCGCGGACAAGTCCCGGCACCTCAGCGACCTCAGCTACAGCGGATACGTCGCCTCCGGTGAAGAGGTGACCGACGGCGTCCAGGACGGCTCGGAGATCTTCACCGTCACCAAGGACGTGTCCCCCGACGACCCCCGGGTCGCCGAGAACTGGCCCTGCCACGGCCCCGTGCCCTGGCCGGACGAGCAGTACCGGGACGCCGTCGACGCGTACATGGAACAGTCCGGGGACCTCGGCGAGCGGATCCTCCGGCTCACCGCCCTCGGACTCGGCCAGGACATCGAGGCGTTCACCCGGCTGACCGACGACGGATGGCACCACATGCGCATCCTGCGCTTCCCCGCCGCGTCCGCCGGCACCGACCGCGGCATCGGCGCCCACACCGACTACGGTCTGCTGGTCATCGCCACCCAGGACGAGACCGGACAGGCCCTGTACATTCGGCCCCCGATCGAGGGCGAGCGCCGCAACCGCAACTGGCTGCCCGAGGAGAGCGCCGCGGGCGTCTACGAGGACGACGACCACTGGACCTACGTCCCGCCGGTGCCGCACACCTTCACCGTCTTCCCCGGCGACCTCTTCCAGTTCCTCACCGGCGGAACCCTGCTCTCCACCCCCCACAAGGTGAAGCTCGCCGACCGGGAGCGGTACGCCTTCGCCTACTTCCACGAGCCCAGCTTCCAGGCCGCGGCCCGCCCGCTCGACAGCACCGACGACACCGAGTTCCTGCACTACGGCAGCCACTTCACCTCCATGTTCCTGCGCTGCTACCCCGACCGGGTGACGACGCGCCGGATCCACGCGGAGGACCGGTTGTCCGTCCTGGAGAAGCTGAGGGAGGAGGCGGCCGGCACGTCCTGACCCCACTCGGGCGAAGCCCCGAAGCCCCGCGCCTTGCGGCCGTCACCCCGGGCCGCAAGGCGCACCTCGACCCGCTGGGGCGGGGGCGGGTCCGACGCCGTCCCGGACGCTATCCTCATAGTCAACAATGCACCTAGGTGCTCAGTTGCATAGGGGGAGCGGATCCATGACGAACGGTGCCTATCTGCGCTATGTCGCCCTGGGGGACAGCCAGACCGAGGGGGTCGGCGACGGCGACGACGCCCAGGGCCTCCGCGGCTGGGCCGACCGGCTCGCCGAGCACGTCGCCCGCCACAGCCCCGGTGTGCGCTACGCCAACCTCGCCGTGCGCGGCCGCAGGGCCGGCCAGGTGCGTGCCGAACAGCTCGCCCCCGCGCTCGCGCTGCGGCCGGACCTCGCCACCGTGGTCGCCGGGGTCAACGACCTGCTGCGCCCGGGCTTCGACGCCGACGAGGTGGCTGGCCACCTGGACGCGATGTTCGCCGCCCTCACCGCCCAGGGCGCCACGGTCGCGACGCTGACGTTCCCCGACGTCGGGCGCATGACACCGCTCGCCCGCCCGCTCGGGCCCCGGGTCCTGGCGCTCAACGCGCGCATCAGGGAGGCCGCCGGACGCCACGGCGTGGTGGTGGCGGAGACGGCCGCGCACCCCGTCGTGACCGACCCGCGCCTGTGGAGTCCCGACCGGCTGCACGCCGGCCCGCTCGGGCACGCCCGCATCGCGGCCGCCGTCGCCCACGCGCTCGCCCTCCCCGGCAGCGACGCCGACTGGACCCGGCCGCTGCCGGCCGAGGAGACGCGCACCCCCGCCTGGCGGTCCGTCACCACCGAGCTGCGCTGGGCCGGCACCTTCCTCGGCCCCTGGATCGTCCGCCGGCTGCGCGGCCGCTCCTCCGGCGACGGCCGCCGGGCGAAGCGCCCCGCGCTGCTTCCGGTGACCGTGCCCTCCCGTACCTGACCCGGTAAAATGGACTGGTCACGGTCCCTGCCGCGAAAACTCTTCGACCACCGTTCACGGGAAGTCCGCCCCGTGGGGGACACCCGGTTCGGCCCGGGCCGGGACCGTCGGGGCGCCCTGTCTTCCGCGACCCTTGGACGGACATCGTGACCGCATCCCGCACGCGCCGCCGGCCCCGCGATCTCGCCCTTCTCCTCGCAGCCGGATCGGCCCTCGCCGGAGCGCTGACCGCCGCCCCGGCCCACGCCGCCCCGGCCGACGACATCCGGATCAACGAGGTGGTCACCACCGGGAGCGTCGAGGACTCGATCGAGCTGTTCAACAAGGGCACCGCGACGGTCGACCTCTCCGGCTGGATCCTCAAGGACGACAAGGACAGCTCGTCGTACAAGATCGCCTCGGGGACCACGCTGGCCGCGGGCGCGTTCCGTGCCGTCGACGTCCACGCCAAGTTCGGGCTGGGCTCGGCCGACAAGGCACGCCTGTACCTGCCGGACGGCGCGACCCTCGTCGACAGCTTCTCGTGGAGTCAGCACTCCGACCCCTCCTGGTCGCGCTGCCCCGACGGCACCGGCGCGTTCACGGCGGCCCAGCTGACCCTGGGCGCCGCCAACGACTGCGGCGGCACGGGCGGCGGCACCCCGGTGGCCTGGCCCGGCGGCAGCTCCGTGACGACCGCCGACGCCTCCAACGTCTTCGGCCAGGACCTCAGCGGCCTCCACCAGGAAGGCAGCGTGATGTGGGGCGCCCAGAACAGCGGCAAGCTGTGGCGCCTGGTGCGCAACGGCACCGGCGGCTGGACCCCCGACACCACCGGCGGCTGGACCGGCGGCAAGACGCTGCGCTTCCCCGGCGGCTCGGGCAGCCCCGACAGCGAGGGCGTCACCCTCACCGGCGGTGGATCCGCCGCCGGCGTCTTCGTCGCCGGCGAGCGCAACGGCGACGCCTCCGGCACCAGCCGGCTGTCCGTCCTGAAGTACGACGTCTCCGGCACCGGCACCACGCTGACCGCCGCCAAGGAGTGGAACCTCACCGCCGACCTGCCGTCCGTCGGCTCCAACCTCGGCTTCGAGGGCATCACCTGGGTGCCCGACACCTCGCTGACCGGCGCCGCCTTCAAGGACGCCTCGACCGGCGCCGCCTACGACCCGGCACACTACGGCGCCCACGGCGGCGGCGTGTTCTTCCTCGGCGTCGAAGGCACCGGAACGATCCACGGCTATGTCCTCGAGGACTCCGGCGCCTTCACCCGCGTCGCGTCCTTCTCCAGCGGGATGAGCGCCGTCATGGAGCTCCAGTGGGAACCGCAGGCCGGCCGCCTGTGGGCCGTCTGCGACGACACCTGCCACGGACAGCACCGCACCTTCCGGGTCGACGCCTCCGGAGCCTTCGCCACCACCGCCGTCTACAACCGCCCCACCGGCATGCCCGACTACAACAACGAGGGCTTCGCCCTGGCAGGCGCCGACGAGTGCACCGCCGGCACGAAGCCCGTCTACTGGTCCGACGACACCAACGACGGCGGCCACGCCCTGCGCAAGGGCACCGTCACCTGCTGACGGCCTGGCCTGCCGACACCCTCATCCGCTCACGCCCCGGCGGACCTCACGCCGGGAAGCGTGCCGTGGCCAGGACGCTCCCGTCCGGGCCCACGAGGCGGGCGCCGGTCACGGTCGTCGGATCGACCGGGGCCGGTGCCCCCCAGTAGCCGTAACCGTCCTTGAGCGGGAACGACCCCACCGGGACCGTCGACCCGTCGGCGCGGACCAGCAGACACCGCACCGGACCCCGGTCGGCGCCGGGGAACTCGACGGACATGTACACCCAGCTCCGGTCACCGCCGTGGGCGAAGATGCGGCCCACCTCATGGCCGCCGGAGACCAGGGCGGCCTCCCGCAGACCGTTGTCCGTGCGCTGGGCGACCGGCGCCGGCGCGCCCTCCACCACCGTGCCGACCGCCCAGCCGCCGAAGCCGCAGGCCACCGTCGCGGCCACCGTGGCCGCCGCCAGCCGCAGCCGGTGCCTGCGGGGCTTCGGCGCGGGGGCCGCGCCCAGCGCCCGTACGACCCGGCTCTCGAAACCGACCGGCGGCTCGGCGCCCGGCAGCAGGGCGAGCAGACCGTCGCCGACCGCCGTCAGCCGTTCGACGTGCTCCCGGCAGTCCGGGCACCGGTCCAGATGGGCGACCGCCTCGGCCCGCTCGCGGGCCGGCAGGACCCCGAGCGCCAGCTCGGCGCCCTGCTCGCGCAGCCGCTCGCACTCCATGCCGCTCACCGCTTCTCCTCCGTCTCGAGAAGGGCGCGCACCTTGCGCGTGCCGGTCCGGATCCGCGTCTTCGCCGTGCCCAGCGGAATGTGCTCGGCGTCCGCCACCTCCCAGGCCGTCATCCCGTAGATCCCGGCCATCACCAGGGCCCGCGCCTGCTCCCGCGGCAGTTCCTGCACCGCCCGCCGGACCCGCTCCGCGTTGTCGTCGGCGAGCGCCCGCCGCTCGGGCGTCTCGGTCACGACGTCGAGCAGCGCGTCCAGGTCCTCCGGCGCGACCGGCTTCGCCCGCCGGGCCCGTACCGCGTCGATCGCCAGGTTGTGCGCGATCGTCGTGAGCCAGGCCCGTACCGATCCCCGCCGCGGGTCGTACACCTGGGCGTGCCGCCAGGCCCGCTCGAAGGTCTGCTGGGCGACGTCCTCGGCGAGCTGGGCGTCGCCCAGGACCGCGAGGGCCACCCCGTAGACCGTGCTCTGGAAACGGCGCACGAACGCCACGGCGAGCTCGGGATCGCCCGTCGTCAGACCGGTGAGCAGTGCCTCGTCGGGCACCCGCCCGAAGGAAAGGCCGATGCGCCACATACCAGGAATACGTTCCTACGCCCGGAAGGGATTGCGCTCCACGGCAATTCTCCCTCCGGAGCAATTCTCCCTCGGCCGATCCGCAATCCCTTCGCCCGCCGTGGCCGTACCCCTTGCAGGGGGACGATCCGGAGGACCGATTCATGACCATCCCGCACATCCGTAACCGCGTGCTCCTCGGCGTGGCCGCCGGCGGACTGACCGCCGTGCTCGCCGCCTGCGGAGGCGGCGGCAACAGCAGCAGCGGCTCCGGTACGACGACCGCTCCGGCCCCGTCCAAGGCCGCGGCCTCCGGGACCCCGGTCACGGCGAAGCTGACCGACTTCCACATCCAGCTCTCGACGCAGACGTATCACCCCGGCCGGTACACCTTCACGGCGCAGAACATGGGCCACCACCAACACGCCCTGGAGCTCGATGGCCCCGGCGGCGAGAGCCGCAGCAAGACACTGGACCCCGGGCAGTCCACGACCCTCACCGTGGCGCTGAAGTCCGGCTCCTATCAGGTGTACTGCCCGGTCGACGGACACAAGGACCTCGGTATGAAGACGCACATCACGGTCGCCGGAACCCCGGCGTCGACCGGCAGCACCCACACGTCGACGGGCACGAGCAATGGCTACTGAGCGAACGGCCGCGACGCTCGTCCTGCGATTGGCCGGCGCGGGGCTGACGGCGACGATGGCCGCGATCCATCTGCGCCTGTGGGACGAGGGCTACCGGGGCCTCGTCACCATCGGGCCGCTGTTCCTGCTGAACGGTGTCGTCGGCATCCTGCTGGCCGTGGCGCTGCTGGTGACCCCCGTGCGCGGGCTGGCCCCGGTGGCCGCGGTCACCGCCCTCTTCACGGCCGGCACCCTGGGCGCCCTGGTGCTCAGCCTCACCACGGGTCTGTTCGGATTCGTCGAGTCGACGGACGCGGAACTGGTCCGGCCGACCCTGTACGTCGAGGCGGCGGGGGTGGCAGTCCTGGCCGTCCTGGCGGTGGTCGCGTACAGCCGCCCGCACCACCGCGCGCACGAGCACGTCCCGCACCATCGGCACCGGACGGATGCCGGAGGCGCACGGCAACGATGACCCTGCCGCAGAGGCGGCCGCCGGGCCGAGGCCCGACGGGCGCCTCTGCACGGGATCCCTGCGTCACATCCCTTTGCGTCACATCCCTTCACGTGGATGACATGTACCTGTAGCTTTCACGGTGCAAAAACTTGCAGCAATTTGCCGGTTCACCTTTCAGGGCGTTCCCCCGCCCCGCTGGCCCGCTGGGAGACACACACCATGAGACGCACGTTCCCCCCGTCGCGCGCGCTCGCCCTCGCCGCCGCCTCGGCAACGGTGTTCGGCCTGCTGACGGCCCAACACGCCCCCCGCCCCGCCCTCGTGGAGACAGCGGCGGACGCCTCGAACACGGCGACCGTCTTCTACTACACGAAGACCAGGAACTGGGCCTCCACCTATCTGCACTACGCCCCCGACGGCGGCTCCTGGACCACCGTCCCCGGCGTGCGGATGGAGGCGGCCTGCACGGACTGGGTGAAGAAGACCGTCGACCTCGGCTCCGCCACCGGCCTCCAGGCCACCTTCAACAACGGCAGCGGCACCTGGGACAACAACGGCGGCAACAACTACGCGCTCGGCACCGGCACCCTGACGGTGAAGGACGGGGTGATCGCCCACAGCGATCCCTGCGCCGGCTCCGGCGGCGGATCCGGCAACCAGGCCACCGTCTACTACTCGACCGCCACCTCCGGCTGGACCACGGCCAACATCCACTACGCGCCCGCGGGCGGCTCCTGGACCACCGTCCCCGGCGTCGGCATGGAGACCGCCTGCACCGGCTGGTGGAAGAAGACCCTCGACATCGGCACCGCCACCTCGCTCAAGGCCGCCTTCAACAACGGCAACGGCGTGTGGGACAACAACAACAGCGCCGACTACACGATCACCACCGGCACCACCACGGTGAAGGACCGCACCGTCACCGCCGCGGCCACGGACCCCTGTGCGACGGAGGCGCCGGACACCGAAGCGCCGACCACCCCCACCGGGGTCGCCGCGAGCGCCACCCACACCTCCGTGGTGGTGAGCTGGAACGCGGCCACCGACAACAAGGGCGTGACGAAGTACCAGGTCACCCGCACGGGCGGCACCAGGGGCACGGTCGTCACGGACGTGGGCTCCACCGTCCTGTCCGACACCGGGCTGGAGGAGAAGACCACCTACGCGTACACGGTGAAGGCCGTCGACGCGGCCGGGAACACCTCGGCCGCCTCCTCCGCGGCCACGGCCACCACCGGGGAGAAGGCCCCGGAACCGGCCTCCGGCACCCCGCTCGCCACCGACCCGCGCAAGGACCCGATCTACTTCGTCCTCACCGCCCGCTTCTACGACGGCGACACCTCCAACGACCGCGGCGGCAGCCAGCACGTCAAGTCCGGCAACGCGGCCAACAACGACCCCATGTTCCGGGGCGACTTCAAGGGACTGGTCGACAAGCTCGACTACATCAAGGCGCTCGGCTTCTCCGCGGTCTGGATCACCCCGGTCGTCCTCAACCGCTCGGACTACGACTACCACGGCTACCACGGCTACGACTTCTACAAGGTCGACCCCCGCCTGGAGTCGGCCGGCGCGTCCTACCAGGACCTGATCAACGCGGCCCACGCCAAGGGCATGAAGATCTACCAGGACGTCGTCTACAACCACAGCTCCCGCTGGGGCGCCAAGGGCCTGTTCACCCCGACCGTGTACGGCGTCCGCGACTCCCAGTGGAGCTGGTACTACGACGAGCGCAACGACGACTTCACCTACGACGGCCTGACCGTCGAGCCCAAGTCCGGGAAGTCGTACTACAACGGCGACCTGTGGTCGACCGCCGAGCCCACCGGCAACACCTGCCTCAACTGGGGCAAGCCCACCGGCGGCAAGAGCGCCGAGGGCTACACCCTCTACAACTGCCAGTGGCCCAGCCCCACGTCGGGCATGTTCCCGAAGACGTACTACCACCAGTGCTGGATCGGCAACTGGGAGGGCGAGGACTCCCGCTCCTGCTGGTTGCACGAGGACCTCGCCGACTTCAACACCGAGTCCACGCCCGTGCAGAACTACCTCATCGGCGCCTACGACAAGTACATCGACATGGGTGTCGACGGCTTCCGTGTCGACACGGCCGTCCACATCCCGCGCGTCACCTGGAACCGCCGTTTCCTGCCCGCCATCTATGACCGGGTCACCCAGCGGTTCGGTACCACGGCCGCACAGAACTTCTTCGTGTTCGGCGAGGTCGGCGCCTTCGTCAACGACAAGTGGAACCGCGGCTCGGTCAACCACTCGGCCCAGTTCTACACCTGGAAGGAACGCAAGGAGTACAGCGCCGACGACACGACGGCGGCCCTCGAGCAGTACACCTACGAGGAACAGCTCGGCACCGGCAACCAGCCGACGTCCACCAACGCCTTCCTCGACGGCAACACGTACCACACGCCGGACCGCAGCCGGTTCTCCGGCATGAACATCATCGACATGCGCATGCACATGAACTTCGGCGACGCGCAGAACGCCTACAACAACGGCAAGGACTCCGACGACAGCGTCAACGACGCCACCTACAACGTCGTCTACGTCGACAGCCACGACTACGGCCCGAACAAGTCGAGCACCCGCTACAGCGGCGGCACCGACGCCTGGGCCGAGAACATGTCCCTGATGTGGACCTTCCGCGGCATCCCCACCCTGTACTACGGGTCGGAGATCGAGTTCCAGAAGGGCAAACAGATCGACTGCGGCCCGACCTGCCCGCTGGCGGGCACGGGACGCGCCTACTACGGCGACCACCTCACCGGCTCCGTCACCGCGTCCGACTTCGGCCAGGCCGACTCCGCGAGCGGCGAGGTAGCCACCACCCTGGCCCAGCCCCTCGTCAAACACCTCCAGCGGCTCAACCGGATCCGCCGCGCCGTCCCCGCCCTCCAGATGGGGCAGTACTCCACCACCGGCATCAGCGGCCAGATGGCGTTCAAACGCCGCTACACCGGAGGCGGCACGGACAGCTTCGCCCTGGTCACCGTCACGGGCGACGCCACCTTCACCGGCATCCCCAACGGCACCTACACCGACGCCGTCACCGGCGACACGAAGACCGTCTCCAACGGCTCCCTGTCCGTCGCGGCACCCGGCAAGGGCAACCTCCGGGTGTACGTCCTGAACGGCCCCGGCAAGATCGGCACCGACGGCCCCTACCTGAAGTAGCCCCGCGAGCGGATCACAGGAGCCGGAGCGCCTGCGCCGCGAGGGTGGCCGTCTCGGCGACCAGGGCGTTGTCGGTGGGGCCCGCCGGATCGTGCTTCGTGGTCAGGACGCAGAGCACGACCGGGGGCCGGTCCGGGGGCCACACGACGCCTACGTCGTGGGCGACGCCGTACGCCGATCCGCCGCCTGTCTTGTCCGCGAGGACCCAGTCGGCGGGCAGGCCGGCGCGGAAGCGGGCGGTGTTGGTGGTGTTGGCGACGAGCCAGCGGGTCAGCAGGCGGCGGTCGTCGGGGGCCAGTGCGCCGCCGAGGAGGAGCCGGCCGTACGTCCGTCCGATCGCGCGGGGGCTGGTGACGTCGGTCCTGCGCCACGGCTCCGCCGAGTTCAGGTCGGGCTCCCAGCGGTCCAGACGGGTCAGCCCGTCGCCGAGCGAGCGGCACAACCGGGTGACGGCGGTCGGTCCGCCGAGTTCGCGCAGGAGGAGGTTCGCGGCGCCGTTGTCGCTCCGGGAGACGGCGGCGGCGCACAGTTCCGCGACCGTCAGGCCGTTCGCGACGTTCTCGTCCGTGCCGGTGACGGGCGCGTATCCGGCCGCCGTGACGTACTCCTCGGTGTACCGGATCCGCCGGGCCAGGTACGCGCCGTCGTGGTCCAGGTCCCGCAGGACGGCCGCGGCGGCGAGTGTCTTGAACACCGAGCAGATCGGGAAGCGTTCGTCCGCGCGGTGGGTGAGGGTGCGTCCGGTGGCGGTGTCATGGGCGAGGACGCCGACGCGGGCGGCGTACTTCCGCTCCAGCTCGGCGAGTCGCGTGCGGGTGGTCGTGCCGGTGGTCGTGCGGGCCGTCGAAGGAGCGGCGTGGGCGGCCGGTGCGGGACCGGCACCGGTGACGAGGCCACCGGCCGGGGCGAGGGCGGTGGCGGCGAGTAAGGTGCGCCGGCGGAGGACACGGGACTCTTCCATGACCCCATACGTAACACACCGCTCTCCCGAGTCACTCGAACGCGATCCCGAACCCTCCGGTCTCAGGGGTGTCCCAGGGAGAACCCCAGTGCCTTTCGGGGGATTGCCCGACTGTGCCGGGCCATGGGCCGCCCTAGCGTTGATCACATGCCAGCTTCAGTGTTCCGACGACGTCCCAGGACGCTCACGGCGTGCGCGGCGCTGCTCGCCGCCACGGCCGTCGCGCCCGCCGCCACGGCCACGGCCACCACCTCCGGCCCGGACCCTCTCGCGCCCTTCCGCACCCAGCACCTCGACTGGCACACCTGCGCCCTCGGCCCCGACGACGACACCGGCCGGGCGCTGGACGCCGCGGGCGCCGACTGCGCCGACGCCACCGTGCCGCTCGACTACACCGATCCCGGCGGCCGTACGCTCACCGTCGCCGTCTCCCGCCGGAAGGCGACCGACACCGCGCACTACTCGGGTCCGCTGTTCCTCAACGACGGAGGACCGGCCGGGCCGAGCCTCCACATGCCGCTCACCACCGCCGAGGCGATGGGAGAGGTCGCCGCCCGCTACGACCTGATCGGCATGGACCCGCGCTTCGTCGGCCGCAGCACCCCGCTCGACTGCGGCTGGAACCTCGGCTCCGCCTTCCTGCGCTCGGCCGGCTCCGACCGCGCGGCGTACCAGGAGGAGGTCACCGTCGCCCGCGACCTGGCCGAGCGCTGCACACGCACCCAGGGTGACGTGCTGCCGTACGTCACCACCCGCAACACCGCCCGCGACATGGACGTCATCCGCGCCGCGCTCGGCGCGGACACCCTCTCCTACCTCGGCTACTCCTACGGCAGTTACCTCGGCGAGGTCTACACCCAGCTCTTCCCCGGCCGGACCGACCGCGTGGTGCTCGACGGCGTCAATCCCCCCGAGCGCTACAACCAGACCCTGCTGCGCGGCGCCGAGGCGGTCAACGAGGAGGCCCTGCGCGCCTGGGCCTCCTGGACCGCGGCACGGCACGCCACCTTCGGGCTGGGCGCCACGCGCGGCGAGGTCCTCGCGACCGTGGACCACATCCTCGATGCCGCCGGGCGGGAGCCGCTGCGGATCGGCGGGACGTACGTGCTGGACGAGCATGTGCTGCCCGCCTTCTTCATAGGCGGCCTCGGCAGCGATCTCGACGAGCGGCGCGCCGACCTGGCCCGGACCGTGCGCCTCCTGGCCCGCGCCGCCGACCGGAAGCCGGTCGAACCGTCCCAAGGACTGGCCCGGCAACTGGAGTTCCTGCTGACCTCGGCGGGCTCCGCCTCCTCCAGCCAGATGACGGCGATCCTCTGCGGCGATGTGGCCGAGCGGCGCGGCGTCGGCAGCTACTGGCGCGCGGTCGAGCAGTCGCGCCGACGGTTCCCGCTCGCCGGCCCCCTGGCGAACGACATCACCCCCTGCGAGTTCTGGGCCGCGCCCGCCGAGCCGCCGACCGTGCTCGACAACGACGTGCCGGCCCTGCTCCTCGCCGCCACCGGCGATCCCCGCACCGTCTACTCCGGCGCCCGGGCCATGCGCGAGCGGTGGCCGAGCTCCCGGCTCCTGACCGTCGTACACGCCCGCCAGCACGGCCTCTACGGCGAGTACGGCAACACCTGTGTCGACGACCAGGTCAACGCCTATCTGCGCACCGGCCGACTCCCCGCACAGGACCCGACCTGTCCCACGGCACCGAACCCCCATGGTCCCGTTCTCTCTCCATATGGACAAAGATAGGGGGAATGCGAAGTAGATTGCGATGACAGCATCTTGACCCCGGTCTGCTGCATCAGGCAGGTTTCAGGCACTGGACGTCATCCAGGGGTTTCCCGAGAAAGATGCGTGCTATGGGTGCCTACCTGTGTCCTCCTGTCGTGGTGCAGGGCGAACATGTCGTGCAGACCGGCCAGATCCTGGCGGAGGTGCGGGACCGGCAGCCGCGGGCGCCGTGGCTGTCGAGGATGGACGGCATCGCCGCGAGTACGGGGATCACCTCACGGGGATGGATGCTGCCGCTGGAGGCGGCCTCCGCACCCAGCGGTGGGAGCGGCCTGCGAACTCCGGATGCGGGCGCGGCCCGTGAGGCACTGATCCGAGGCGGGTTCGGCGACGAGGAGGTGAACCGCGCGATCACCGCGCTGGAGGCGATACCCGCGCCGCAGACCGTCCAGGAGCGCACCGCGCCGGCCTGGGCCGCCGTGCAGTCCTACGGGGAACGCGCGGCGCGCGGGGCGCTGGGCCTCGCCGGACTGGACGCCGCCGACGTCGACTGCCTGATCACCAGTCACTCCACCACCCCGGCCCTCCCCGGGCTCGATCTGGCGCTGCTCAACCGTCTCCCCCTGCGCAGGGACGTCCTGCTGCTCCCGGCCACCCAGTGGGCCTGCATCGCCGGCACCCGCTCGCTCGCGCTCGCGGCCGATCTGGTCGCGAGGGACCCCGACCGTGTGGTGCTGGTCGTGATAGCGGAGGCGCTGAGCACCACGTACCAGCCCGCCGACGACACCCTGGAATCGCTGATCGTGCGGCTGCTGTTCGCGGACACCGCCGTCGCCGTGGTGGTCACCGGGCGCCCCGGACCGGAGTCGGTCCTGAGGCTGGACGCGGTCTGGCACCACACCCTGCCCGGCACCATGGACCTGCACCGGCTGGAGACCCGGACCGACGGCACGCACTTCGTGATGGACCGTCGTGGACCGCGAGCCGTACAGGAGACGGTCGCCGCGATGTGGACGTGGCTGCGCGCACGGCATCAGGACGACCGACAACCGTGGCATCCCGACCTGCTGCTCGCGCATCCCGGGGGGACGAGGGTGCTGGAGTACATGGAACAGACGATGCCCGACGGATGGCCGCCGGGCCTGCTCTCCTACAGCCGGGACAGCTACACCACGGGCAACCGCGGCGGCGCGGCGGTGCTCGACATCCTCGGCCGCGCCCATGAGGCGGGCCAGAAGTCGGGCAGCCGGACGGTGCTGTACGCGGCCGCACCCGGCCTCACGGCCACGGCCGTGGAGGGGGAGTGGCTGTAGCCGGTGCCCGCCACCGCCCTCACTCGGGCGCGGGCGCTAGGTCGTGTCCGCAAAGTCAGGGCAGCCAGAGTCGTAGGCAGGCGATGGTGACCAGGGCTTTGTAGTGGCGGGCGCGTTTGTCGTAACGGGTG
>NZ_JBEXXK010000056.1:0-79025 GCF_040630405.1 Streptomyces sp. NPDC005811
CGCCGCCCTCGGCCTCGACATCACCGTCACCCCGCGAGAAGAGACCGCTTGACCTCTACCAACGCGCATCAACTCAGGCCATTTTCAAGAGAGCCTCTGGGTAGTCCTTGTCGAGCCACACGCGACGCTGGTACGCCTCGTCCGCAAGGGTATGGACTGCGGAAACCGCATTCCTGCGCATTTCCGGAAATGAAACATCGCTCGATTTGGTGAGTTCCATGGATTCCATTTCACCAAGCTGCTGAACCTGCATTGCGAGCATCATGGGAGTACCGAGGTGTCCGGGGTACCAGAACGAGAGCGGACAAACTACTCCATGAGCGAGGACATGTCATAACCGATGTCGCCCCCAAAGTCGTCCTGGCCGATCCCACCAATGCAGTACGCGCAGTCGCTTCATGCGAAACGGCACATTCGTACATTGCGGCGTAACCGGCGCTCTCCTCGTAGGCGTCCGCCGCCGGGAAGATCTCCCCGGCGGCGGACGGTCTCACCCACTCAGAGGCGACTGCTACGGTCGCACCCGCCTACGGCGTGTCCCGGGCCTCGATCTCCGCCAGCCCCAGCGGCTCAAGCGCGGGGACCAACCTCTCCAGATACCAGCCCAGGTCGCAGAAGCGGGAGGAGCCTGAAAGGAGCCTAGGATGGACGGCGACCACGAACGAGACCGATGTCCGCCCCGGATGGAACAGGAGATCACCGCCGTGGGGCCCGTCGGGAAGGAGCAGGGTCATGCCGACGACTCTGTCCTCCCACTGCTTGTCCGCCAGTCGGGAGATGACATCGTCCACGTCGGAAGCGGGCGCCTTCTGCCACTCGAACATGCCGTCCTCATCGAGGAGATAGAGCACCTCGGTGTCCGACGGCATACGCAGTCCCGAACCGAGCAGGGCATCCAACGCGTCCAAGACCGAAATCGCCTCTCCGAAGGTGAAATCGATGTCTACAGTCCTAGACACAAATCCGTCCTTTCTTTACGCTGTATCGACTAAAAGCCGTTACTGCGGCATCACGGTCCACGGAATCCCCTTCTTCTGCAACCAGTTGGTAATTTGACCCGGAATCGGATTTTCGGAGATGATCTGGTAGTCGATTCCGCGATCCCGAGCGATCCCGGCCTTCTGCCCTTCCGTGGAGTAGAACTTGCCCAGCCGCTTGGGGTCCTTGAGCGTGTCCTCGAAGAACTTTCCTGACTTTGCCTCGTACCAAGTGCCACGGCCGGTGGCCGAGTCGATGTACGCGCCGTCGAACTGGCGGCCGTTCTCCATGAACTCTCCGCCGCCGCCCAGCTTCTCCTCAAGGAACTGCTCGTAGGCCTTACCGTTCTTCTGTGCGATGGCTCCGCCGCTCTCGCTGCCGGAAGCAGCCCCGTCAGCTTCTCTGAAGGCTTGACCCAGCTTGTCCGACCCCGAGTCGATCAGTGGCTTGCCGGCCACGACAAGGGAGGCTCCCCCGGCCATGGACGGAGCACCGGCCGCGCACAGGATGCCCGTTCCGCACTCGACGACCCCGGAGGCGAAGAGGAACATCCCGCCGCCCTCGGCGAAGGCGCCGCCGACCGTCTCGATCAGCCCGGACCAGAAGTCCCCATTGGTGAGCAGACTACCGAGGTAGTTGCCGCCGTTGGAACTAGAGTCGCCGGGTCCGGTGATCAGCTTGCACGACTCGGCGGGGCCGACGCCCGAGCAGGAGTAGCGAGGGCCGCCGCTGCCGGTCTGGCCAGTGCTGCTCGTGGGGGCGGTGCCACTACCCCCGGCACCACCCCCGCCGCCACCGCCGGAACCGCAGGGATCGAGGAGGACGTAGTAGCAGCCGCTGCCGCCGCCCCCCGTGGTGGTCGTTCCCCCGCACGGATCCGTCAGCATGAAGTAGCAGCCGCTGCCCCCGCTACTGCCGCCCTGGTCCGCCGGGTACTGGCGGCCCGTCGGGTCAGCATTGTTGACGGGGCTGTTGCCGCCGTAGCTGTAGCCGTTCAGGGACTGGTGCTGGTCGAGGGAGAGGACCGGGTCGACGCTGATGAACTGGCCGGTTCCGGGGTCGTACTCACGGGCGCCGATGTGGGTCAGGCCCGTGCTGTCGTCGGCGGGCTTGCCCAGGAACGCCTTGTCGTCCGGCCATGTGGCCGCCTTCGTGCCGCGGGTCCCGCCGAACGGCGAGCTGTAGCGCTTGGTGACCGCGTAGGTGCCTGCGTCGAGGGCGACGCTCGACGTGCCGTGGTGGTCGCCGGCCAGGAAACAGAGTTTCGTGCCCGAGACCCCGGAGGTCGCCGTGCGGACGGCGATGGTCTGGCCGTCGGCTCCGTAGTAGCGGGTGCCGGTGACCGTCTTCGCCGTGCCCTTGGTCGTGAGCCTTACCTCGGTACCCCCCGCGCCGAGATACAGGACGGTGTCCCCGTCGCCCTTGGCCCGGCGGATCAGCAGCTCGCCAGCCGCGTCGTAGAGGTAGTTCGTCTCTTTGGTGGTCTCGGTGAGCTTGGTGAGCTGCCCCTCGGTGTTCCAGGCCAGGGTCTGCTGGGCGCCTGGGCCGGGGCGGGAGGTGGTGTTGCCACTGCTGTCGGAGGAATAGTTCGCCATCCTCGCACCGGTCGTCCGGTCCAGCGTGTGCGGCTTCTTGTCGACGGTCGTGTCGTCGTAGACGTACGAAGTGGTCTTGTCGGTCGACGAGGAGTGCTGCGTCTCCGTCTTGCGCTGACCACTCTCGTTATAGGTGTACGTCGTCCAGTACGGAGCAGCGCCGTCGATGTTGGACGCCGAGCGCCCGGAGGCCGCGCAGTCTGCGGTCTTCGGGGTCCAGGCCTCGGTCAGACGGCGATGGCCGTCGTAGGCGAAGCACTGGTAGTCGGCCTTCGTGGTGCCGCCCTGGGTGGTGGTGTCGAAGATCGACGTGACGTTGCCGGCGTCGTCCTGGTGGTATTTCAGCTCCTGGGGCATATAGCCATGCACGTCATCGGTGACGTAGGAGCGGGTGAGCCGACGTGTGCCTTCCTCGTGGTCCCAGTTGAGGTAGGCCTTCTTCGCCGAGGCCGAGCCGTCCACACCGAGAGTGAGCTGCCTCAGGTCACCCTGTGGGGAGAACGCTGCGCCCTGGAGGTAGCCGGTCGTGCCCTTCGAGGTCAACTGGTGACCGGTCGAGTCGTAGCCGTAGGACACGGTCTCGGCAGGGAGACCTGCCACGGCCGGCGCGCTGGTCTGGCTCACCGTGCCGTCCAGGTTGTAAGCGGTGCTGAACGACAGCGTCTTGCCCACATGACCGTCGGCGACCAGCGGTTCCGTGTCGGGCAGCAACAACTGACTGCCGGTCGCCCGGTACAGCGCGTCGTACGACGTGACCTTCTGGGTGTAGGCCTTGCCGGTCCCACCCACGCCGCCGTCATAGCGGGTGGCGGTGTCCTGCTGTCCCTTTGCAGCCGCGTCGAAGGTCCAGGCCGCGAGCTTGTTGGCGTCTGTCTTAGAGGTCTGCCACATGCCCGTCCTGCGGCCGAGGCTGTCATACTCGTAGACCAGCTTCTTGGTCTGGTCGTCGTTCGGCGTGGTGCCGATGACCTGGTCGAGCTCGTTGTACTCGGTGGAGCTCTTGCCCTTGTCGGGGTCTGTCGCCGTGACCTGGCGGCCGAACAGGTCGTACATGTACGACCACGTGGTCTTGTCGGGCCCGGTAATCGTCTCCTGCTGTCCGGCCGGCGTGTACGTGTATCCGGTCGTGGTGTAGTCGGTGCCGGTCGGAGCCGGCCCGCCGTACTCACGGCGTTCCGTCGTCCGGCCGAAGGCGTCGGTGACCACCGCGGTCGCCTGACCGCCGGCCGGCGCGCTGGCCGTGACCGTGTCACCGGTGTAGGTGGTGTCGACGCTCCACCGGGTGAGTCCGTGGACCTTGGTCACCGCTTTGCTCGGACGGCCTGCACCGTCGTACGTCGTGTCCGTCTGGATCGGCGCCTGGCCGCCGTCCGGCTGAGCCGGGGTGCTGGAGGGCACCGACTTGTCGTCCCAGATGTCCTGCTGGAGGCTCGCGACCAGCCCACGCTCGTCGTACTCGGTCAGCGAGACAATCCGGCCGCCGATCGGGCTCGGCGCCTGGACCTGACGAGAGCGCAACAGGGAGTCGTAGAACTCGTACGTGGTGTTGTAGCCGGAGCCGTCGCCCTTGAGAGTCCCGGTGGAAACCCAGGACAGGGCCGCGTTGGTGACCTTGTACGCGTAGACGTAGTTCGGCGTCTTGTTCAGGGACCGGGAGCGGTTGGCCAGCCACACCTTCGTCACCCGGCCGAGGCTGTCGTACTCCCGCTCCGTCACCTTGCTGTTGGGGTCGGTGACCGTCAGCGGCGTGGCGGTGGCGAAGTCGACGATGGTCTTCGTCTTGTACTGCTTGGCGTCCTCGACGACGGTCGAGGTCAGCGGACCTGCGGCGACGGGCGCATACGTCGTCTTGGACACGGTCAGATTGTTGGTGTCCTTGACCGCGTCGGGGCGGCCGAGCGTGTCGTACGTCGTTGTGGAGACCTTCTGCCACGACGGCGCGTCGTCACTCCCGTACCCCCTGACCCGTCCGGTCCAGTTCGCCTCGCCCTTGGTGGGCTTCTGGGAGGCCGCCCAAGCTGTTGCCGCGGTGTCGTCGTACACGGTGGCCGTGTCGGAGACGACATCGCCTGCGCGTTTGGAGTCGGCCGGGAGGTCGAGGGTCGAGTCCGCGGCCGAACAGAGCTTGGCGACTGTGCGGATTCGGGAGACCAGTGAGATGAGGCCGACCGCTTCGTTGCGGGCGTACCAGGTGCGGGTGCACGTCTCGTCGCCGTCGATGGCATCGTCGCCCTGGTCTTCGGATGTCTCGGCCATGCCGTAGCCGTCGTAGCCGGTCGTCACCGTGCGCACCCGGTCGTACGGAGTGAGCCTGCTGGTGACGGTGGTACGGGTGTGCGTGGCCCCGGTGCGCACGTAGTACGCCTCGGCATCCGCGTACGACTTGTGCTGCGTCGCTGTCCGCTTCGACCACGGATCGTTGACCACCCCGGCGACCTCGGTGTCGCCGTTGTAGGTGACCGTCTCGCGTGTGAAGCCCGCGTACTGGTCGGAGTCGGTGACGTCGCCCGCCTTGACGCCGGAGACCTTGACGGTCTTGCGCGCGTCCTTGTCCAGGGTCTTGCCGTCGGCACCCAGGACCCGGTCGCCGTTCATTCCGCGCAGATAGACGGTGACCGTCTTGCTCTGGGTGCGGCCTGGGACACCGGTGAGGTGGGTGACCTTGCCGTAGCCGCGCCAGATGGACCAGGTGCGCTGCTTGGCCGGGGTCAGTGGGTCCTCGTTGTAGTGCCAGGCACCACCGCCGGAGTACTGGTAGGTGTGCTGCACCGCCTCCGAGCCGCCGTAGGGGTCGGTGGTGGACACCGAGGTGACCGGGTATTTCTGGAACCAGTCGAGGAGCGGCTCCTTCTCGCCGTTGGGCGACCAGTACACCGGGTAGCAGCGCTTCGTGTTCTCGTCGAGCCTAGGCTTGCTGCCGCCGGCCGAGCATTCGGAGGGCGCGTAGGTGACGATCGTCTGTGCGCCGGTCTCGGAGGTGACCGTCTTCAGCCGGGGCTTGTTCAGCGGCAGGATGTTGTCGGCCGTGCCGTCGACACGGTTGGGCATCATGACGTGGCTGAACTTGACCGGGTCCAGAGACAGGTCGGTGCCGCGCTTGCCGGTGTGCTTGATCTCGTCCAGCCACAGGGACTGGTCGGTCGCGTCACCTGTGTCGCCCGGGTCAAGGTAGAGATGCTTGAACGCCCACTCGTCGACCGCCTCGAAGCCGGGCGTCGGGGCCGCGGCGTTCCACGCGTAGGTGGTGACGGTGGTCAGGCGTTTACGGGTGAAGAACGTGGGCCCCACATTGCCGGTGCACTTGTCGCCGGCCTTGCAGATCGCGTCGAACGGCACGTCCGGCCAGTTGTCGCGGGTGTCCTTGGTCAGAGCGTCGCAGCCGGTACCGGAGGCGAGGCAGCGTTCCGAGTAACCAAAGACGACCTTGTCAGAAGCAGCCGGGGAGTTGGAGAAGAGGGCGGCGGCGCGCTGTCCGTAGCGGATCTCCTTCAGATAGCCGCCGCGGACGTAGTCGGTGCCGGTGGTGTCGTCACCGAGTTTGTCGTAGTTGTTGTGCTCGGCGGTATACCAGTACGACATGGCGTTGCCGTGGGTGTCCTCGACATAGTCGAGGTTCCAGCGCCAGGCCTGGTTCTTGGAGCGGCCGGAGAAGCTTGCGCCCTCGTCATAGCCGGGCTCGTCCTTGTCGTCGCCGAAGACCGGCACGGTCCACACCGACTGGGTGCGGTCGTCGCTTCCCGCGCCATCGAGCTTGTTCTGGCCGAAGACGTACTTGGTGCCGTCGCCGGTCACGACCGTCCAGTACTCGCCGTCGTCGTCACCGTTGTCGGCCCCCTTGCCGCGAGTGACGACGGAGGCATCGTCGTTCTTGAGGCGCCACTTGCCGCTGGTGTCGTCCTTGACGAGCTCACTGGCCTTGCCATTGAGGACGATCGAGGCATTGTCGTACTTCCAGCACAGGTCGTACTTGCCGTCCTGGCCGTCGTCGTCGCATGAGCCGTAGGAGCGCTCGATGTAGGACGACGTCAGATCGAAGCCCTCGCCGACCTGACTGCCCTGGTTGTTGGTCGAGGCGGTACGCCCGTCCACAGCGCCGGAGTCGTAGGAGATCGCCAGCGAGGGCTGCGCGCCGGCCGCGGCCGGCGGGACCCGAAGCGGGTACGACCAGGTGAACGAGCCGGAGGAGCCGCCGGCCTCCCAGGTAGAGGAGGCGGACAGCGGGGTCGCCTTGTAATCGCCGGAGCCGGATTTGGCCCCTGCCGCGAGCGCCACCATGGTCGGGGCACCGTTTGCCGCCAGGCTCAGCGGGGCCGAGATCCGTTCCTTCGTACGGTCGTTGACCGCATCCAGATCGGTGCGGGTACGACACTTCGCCGCGGCCGGATCCTTCAGTACGCAGTCAGGCAGTCGGATCAGGCTCAGGCGTCCCGCCCAGTCACCGCCGTAGGCCGAGGCGAAGCCCGAGTAGTCGATGCCGAGTTCGGTCCGGCCGCCGCCCTGGCCGCTGACCTTGAAGACTACGCCCTTCACTCCCAGAGCCGCCGCAGCCTTCTGGTCCAGGACCTCGACGGTGATGGACCTGGCAGCCGTGCCTTCTCTCGGGGCAGTGGCCGTGACCGGCAGCGAGCCCGGGGCGGCATGAGCGGTACTGGATGCCCCAACGTGAGTGGGCACCGTCAAACGAGCCCTCCCTGCCTTCGGCCAGGTGACCTTCCGCTGCTGGTCGTGAAGCGCCCGGGCCGCGGCGGTACGGTCTGCTTCAGCAGCCTGCTTCATGACGGCCGCGGTCTTCTTGTTCACCTCGGCCGTGAACGGGCTGACCTCGGTCGCCTGCGGAGCTTTGAGATCCGGTCTGCCCAGCGGGTCGGTGTTCGCGGCGAAGGCTACGGGGGCGAGGAGCGTGGGCAGCATCGCGAATCCGATGACTGCCGCAGCACGTCCTGCCCAATTCCCTCTTCGGGGTATGTGTGATCGAAGCCGTTTCATGTCATCGCGCTCCCCTGTTTGGCCGCCCTGTGCAGGGCAGCGAGCAGCACGGCGCGCCGTGCTGTGGTGGTCTGAAGAAGAAAGAAGGGGGGTGGTTGGTCGGCACGCACAAGTGCATGCCGACCAGCCACAGATCACTCGTCGCCGGGCACTCCCAGCACCTTGGAACGCACCTGGTCTGCGCTCATCGCGCCGGCCCATACCCGCAGCTCGTCGAGCGAGCCGGGCAGGTAGTGCCCCGTCGTGCCGCCGGCCCGGCCGCGGCCGGCTGCGAGTTCGCCGCTGCCCTGCTGCAGTGCGGTGAAGCCAGAACCGCCCTCCTGGGCCTGCTCGGTCTCGCCGATGTACAGGTGGGTGTTGCCGTAGCCGCCCGCGGTTTCCTCAGCTGCGTCGTAAACACCGGTCACCTGGACCCAGGTGTCCAGCTCCGCCGAGGCCTCGGAGGGCACGGACGCCGAAGCGGTCACCTTGCCGGTGGAGTCGGTCGCCGTACGGCCGAAGCACCACAGATAACCTTCGGCGGAGACTTTCTCCACCCACAGAGCCCACGACGACTCCTTGCCGTCCGGGGTGGCCTGGCCGAAGACCTGGGCCCGCCGCCCGACGGGCAGTGCTGCGAACTTGGCCTTGTCCAGCTTGACGTGGGCGGTGACCGTGAAGGAGCCCAGCTCGTCGACTGCCGGTCCGGTGGTCGACAGATAGCCCGTCGTGCCATCGAGCCGAAGCTCGTTCTCGTCGGCGTCGGCCACGACACCCGTGGACGAGATGTTCATGGCTGCGGGAGCATAGGAGGTGTACTCGGTGACCTTGCCGTTCGCGGCGCCCGCGCCGTCCCAGTAGGCCACCAGCTCGGTCGCGGCGACGCCGTCCGTCTCCAGCCCGGCCTCCTGCCGGACCTGATCTGTGGTCAGGGCTCGCTGCCAGACGCTGACCTCGTCGATCCGGCCTAGGAAGGGCTCGCTGTAAACACCGGCGACCTTGGAGCGCCCGATCTGCAGACCTTCGGTGGAGACCCACGGCGTGTACGCGGTGGAGGCACCGTAGAGCTTGACAGGCTGACCCTGCGGGCGGCCGTCGACGAACAGCTGGATGGTGTCGTTCGTCCTGTCGGTGTCGTTCTTGGTGTCGAAGACGCCGGTGAGGTGTGTCCACACCTCCTTGGGCGGATTGGCGGTGTCCGCGACGGAGCGGATGTAGACGGGGTTGGTCGTCACGTCCGCCGCCGTACGGTTGAACACCCATTTCTTGTACGACAACGAGTAGTACAGGGTGAAGGCGGAGCCGCCTGTGCCCGGGGCCGAGGCGATCACCCGGCTCGCCGAGTCGTCGGTGAGCAGTACCCAGGCGGACAGGGTGAAGGAGTCACCCGTGTTCACTGCGGGGCTCGCGGTGTCGGCGTAACCGGTCTGCTTGGTGCTGTCGGTGACATCGTCGTTGAGCCGCAGCGAGTAGTCCGCAGTGCCCCGGCGGCCCAGGACCGACCAGGTGGCCGCCGTTCCACCGGTCTGCGGATGCAGGGTGAGGTCGTGGCGGCTCCCTTCGGTTGCGGTGTCCTTGGCCGTGACGACATTCGAGCCGGGGACGCCATCGGAGAGGTGCCAGACGCCCACGGGGCCCTGGGCATTGGCAACCTTGAAGGAGAACTCCTTCGGGTCACCCCAGCGTTCGCGTACGTCCTTGGCCTGGACAGTCAGCACCTGAGTGCCGGACAGAGTCGGTGTGGGAGTGATGGTGACCGTGGATCCGGTCGTGGTGGTGGCCGACTTCTGGGTGAGCAGACGCCAGCGGTATGCGGTGACGTCCTTGTCGGCGGCATTCGGCTTCAGTTGGAAGGAGCCCGCGATGCCCGGTCCGCCATTCGCGTTGCATAGGTTGGCCGTGCACTCGGCGTACAAGCCAGTATTGGTGATTTGCGGGGCCTTGGGCGCAGAGGAGTCGATCTTGAAGTAACACCAGGAGGAGTAGGCGGACCACAGGTCGCCCGATTTCTTACCGTACGTCCAGTGGGACTGGGTACGCGACCGCATCCGGTACAGCCCGCCGTCGGCCCGGTCGGTCATCCGGACCGTCTCCAGCGTCTCGTCCGGGTGCCAGCCCGGCTTGGGCCGGTAGTCGGACCATACGGAGTGCCAGGCGGCATCGTCTCCGCGCTCGACGACGAACTCCCCCTGCAATTCGCCTTTCTCGTCCGTGTTCGTTGGCTTGACCTGCGTCTGCACCCGGGCCTGGACCATCGGGTCGAGGCGGGTGACGATCAGCGGGTCCGACTGCGACTTGTTGCAGTACGCGGTCGTCCCGCTGCCCGGAATGAGTCCGACGGCCGAGGGTACGCCCGGCTTCGGGACGTAGATCACCTGGAGTTCGGCGTTGTCGTCGAAGCGCTTCCAGGCGGCTGGGTCGCCCTCGTCCTTGGCCTGGAGCATCAGCGTCAGCCGGGAGTACTTGCCCGCAGCCAGGTTGCGGACGGTGGCGGTGAGGTTCTCATCCGACTCGTCCGGGTTGTCGTTGAACTCGATCCACTTGTCCGGCTGATCCGGGCTGCACAGATTGCCGCGCCCGGCGGAGACGAGTTTGTCCCCGATGTGGTCCAGGATCGACGGTCCCGGCCAGCGGGTGCCCTCGGAGATGTTGTTCGTGCGCTCCAGGTCGACCCATTTCGCGTCACACGTGAAGGACCAGGTCTCCTTGGCCCGGAAGGTGGCGTCGATGACCTGCTTGCCGGCCAGCTTCGAGGCGCCGAACTCGAAATACATGCGGTTGGTGTAGTTACTGCCACAGTAATAAGGCCCGGAGACGCTGCAGTTGCCTACACCGTAGTCGCCTTTGAACTGCCAGAATCGGTCACCGTCACTGGACAGCACGGAGCGCTCGGATGCACCGAGGCCGACGGAGGGGTCGATGCGCACCGGGTAGACGGTGTCCTTGCCTCGCAACAGCTTCAGACTCGGCCGGACACTGATGGCTCCATGCTCCACAGTCACGGGCATCTCGGCACTGGCGTCACCGACACCCGGCACGGTCGCATCGGCTTCGGCAGCCGGACGCTCGGCGCTCTGCCGCTGGAGGGGCTTCGCCGCGTTTTCCTTCTCGGTGCCGGAGGAGTCCCACATCAGTCCAGCGGGTCCGTTGAAGACGGTGTTGCCGTCCTCGTCCACGGCACGCAGTCCACCGTCGTGACCCGGGACAACGTGGAGTCCCTGGCCGGTAACGGTCAACTCGACATGCTCCAGCTCGGCGGTGGCCGCGGCCTGTGCGGACTTGACGACGAGGACTTCGCGATAGCCCTCAGCCGTCGCCGTCAGCTCCAAGTCGACGCCCTTGAGGACCTCTCGGTACGTCGCGGTCGTTCCGTCCAGCATCGGCTCGGGCAGATTTCCCGGCCAGCCGAGCCGCAGCGCGCCTCGCTCGTTGCCGATCCGTATGAGGTTCTCTCCGCTGCCGCCGCCGGAGAACGCCAAGTCGACCACGGCGGCCTTCGGCCCTACCGTGCCATCGGAGCGGCGTTCCAGCGTCGGGTCCGTGTCCTGCCACGAACCGTCGACCGCCTGTACCCGTTGCGGGGTCGTGGACTGTACGAGCTTGTAGGTACCGTCCGGGTTCGCCGTGGTGGTCGAGTACGGAGTGCGCTCGGACTCCACCTCAACGGGCTCGCCGGTCTGTCGTGCTTGCATCAGAGCCGACTGGTCGGAGTCGGCCTGCTGGGTCTGCTCGGTCTTGGCAGACGCGGATTCGGCGGCGATTCCCACCACCGTGACAAGCGAGAGCAGGACGGCGCCAGCCATACCCGCACTTGTCGCTCTGAGGGCCCACCCCTCAGAGCGGGCACCATGAAGGCGCCTTCCCCGTTTCTCGGTCAATTCCCCACCCGTTGGTCACAGATTTCACACAGCAATGCAAGAGCAAAGCAGTGCTTTCGAAAAGGGGCAACCAATAATTGGCAAAGCGAGGGGAGGGGCTCTTGCTCAACTGGGCTCCGAATCAATGGAGTTGCGTGGCGCAGCGAGGAGCCTCGGCGGCGGCGGGATCCCCGTCCGGCCCTTTGTTGCGGCTGTTCGCGTGCCTGGTTTCACCCGGCTCTCGAAGGGCGAGGGGATTGTCGGGGTGCTCGACGTGTGGCCAAGTCTCCCGGGTTCGACCGGGGCGCCCCTCGCCCCACGTGACGAGCGTTACGGGCGCCGTGTCCCGAAGGCTCTGGACTCCTCTCCCTACCCACCGGTACGGTAATCATCTGAGCAAGCGCTTAGATATGGACCCTTTGAGCCAGGTGGAGGTGGCGGCGGTGCGCCGTACGGTGTTCAACGAGGATCACGAGGCGTTCCGGGAGACCCTCCGGGCCTTCATCGAGGCCGAGGTCGTCCCCGTCTACGACGCGTGGCTCGAGGCCGGCCAGGCGCCGCGCGACTTCTACTACAAGCTCGCCGAGCTGGGCGTCTTCGGCATCCGCGTCGACGAGGAGTACGGCGGCGCCGGCATCGACTCGTACAAGTTCGAGGCCATCCTCTACGAGGAGACCGCCCGCGCCGGCATCACCTTCGGCGGCTCCGGCGTGCACGTCCTGCTCGGCCTGCCGTACATCAAGCTCCTCGCCACCGACGAGCAGAAGAAGCGCTTCCTGCCGAAGTTCGTCTCCGGCGAGGAGATGTGGGCCATCGCGATGACCGAGCCGGGCACCGGTTCCGACCTCGCCGGTATGCGCACCACCGCCAAGCTCTCCGAGGACGGCACGCACTACGTCCTCAACGGCGCCAAGACCTTCATCACCGGCGGCGTGCACGCCGACCGCATGATCGTCTGCGCCCGCACCTCCGCGCCGACCGCCGAGGACCGCCGCCACGGCATCTCCCTCTTCGTCGTCGACACCAAGGCCGAGGGCTACTCCGTCGGCCGCAAGCTCGACAAGCTCGGCCTGAAGACCTCCGACACCGCCGAGCTGGCGTTCGTCGACGTCAAGGTCCCCGTCGAGGACCTCCTCGGCGAGGAGAACAAGGGCTTCTACTACCTCGGCCACAACCTGGCCTCCGAGCGCTGGGGCATCGCCTACGGCGCCTACGCCCAGGCCAGGGCCGCCGTCCGGTTCGCGAAGGACTACGTCAAGGAGCGCACCGTCTTCGGCCAGACCGTCGCGTCCTTCCAGAACACCAAGTTCGAGCTGGCCGCCTGCCAGGCCGAGGTGGACGCCGCCGAGGCCGTCGTGGACCGCGCCACCGAGGCCCTGGACGCCGGCGAGCTGACCGCCGCCGAGGCCGCCTCCGCCAAGCTGTTCACCACCGAGGTCGCCCACCGCGTCATCGACCGCTGCCTCCAGCTGCACGGTGGCTACGGGTTCATGAACGAGTACCCGATCGCCCGTCTGTACGCCGACAACCGCGTCAACCGGATCTACGGCGGCACCAGCGAGATCATGAAGTCGATCATCGCCAAGGACATGGGCCTGTAAGGCCCCCGCAATCGCCGGCCGGTACAACTGGAAGCCATGAGCCAGGCACTTCAGGATCTCCTCGATCTGCTCGACCTCGAGCAGATCGAGGAGAACATCTTCCGCGGCCAGTCCCGCTCCGCCGTCGTCCCCCGGGTCTTCGGGGGCCAGGTGGCGGCGCAGGCACTGGTCGCCGCCGGACGTACGGTCCCCGCCGACCGGCACGCCCACTCCCTGCACGCGTACTTCCTGCGCATGGGCGACCCGGGCGCGCCCATCGTCTACAACGTCGAGCGGATCCGCGACGGCCGCTCCTTCACCACCCGCCGGGCGGTCGCCGTCCAGCACGGCCGGCCGATCTTCGCGCTGTCGGCGTCCTTCCAGTCGTACGAGGAGGGCCTCGACCACCAGGCGCCCATGCCGCCCGCCCCCGACCCCGAGACGGTCCCCACCGGCCAGGAACGGCTGCGCGGCTACGACCATCTCGACCCCGCGGTCGTCGAGCGGTTCCTGGAGGCCCGCGAGGCGATCGACCTGCGGTACGTCGACGACCCGCCCTACGGCAGGTTCGGCGAGCCCCGCGAACCGCACAGCCAGGTCTGGTTCCGCACCAACGGCAAGCTCGCGGACGACCCGCTGCTGCACGTGGTCCTCGCCACCTATGTCTCCGACATGACCCTCCTCGACTCCATCCTGCTCGCGCACGGGCGCGGCGGCTGGGCCGTCGGGGACGTCGTCGGGGCCTCCCTGGACCACGCGATGTGGTTCCACCGCCCGTTCCGCGCCGACGAGTGGCTGCTCTACGACCAGGAGTCGCCGTCCGCGTCCGGCGGGCGCGGCCTCGGCCAGGCCCGCATCTACACGCAGGACGGACGCCTCGCGGTCTCGGTGATCCAGGAGGGCGTGGTCCGCGTCCCGAGGGCCGACGGCCGGCCCTAGCGCTCCTCGAGGCCGGCCTCCGCCAGCAGGTACGCGACCATCGGGTCGTAGTGGCGCGGGCTGGGCACATGGTCGTCGAGGGGGACCGCCACCTGTACGGTCCCCTCCGCCTCCGCGAGGAACAGCGCCGGGTCGTTGCAGTCGGCGTACCCGACGGAGTCCACGCCGTGCTGGCCCGCGTACCCCGCCCAGCCGTGGTCGGCGACCACCAGGTCGGGCAGCGGGCGGCCCGTCAGCTCCAGCGCGGTCAGGATCGCCTTCATCGGCGCGCCCGAGTGGGTGTGCCACAGGGTCGCCCCGTGCTCCAGCACCGCCACCCCGGCGACCTGCCAGACGTACCCCTCGTCCGTCTGGAGCCCCTCCGGGATCACCACGATCTCGCAGCCGGCCGCCCGCAGCGCGGCGGACGTCTCGTGGTGCACGTCCAGCAGACCGCCCGGGTGACCGGTCGCGAACAGCACCCGCTGCCGCCCCTCGGCGGCCTTGCGCAGCCGCGCCGCCATCCGGTCCAGGCCGTCGACCGTCAGCTCCGGGTCGATGGTGTCCTGGCCGTAACGGTGCGCGGCGTCGTCGTTGACCCCCACCCGCTCCGCCATCACCGCGAGCACGTCCTGCTCGTCCGTCCAGCGGTCGCCGAATTCCAGGCCGAACCAGTAGTTCCGGTTGCCGTTCGCGAGCTGGCGGTAGTGGGAGAGGTTGTTCTCGCGCGGCGTGGCGACCTCACCCGCGATACGGGTTCTGACGAGGTGGTCGACGAGTTCGGCGCGGCTGGGGGTCCCGGGTATCGGCATGGTCCCCATTGTGGGGCAGCGGACTGTGGCCGTCGTCACCGTTCCGGGCGCTGGGACGTGCGTCACTGGTCGATCACGCGCAGGGCGAACCACAGCTCCGTCCGGACGTCCGGGTCGTCCAGATCCGTCCCCAGCAGGGTCGCGCAGCGCGCCATCCGCTGACGGACCGTGTTGCGGTGCACGGCGAGGGCGACGGCCGTTCTGTCCCAGCTGCCGTGCAGGGAGAGCCAGGTGCGGAGGGTCTCCTTCAGGGCGGGGGCCGCGGCGAGGGGGGCCAGGAGGGTGCGGGCGTGTTCCTCGGCCTCCCCCGGGGGGAGCAGGGAGGCGAAGGCCTTGGGGGGTGTGTGGCGGGCGAGGGGGGTGCGGGTCGCTCGGGCGCGGGCGAGGGCGCGGGCCGCTTGCGCGTCGGCCGTGGGGAGGTGGTGTGCGGGTACCTCGCTGCTCACGCCGAGGGTCCAGTCGGGCTGGGGTTCTGGGGTGCGGTCGGCTGGTACGAGGATGCGGACGACGTCGGGTGCGATGTCCATGAGGGGAGAGCCGAGGGATGCGCTCAGCGCGGCGGCGGACAGCTGGTCCGGCGGGTGCGGGTGCGTGGGGGCTGGCCGCGCAGTTCCCCGCGCCCCTGGGTGGGGATGCTCCCCTTGGCTGGAAGGTGAGGCGTGTACTACCAGCCATCGGTCGCCTGTGTCCAGCAGTGGGGTCACCTCCTGCGGTGTCGATCCCAGGAGCAGGCGTACCAGGGCCGAGGTGCGGGCCGTCGCCGAGCCCGTCTCCTGGGTGCTCGTGAGGAGGGTCAGGAGGACCGCCGCGACGGAGGCGATGGTGTGGTCGCCCGGTTCGCGGGTCGGGGTGGCGACGGTCAGGACGAAGTCGTTGCCCAGGGCGTAGGCCGTGAGGTGGGCGCCCGTGGGGGTGGTGTCGCTGGCGGTGGCGGAGCCACGGGCGGTGAGCCGGCGGGCGAGGGCGGAGAGGGAGTCGTCGGGGTCCGCGGCCGGGCCCGCCGTCGCGATCTCCGTGCCCTCCGGTCCGTACAGGACCGCCCTGCCGCCGATGCGCACCGCCAGGCGGCGCAGGACGGACGGGACCGGGTCGGGGCGGGCGGCGGCGGAGGCGAGGCTCTGCTGGGCCTCCGTCACGCGGCGCAGCTCGGCCGTGCGGGCCCGCTCCATCAGCTGCCAGACCGCGCGGGCCACGCTCGCGAAGGTGGTGCGGGGCGGGACCTCGACCAGGGGGAGGCCGTGCGTCTCGCAGGCCGCGACCAGGGCACGCGGCACCGTGTCGTGCACCGGGGCCACACCGAAGCCGAGGGCCGCGCCGCCCCCCGCCACGATCCGGGCCACGTAGTCGTCGAAGTAGGTGCCCGATCCAGCCGCCTCCGGGATGTGGACGCCTGCCGTCAGCAGCAGCTCACCGCCCAGCAGATACGGGTACGGGTCGGCCATCTCCGAGGTGTGCGCCCCGTGCAGGACCGTGCCGGGGTCGGCGGGCCCGGCGATCTGCCGCAGGGCCAGGTCCTCACGGGCCAGCAGCGCGGCGAGCGGGACCGGCGGGGTGAGGGGAAACGCGGGCTTCCCGGGCATGGCGGGCGTTACCTCCATTGTGCGTTCCCTCCATTTCCTGGACGCCGTATGGAGGAAACGTACGCTTCGCAGCCGTCGGTCGGCCACCTACCGTGGAGACACCCCCCAGAGAGAAGGCCTGTGACCATGAGCGGCAACGACACGCCTCGCGGACCCGTCGACTCCTCCCGCATCCCGCGGTACGCCGGACCCGCGACCTTCGCCCGGCTGCCCCGCCTCGACGAGGTCGGCCGCGCCGACGTGGCCGTCGTCGGTGTGCCGTTCGACTCGGGTGTCTCCTACCGGCCGGGCGCCCGCTTCGGCGGCAACGCGATCCGTGAGGCGTCCCGGCTGCTGCGCCCCTACAACCCGGCGCAGGACGCCTCCCCCTTCGCCCTCGCGCAGGTCGCGGACGGCGGCGACATCGCGGTGAACCCGTTCAACATCAACGAGGCCGTCGAGACGGTCGAGGCGGCGGCGGACGAACTGCTCGGCACCGGCGCCCGGCTGATGACCCTGGGCGGCGACCACACCATCGCGCTGCCCCTGCTGCGGTCCGTGGCGAAGAAGCACGGCCCCGTCGCGCTGCTGCACTTCGACGCCCACCTCGACACCTGGGACACCTACTTCGGGGCCGAGTACACGCACGGCACGCCGTTCCGCCGGGCGGTGGAGGAGGGCATCCTCGACACCGAGGCCCTCTCGCACGTCGGCACCCGAGGGCCCCTCTACGGCAAGCAGGACCTCACCGACGACGAGAAGATGGGCTTCGGCATCGTCACCTCGGCGGACATCTACCGGCGCGGCGCCGACGAGGTCGCCGACCAGCTCCGGCAGCGCATCGGCGACCGGCCGCTGTACATCTCCATCGACATCGACTGCCTGGACCCGGCGCACGCCCCCGGCACCGGCACCCCCGAGGCCGGCGGCATGACCTCCCGCGAGCTGCTGGAGATCCTGCGCGGACTCGCCTCCTGCCACCTGGTCTCCGCCGATGTCGTCGAGGTGGCCCCCGCGTACGATCACGCGGAGATCACGTCGGTGGCGGCGTCGCACACGGCGTACGAACTGACGACCATCATGTCCCGGCAGATCGCGGAGGCTCGCGCGCAGTGACCCACGACCACGACCTGGTGCTCCGCCCCACCGCCGCGCAGACGAAGGCCGCGCTCGACCCGCCGCCCGGCCGGATCGGCGGAGACCTCGTCGTGGAGACCCTGGCCGCGCTCGGCGCGACCACGGTCTTCGGGCTGCCCGGCCAGCACGCGCTGGGCGTGTTCGACGCCCTGCGCCGCTCCTCCCTGCGGTACGTCGGCCTGCGGGTGGAGAACAACGCGGGCTTCGCGGCGGACGGCTACGGCCGGATCACCGGGGAGGCCGCCCCGCTGCTGCTGTCGACCGGCCCCGGCGCGCTGACCTCGCTCGCCGCGCTGCACGAGGCGGCCTCCGCCTCCGCGCCCGTGCTGGCGATCAGCAGTCAGATCCCGACGGCGGGACTGGGCGGCGGCCGCCACGGCTATCTGCACGAACTCCCGGACCAGGCGGCGTCCTTCCGCGGCGTGGTGAAGTCGGTGCACACCGTCCGCAGCGCGTCCCAGATCCCCTCGGCCGTCGCGGCGGCCTGGACGTCGGCGCTGACGGCCCCGCACGGCCCGGTGTGGGTGGAGATCCCCCAGGACGTGCTGCTCGCACCGACGTCGATCCCCGTCGTCACCGGGGTCGACGCCTTCCCCGAGGACCTGGCGCCCCGGCCCGAGCTGACGGCGGTGGCGGCCGACCTGCTCACGCGCGCGGCCCGGCCGGCGATCATCGCGGGCGGGGGAGTGGTGCGCGCGGACGCGTCCGGCAAGCTGCGACAGCTCGCGGAGCGACTGGCCGCCCCCGTCGTCACGACCTTCGGCGGCAAGGGCGCCTTCCCCTGGACGCACCCGCTGTCCCTGCGGTCCTGGCTGGAGGACCGGCACACCACGGACTTCCTGGAGGACGCGGACGTCCTGCTGGTGGTCGGCTCGGGCCTCGGCGAACTCTCCTCGAACTACCACACGTTCGCCCCGCGCGGCCGGGTGATCCAGATCGAGGCCGACCTCGGCAAACTGGAGTCCAACCACCCGGCCCTCGGCATCCACGCCGACGCCCGGCTGGCCCTCCAGGCCCTGCTGGAGACGGTGGACCGACGCGAGGACCCGGAGGCACCGGCCCGCGTACGGACCGTCCTGTCCCGTGTCGCGGAGCGCATCGCCGCCCAGGACCTCACCCTGGAGCAGGACCTGCTGGCGTCGGTCCGGAGGGCCCTGCCCGCCGACTCCCCGTCCTTCTGGGACATGACGATCCTGTCCTACTGGGCCTGGTCCGCCTTCGACGCCAAGGGCCCCAACACCATGCACTCCGCCCAGGGCGCGGGCGGCCTCGGCTACGCCTTCCCGGCGGCCCTCGGCGCGGCCGCCGCCGACCCCGGCCGCCCGGTCCTGGCGGTCTCCGGCGACGGCGGCGCCCTCTACTCGATCGCCGAGCTGGCGACGGCGAAGCAGTACGACCTCCCCGTCACCTGGCTCGTCGTCGACGACGGCGGCTACGGCATCCTCCGCGAGTACATGACGGACGCGTTCGGCGCCACCACGGCGACGGAGCTGGCCCGCCCGGACTACGCGGCCCTCGCGGAGTCGTTCGGTGTGCCCGGCGTGCTGACGTCCCCGGAGACGCTGGAGCAGGATCTGGCCAAGGCCCTGGCCGCCCCCGGCCCGTCCGTGGTCGTCCTCCCGGCCCTGCTGCGGATGTTCGCCCCGACGCACCTGGGCTGAGGCACCTTCGGGCGGCCGACGGGGCACACCCCGCGGCCCGCCGGGCAGCGACGGTGGCCCCTTCGGGCGAACTCCCGTTGCAGACAAGGGGGACGGCCGAGAATCGGAGGTATGCGCCCACGCGATCAGCAGGACGACGCCACCCGGTCGGCCGCCCGTCAGGCAGCCCCGGCCCGGGAGAGCGGCACCACCGCCGAGGGGCCGGCCGCCCGGCAGCTGCTCGAGCTGCAGCGGTCCGCCGGGAACGCCGCCGTCGTCCAGGCGGTGGAACGGCAACGCCAGATCCAACGCCACGTCCACGACTTGGCGGCGCCGGGTTCGTCCGCCTTGGAGGTGCCGCGCGGCGGGAGCCGGCTGCCGCAGGTCCAGCGCCACGTCCACGACCCGTCCTGCGGTCACGATCTGGCGGCGCCGGTTCAACGTTCGTCCGTTCCGGAGGCGCTGCGCGGTGGGGGGCGGTCGCCGGAGGTGCAGCGTCACGTCCACGACCCGTCCTGCGGCCATGACCCCGAGTCCCCGGTCCAGCGCTCGTCCGTTCCGGAGGCGCTGCGCGGTGGGGGGCGGTCGCCGGAGGTGCAGCGCCATGTGCACGATTCGTCCTGCGGTCATGACTCCGAGGTGCCGGTGCAGCGTTCGTCCGTCCCGGACGTGTTGCGCGGGGCCGGGCAGCCGCTGGGTGGGGCGGTCCGTGCCGAGATGGAGGCGCGGCTCGGGGCCGACTTCTCCGACGTACGGCTGCACACCGGCCCCGCCGCCCAGCGCTCGGCCGCCGAGATCGGCGCCCGCGCCTACACCTCGGGCAGCCATGTCGTCATCGGCGCGGGCGGCGGCGACCGGCACACCCTCGCCCATGAGCTGACCCATGTCGTCCAGCAGCGCCAGGGCCCGGTCGCGGGGACCGACAACGGGTCCGGGCTCAGCGTCTCCGACCCCTCCGACCGCTTCGAACGCGCGGCGGAGGAGAACGCCCGCCGGGTCCTCGCCGGTCCGGTCCCGGTCACCGAGGAGCCGGTGCAGCGGGCGGCGGCCTCCGCTCCCGCACGCAGCGGCGGCCCCGTCGCCGTACAGCGCTACGGCGAGGGCGAGGTGCCCTTCGACCACGCCCAGTACTACGCGAAGACGGGCTGGCAGGCCGCGGCCGAGGAGTTCGAGACACGGCTGGGCGCGTACGCGTTCCGGCACCCGAAGGCCCTGGAGGCGGCCCGCAAGACGGTGGCGCGGCTCAAGCGGCTGCTCATCGCCTACGCCGCCGAGTCACGCAAGGACCCGGCCCTCGCCAACAAGTCCTTCTTCAAGGACGACAGGACGAGCGGCGGCCAGGTCGGCGAGGGTATGACCACGGCTCAGATCAACGACTTCTTCGCCCGCGACGGCAACCTCCGCGAGCTGATGACGGCCGTCTACAACGCCGCCTACTACAACACGACCGGCCCGGACGGCGGCGCGGGCAAGCTCTCGCTCAAGGAGATCCTGAACGGCATCATCGGCCCCCGGCCGAAGATGGCGGCGACCCTCGGCATGAACCAGGAGGAGCTGAAGAAACACTCGGCGTTCCTCAACAGCTGGACCCGGTCGGCGATGGAGACGGCCGCCGGCTTCAAGGGCAAGGGCTACAACTACGCCAAGGACCCCTACGCGCTGGGCAACATCCTGTGGCAGTCGACCCCGGAGACCCTCGTAGGCGACACCCGGGAAATGATCAGCAGTCAGGGGCCCCGCCAGGAGCGCAGCGACGCGGACAAGCAGGCCAACCGCAAGACCCCGCGCGACTACGAGACCCGGGGCGCCCCGCTCAGCGACCGCGAACTGGCCTTCGCGGGCAGACCGGGCCCGGACGAGAAGCTGCCCTGGACCGAGGGGTTCGCCTGGTACGAGATCAACCAGGAGGCGGAGTGGGCCAAGAGCACCGCCGCACGCGGCATCCCGGTCGTCGCCGGCATGTCGGGCACCACGACCCGCATGCTCAAGACCTTCCAGTGGATCAACGTGTCCGGGGTGGACGTCTTCGACTACCGGACGGCCGTCATGGGCTGGATGCTGCCGTCCTGGGACCACTCGCTCTACGAGATCCTGCGCGGCTCCTGGGCCGCCGGGGTCAAGGGCCCGAAGGAGTCCGCCCTGAACGCCGGCAAGGGCGCCGCCCTGATGTACCAGAACATCGCGCCCTTCACGGAGGAGGAGCTGCGCCAGAACGTCTGCGTCGGCGGCCAGTTCCCGCACGAGCTGATGTATCTCGCCGAGGCGAGGCGGCCGAGGGACACGGACCCCCGGGCGAGCGGTTTCATGGAGCCCGGCGTACGCGGGGCGCGTGCGCAGACCAAGTACAACGCCTTCGTGCAGGGCGACGCCCATCCGACCCCGGCACTCACCAAGTGGAAGGCGGACAACGGCGGTGCCTCCACCGTCGCCGTCGCCGAGAAGCTCAAGCCCGCCCACGCGACCGCCCTGATGGCGTACACCGGAGGGGCGCACCAGATGATCAACTCGGTGGTGCGCAGCCGGCTCCTGCCCGAGGGGTACGCGCCCTACGGCACCGGCGGCCTGGCCGTGGCGGGAGCCGAGGCCCTCTCGCTGAAGCAGATCAAGAGCCAGCTGCGGTGGGCCGCCCAGAACCCCGACCACGAGTACATACCCACGATCGAGGAGGACCCGGTGATCAGCCGTCATCTCGCTGCGGCCCGGCACCCGGACGAGGCGGTCAAGAGGGCGGCGATGCACGTCATCGAGCCGCGGATCGACGTCCTCGCGCCGGTGCTCCTCGAGGAACTGAAGGCTCACGCCGACATGACGATGGACGCCATGCACCGGCTGCCTCCGGTCACCGGCAAGGTGTACCGCGGCGACTGGAACATCGGCGGGGAGGGCGCGGTCAGCCAGTTCGGCAAGATCGCGGCGCTGAACTACGGGATGGGCTCCGTCTTCACCAGTTCCTTCGACAGCACCAGCCGGAAGCAGAAGGTCGCCAAGGACTTCATGTGGGGGCAGAGCAGCGGCACGGTACGTCACCGCATCCTCCTGGAGCTGACCCTGACCGGCAAGTACGGCCGTGACATCGACCCGTTCCACCAGTACCAGGGCACGGAGGACGAGGTGCTGCTCATGCCGGGCGCGCGCTTCAAGGTCACCAGCAGCAAGTGGGTGAAGGAGAGCCCCAAGCCCGGCGATCCCGCGGCCTGGTACGAGCACGTCGAGGCGACGGAGGTCTGAGGCAAGGTCTGAGGCAAGGTCCGAGGCCCCGCCGGGCCCGGTGCGCGGCGGGGGCCTCCGGGTCCCCGCCGGTCAGCGGAACCAGAAGAAGATCGTGTCGTCCCTGCGGCCCAGCCGGCGCGCCGTCTCCCACTCCTCCGCCTCGAACCGCATCAGCTCGGCGAACCGTCGCGCCGTCGTGGCGAACTCGTCGTCCAGCAGGCTCAGCACCCGCTCGTACGTCTCGGCCAGCAGCACCGCCCGCTGGGCCGGCAGCACACCGATCTGCGGGACCGCGTCACCTGGGTGCGGCAGCCGCAGCGGCGGTCCGCTGAAGAGGAAGGTCGAGGGCAGGACCTCCCTCGGGACGCCGTGCCGGGCGAGTTCGCTGTCCAGCGCGAAGAACCAGGACGGCCGGTGCCAGGTCCCGAGGTCGGTGGGGTCGGAGAAGTAGGGGGCCACGGCCTCGCGGAAGGCGTACGTGTACGCCGGACACAGCTCCGCGCTCGGCGGCCCGCCCTCGATGAGTTCCTCCAGCGCCCGGACGACCGGCACCCGCAGGTCGTCGCCCGCCTCCCGCAGCCGGGCGTCGGCCTTCTGGCACCGCTCGCGCACGATGGCGAGCATCCGCTCCTGTTCCTGAGTCCGTTCCACCGCCGTGAGCAGCCGTATCACCCCTCGCATGTCACCGGTGCTCATCTCCAGGCAGTAGCCCACTGGTTCGTCCTCCCCGCTCCCACGCCCGCCCTGGCGATCATCATGACCATGATCCACCAAGACGCCCATGACACAGGGCCCTCCCGGGAACACTCCGGGAGGGCCCTGTGGTGGGGCTGTGGGACGCGGGGTCCTACCAGATCGCCTCGACCCACTCCGGGTGGTCGATGAACGGGTTGCGGTTGTGCTGGTAGGTGTCGTAGATGGCCTGGTTCCGCTTCTCCTCGAAGGCGCTCGGCGGGTCCGCCTCGTTCCAGGCCTTGAGGACGGAGAGCTTGCCCATGTACGGGTTGCTGCCGTTGTTGACCTTCTCGTTGGGCTCCAGGTCGGCGAAGCCGTCGCCGCCGTCGTAGCGGACGGCCATGTAGAGGATCATGCGGGCCACGTCGCCCTTGTCGGCGTCGCGCGGCTCGAAGGAGTCGGAGTCGACCTTGCTGCCGCCGCCGCTGGTGACCGCGCTGCCGCCGTTGTCGAAGTCCAGGTTGCCGCGGGTGCTGTTGACCTGGACGTCGCAGGCGCGCAGGTGGTGCAGGTCGGTGCCGGGGCCGACCGACTCGCCGAAGTCGCCGTGGGACTTGGCCCAGGTGTGCTCACGGTTCCAGTCGCCGACGTCGCCGCCGTTGAGGGACTTGCTGCGCGAGACACCGCTGTAGAGCAGGAGCACGTTGCTGCTGTTGTTCGGGTCCTGGTCGACGACCTTCAGCGCGTCCCAGACCGCGGAGTACGAGATCTTCGAGACGCCGGTGCTGATGATCGTGTGGAGGGACGACTTCAGGCTCGTACCCGTCTTGCCCACCGCGTTCTTGTAGTACGTCGAGTCGTACGCCGTCGTCGTCGCCGCGGCGGGGGTCGCGGTGAGCGCGGGCACGGTGAGGCCGACCAGGACGGCAGCGGTGCCAAGCGCCACCGACTTCCATCGGCGGATGCGTGTCGCCAGCATGTGGGGTGTCCGATCTACGCGGGTTGATTGGGGGCGGCAATCGGGAGCGTGACATGGACATGCGGCCGTGTAAATGGACTGTGCGTGTCCATTCGGTGACCGGGAACGGCAAATCGCCCCTTGTCTACGCGAGTTGACTGTGTGCGAACCTACGAAAACGGCCCCTGACGGGATGTCAGGGGCCGTTCTGTGGCGTACCGCTCAGGTCAGGTCAGCTCACGTCGGACGGGTCCAGCCGGTAGATCGAGGAGGTGGACGAGCTGGACGAGCTGGAGGAGGTGGACGAGCCGGAGGAGCTCGCAGAGCCGGAAGTGCTGGACGAGCCGGAGCTGTACTCGCTCTCCTTCACCGCCGTCCCGTGCTTCTGCACCCACGTCGTCAGCTCCTGGTTCTGGCTGTTGTTGCCGCCCATCCCCATGCCGCCGCCGAGCTGGATGTAGTGCAGCTCGCCCTTCTTCACCAGCTCCTTGAGCCTGGCCAGGGTCATCGCGTTGTCCGAGCCGGTGAAGCCGAACATCGAGATGACGGGCTTGCCGGTGCTCAGGATCATCTGGCCCGCGCTCTGTGAGTTGGACACCGCGATCAGCCAGGTGGCGCCGTCCTGGTGCTTCTCCAGGTACGAGATGAGCGCGCTGTCGGCGCCACCCATGCCGCCACCACCCATGCCCCCGCCACCGGGACCACCGCTGCCGCCGCCGGGCGCGCCGCCCGAGGCCGAGCCGTTCTCGCCGCCGGCCTGGCCGCCGCCGGGGAACTCCCCGTTCATGCCACCCTGCTGGCCGCCCTGCTGACCGCCCTGGCCGCCCCCGCTCGGCGCGCCGCTGGGAGCACCACCGCCCTGGGGAAGCTCGCCGTTGCCGCCGCCGGGGAACTCGCCGCTCGCCTGGCCGCCGCCCTGCTGGGTGCCGCCCTGCTGGGTGCCGCCCGGCATCTGCCCGCCGGGGCCGCCGCTGCCGCCGCCGAAGCCGCCCCGGCCGCCACCGCCGCCGGGACCTCCCATGCCGCCCCCGGTGGAGGGGCCGGCGGTCGGGTTGGTGCCGCCCATCATGCCGCTGGAGCTGCCGAAGGCCGGCGAGGCCGCGTACGCCGTGGGACCGGCGAGGGCCGCCACGACCGCCGCGGCGACGGACGCGCCGAGCAGCCGCAGCCGGGTGCCGGAGCTCGCGGAGCGCAGGACGAACAGACCCACGAGCGCGAGCACCATGAGCACCCCGACGACCGGCCACAGCCAGGTGTTCCAGCCGGTGGCGCGGCGCAGCAGCACGATCGCCCAGACGCCGGTCACGGCCAGCCCCGCGGGCAGCACCCACGACCAGCGGACGTCACCGCCGCGGAAGGCGCGCCACAGCATGACCCCGCCGGCGCCGGTGAGTGCCGCGATGCCGGGGGCGAGCGCGGTCGTGTAGTAGGGGTGCATGGTGCCCTCGGCGAGGGCGAACGTGAAGTAGTGCAGGACGGTCCAGCCGCCCCACAGGACCAGCGCGGCGCGGGTGAGGTCGGTGCGCGGGGCGCGCCCGCACAGCACGAGCCCGGCCACGAGCGCGATGCCCGAGAAGGGGATCAGCCAGGAGATCTGGCCGCCGAGGACGTCGTTGAACATCCGCCCGACGCCGGCCGTCCCGGCGAAGGTGCCGCCTCCACCGCCACCTCCGCCGCCGTTGCCCTCACCGCCGAGGACGCGGCCCAGGCCGTTGTAGCCCATGATCAGGTCCCAGGCGCTGCCGTCGGTCGAACCGCCGATGTACGGCCGGTCGTCGGCGGGGACGAGGGACACGGCGGTCGCCCACCAGAAGCTGGAGACGGCGAGCGCCACGGCCGCGAGGGCCAGATGGACGGCCTTCTTCTTCCAGCCGAGCTTCGAGGCGTACACGTACACCGCGAAGACGGCCGGCAGGGCGATGTAGCCCTGGAGCATCTTGGTGTTGAACGCGAGGCCGAAGCAGACCGCCGAGCCGATGAGCGGCAGCAGCTTCTCGTCGCGCGTGGCGCGCAGCGCGAGGGCCGCGCCGGCCACCATCAGCAGCACGAGGACGGTGTCGGGGTTGTTGTCGCGGTTGATGGCGACGGTGATGGGCGTCAGCGCGAGCACGAGGGCGGCGATCGTGGCCGCGACATGCCCGAACACCCGCTTCACGGAGGAGTGCAGGATCCAGATCGTGCCGAGCGCCGCACCGATCTCCGGCGCCATCATCTGCCAGGTGCCGAAACCGAGGATCCGACAGGACAGGCCCATGATCATGAGCGCGAACGGCGGCTTGTCGACGGTGATGAAGTTCCCGGCGTCGAGCGAGCCGAAGAACCACGCCTCCCAGCTCTTCGTACCGCTGTAGACGGCGGCGCTGTAGAAGCTGTTGAGGCTGTTGCCCGACAGGTTCCAGCCGTAGAGCACCGCCGCCAGGACCAGGATCGCGAGCAGCGCGGGCAGGGACCAGCGCGGCGCCTTGTCCGGTGGGGGCGCCGCGGGAGCCGTCTCGGACGGCGTCGGCGGCGGCCGGTCGGGGGACACGGTCTCGTGCGGGGGGAGTGGATCGGTGGCAGATGTCACTCTTCGCATGCTGTACGTCCGTTGTGGGCGGCCGCTGTGCCGGACCTGGCCGCAGCCTGTGAAGACGCACAGGGGCCGGTAACGGCTTGCCCACGCTTTGCCCAATCCCCGCGACTCGTACAACCATTCGCCCGAACTGGTGAGTCAACAGGGCATGACTCACCGGACTCCCAGACGCAGCAGGGTGCTGGCCGCCACCGCCCTCGGCACCGGCGTCCTCCTCACCGGCGTGGCCACCGCCGCGCCCGCCGCGGCTGCCACACCCACCGTCAGCTGCACGTCCAGCAAGGCGACACTGGCCACCAAGTTGAAGAGGGACATCACGGCGGCCCTCGCCAACCGCAAGGGCACCATCGCGGTCGGGCTCTACGACCGCTCCACCAAGACGACCTGCACCCTGCGGGCCTCCACCGCCTACGACTCCGCCAGCGTCGTCAAGGTGACCGTGCTGGCCACCCTGCTGTGGGACGCGCAGAAGACGAACCGGGCGCTCACCAGCACGGAGAAGTCGCTCGCCACCAAGATGATCACGCAGTCGGACAACACCTCCACCTCCACCCTGTGGCGGCAGCTCGGCCTGACGAAGATCAAGGGCTTCCTGGCCGCCGCCGGGATGACCCAGACCAAGCCCGGCGCGGACGGCTACTGGGGCCTGACCCAGATCACCGTGACCGACGAGCAGAAGCTGCTCAAGCTGATCACGGCCTCGAACTCGGTCCTCACCACCGCCTCGCGCACCTACATCAGCACGCTGATGGGCAAGGTCATCTCCTCGCAGCGCTGGGGCACCCCCTACGGCCGGCCCTCGAACGTCACCTGGCACGTCAAGAACGGCTGGCTGTCCCGGGCCACGCACGGCTGGCGCGTCCACAGCGTCGGCACCTTCAAGGGCGGCGGCCACGACTACATGATCACCGTCCTCACCCAGGACAACAGCACCATGAACTACGGCATCACGACCATCCAGGGCGTCGCCAAGGTCATCCACAAGGACCTGGCCGCTTCCTAGGGTCGACCGGGGGCGGCTCTTCAACGGCTCGCCCCCCGCACGTCACCGGCCCGTCCTACGGTGACGCCCATGCGCCTGCGAACCTTACTCGCCACCTTCACCGCCGGCCTGGCGGCGGCCGCCACCCTGACCGCCGCCGGGCCCGCGCACGCCGACGACCCGGCCGCCCACGCCTGTTCGCCCGCGGTCTCCCTGGACCGCTTCTCCGACGCCCTCGACAAGACGACGTACGACGGCACCTTCGTCGGGAACTTCTCCGCCCTCGCGCTCGACCTCCCCCACTCTCGGCTTCGCTCGAGCGGGGGGACCCCCATCGGCTCCCTCGCCGCCCTCTCCGACCGCTCCTCCCTCTTCGACCTGGACGCCCGCACCCTCGCGCCGCGCAAGGCCGTCGCGCTCGCCGACGAGAACGGCGCCGCGCTCGACTCCGAGGGCCTGGTGATCGACCGGGACGGCACCCGCCTCATCACCTCCGAGACCGAGCCGTCCGTCCGCCGCTACAGCACCGACGGCACGATCCTCGACCGCCTCCCGGTCCCCTCGACCCTCCTCGTCGCCCCGGCCGGCCGCGCCACCAGCAACCAGACCTTCGAGGGCCTGACCCTCATGAACGGCGGCCGCACCCTCCTCGCCTCGATGGAGTACGCGATCTCCGGCGACACCGCCGGGATCGTCCGCTTCCAGACCTGGCGGCGCACGAAGGGCGACCACTTCACACCGTCGGCCCAGTACGCCTACCGCACCGACGCCCCCTTCCTCGGCGTCCCCGAGGTCCAGGCCCTCCCCGACGGCCGCCTCCTCGTCCTGGAGCGCGGCTTCACCTCCGGCGTCGGCAACACGGTCCGCCTCTACCTGGCCGACCCGCGCCACGCCACGGACACGAGCGGTGTCGACACGCTCACCGGCCAGGACGGCGTCCGCCTGATCGGGAAGACCCTCCTCACCGACCTCGTGACCTGCCCGACCCTCGGCGCGACCGCCAAGCAGCCCCAGCCGAACCCCCTCCTGGACAACATCGAGGGCATGGTGGTCACAGGCCGCACGAAGGGCACGTACAAGGTCCTCCTGGTGAGCGACGACAACCAGAACGCCACACAGACCACCCGCTTCTCCTACCTGCGGGTACGGGTCTGACCACTCGCTCGGTTTGTTGCGGTGGGATGAAATCCCCCGCCGTCGACGTTGGTGCCTTCCGGTAGAGCAGGTCTGTGATCGGAGGGCTCCGGCGTGAGCGGAAAACAGGGTTGGGCACGGCGGCTGGCCGGATACGCCTGGCGGTATCCGAAGGACGTCGTGCTGGCCCTCGGTTCCAGCCTCGCGGGCATGGCCGTGATGGCCCTCGTCCCCCTGGTCACCAAGGTGATCATCGACGACGTCATCGGCGCCCACACCCGCGACATGGCCCCCTGGGCGGGCCTGCTGATCGTCGCCGCGCTGCTCGTCTACGTCTCCACCTACGTCCGCCGCTACTACGGCGGACGGCTCGCCCTCGACGTCCAGCACGACCTCCGCACGGAGATGTTCGGGACGATCACCCGCCTCGACGGCCGCCGCCAGGACGAGCTGTCCACGGGCCAGGTCGTCGGCCGGGCCACCAGCGACCTCCAGCTGATCCAGGGCCTGCTGTTCATGCTCCCGATGACCATCGGGAACCTCGCCCTCTTCGTGATCTCCCTCGTCGTGATGGCCTGGCTGTCCCTGCCGCTGACCCTGGTCGCCCTCGCGGTCGCCCCGGCCCTGTGGTGGATCGCCAAGCGCAGCCGCAGCCGGCTGCACCCCGCCACCTGGTACGCCCAGGCCCAGGCCGCGGCCGTCGCGGGCGTGGTCGACGGGGCCGTCAGCGGCGTCCGCGTGGTGAAGGGCTTCGGGCAGGAGGAGCAGGAGACCGGCAAGCTCCGCGAGGTCGGCCGCCGGCTCTTCGCGGGACGCCTGCGCACCATCCGGCTGAACTCGCGCTACACCCCCGCCCTCCAGGCCGTCCCCGCCCTCGGCCAGGTCGCGATGCTGGCGCTCGGCGGCTGGCTCGCCGTCCGCGGTCACATCACGCTCGGCACGTTCGTCGCGTTCTCCACCTACCTCGCCCAGCTCGTCGGCCCGGTCCGCATGCTGGCGATGGTCCTCACCGTCGGCCAGCAGGCCCGCGCCGGCACCGAGCGCGTCCTGGAGCTGATCGACACCGAGCCGTCGATGACGGACGGCACCAAGGAACTGCCCGCCGACGCGCCCGCGACCGTCGAGTTCGACGACGTGTCCTTCGGCTACGACACCGACCGCCCCGTCCTCGACGGCCTCAGCTTCGAGATCCGCCCGGGGGAGACCCTCGCCGTCGTCGGCTCCTCCGGCTCCGGCAAGTCGACGGTCTCCCTGCTGCTGCCGCGCTTCTACGACGTGACGCGCGGCGCCGTCCTGATCGGCGGCCACGACGTCCGCGAGCTGACCCAGGACTCGCTGCGGGCCGCGATCGGCCTGGTCCCGGAGGATTCCTTCCTCTTCTCCGACACGGTCCGCGCCAACATCGCGTACGGCCGCCCCGACGCCACCGACGAGCAGATCGAGACCGCCGCCCGCGCCGCCCAGGCCGACCGGTTCATCGCCGAGCTGCCGGACGGCTACGCCACCAAGGTCGGCGAGCACGGACTGACCCTCTCCGGCGGGCAGCGCCAGCGCGTCGCCCTCGCCCGCGCGATCCTCACCGACCCCCGTCTGCTGGTCCTCGACGACGCGACGTCGGCGGTGGACGCGGCCGTCGAGCACGAGATCCACGAGGCGCTCAAGCAGGTCATGGAGGGCCGCACGACCCTTCTCATAGCCCACCGCCGCTCCACCCTCAACCTCGCCGACCGCATCGCCGTCCTCGACGCCGGCCGGCTCGCCGACCTCGGCACCCACGAGGAGCTCCAGGAGCGCTCGGCGCTGTACCGGCGCCTGCTCACCGACCCGGACGAGCTGGGCGGCGTCTCGCCCGGCCACACCCCGCGGGTCGAGAGCGCCGAGGACACCTCCGTACGGGACGAGCTGGACGCCGAGTTCGACGCCGAGCGCGGGGTGACGCCCCGACTGTGGACCGGTGACCGCGAGCCGAAGGACACCGCGCTGGCGGGCATGCCGGCCACGCCCGAGCTGCTCTCCCAGGTGGAGGCGCTGCCGCCCGCCGTCGACACCCCGGACGTGGACGAGGCCCGCGCGGTCACCCCCGAGGAGTCGTACGGCCTGCGCCGGCTGCTGCGCGGCTTCGGCGCCCCGCTGCTGATCAGCCTCGGTCTGGTGGCCGTGGACGCCGGGATGAGCCTGCTGCTGCCGATCATGATCCGGCACGGCATCGACGACGGCGTCAGCCGGCTCGCGCTCGGCGCGGTCTGGACGGCGTCGCTGTTCGCCCTGCTCGCGGTGGCCGTGCAGTGGGCGGCCCAGACCGGCGAGACCCGGATGACCGGCCGCACCGGCGAGCGCGTCCTCTACAGCCTCCGGCTGAAGATCTTCGCCCAGCTCCAGCGCCTCGGGCTCGACTACTACGAGCGCGAGCTGACCGGCCGGATCATGACGCGGATGACCACGGACGTCGACGCCCTGTCGACCTTCCTCCAGACCGGTCTGGTCACGGCCTTCGTCTCGGTCGTCACCTTCTTCGGGATCATGGTCGCCCTGCTGGTGATCGACATCCAGCTGGCCCTGGTCGTCTTCGCGACGCTGCCGCCGCTGATCGTCGCCACGTACTTCTTCCGCAAGGCGAGCGTGAAGGCGTACGAGCTGGCCCGTGAGCGGGTGTCGGTGGTCAACGCCGACCTCCAGGAGTCGGTGTCCGGGCTGCGGATCGTGCAGGCCTTCCGGCGCGAGCGGGACGGCGGGGCGCGGTTCGCCGAGCGCAGCGACAGCTACCGCCAGGCCCGGATCCGGGGCCAGTGGCTGATCTCGATCTACTTCCCGTTCGTCCAGCTGCTGTCGTCCGTGGCCGCCGCGGCCGTGCTGATCGCGGGCGCGGGCCGGGTGGACGCGGCGACGCTGACGACCGGCGCGCTGGTCGCGTACCTGCTCTACATCGACCTGTTCTTCGCCCCGGTGCAGCAGCTCTCCCAGGTCTTCGACGGCTACCAGCAGGCGACCGTCTCCCTGGGCCGGATCCAGGAGCTGCTGCGGGAGCCGACCTCCACCCGGTCGGCCGACACGCCGCTGGAGGTCCCCTCGCTGCGCGGCGAGATCGCCTTCGAGGACGTGCGCTTCGCTTACGGCGCGGACGAGGAGGCGCTCGGCGGCATCGACCTGCGCGTCCCCGCCGGGCAGACCGTCGCCTTCGTCGGCGAGACGGGCGCCGGCAAGTCGACCCTGGTCAAGCTGGTGGCCCGGTTCTACGACCCGACGTCCGGCCGGGTGACGGTCGACGGCACGGATCTGCGCACGCTCGACATCACCGCGTACCGCCACCGGCTCGGGGTCGTCCCCCAGGAGGCGTACCTCTTCCCGGGCACCGTCCGGGACGCGATCGCCTACGGCCGCCCGGACGCCACGGACGCCGAGGTCGAAGGGGCCGCGCGGGCGGTCGGCGCCCACGAGATGATCGCCACCCTCGACGGCGGCTACCTCCACGAGGTCGCCGAACGCGGCCGCAACCTCTCCGCGGGCCAGCGCCAGCTCATCGCCCTGGCCCGCGCGGAGCTCGTCGACCCGGACATCCTGCTCCTCGACGAGGCCACCGCCGCCCTGGACCTGGCGACGGAAGCCCAGGTCAACCAGGCCACCGACCGCCTGGCGGGCCGCCGTACCACGCTGGTCGTCGCCCACCGGCTGACCACCGCCGCCCGCGCGGACCGGGTGGTCGTCATGGACCACGGCCGGGTCGTGGAGGACGGCACCCACGACGAGCTGCTCGCCCTCGACGGACGGTACGCCCGGCTGTGGCGGACCTTCGTCGGCGCGGCCGAACCGGAGGAGCCCGTCGGCGCGTCCCGCTGACGGCCGTGCAACCTCCGGCGCGTCTCGGGCGTCCGTACATCAGTACGGCAAGCACGTGTACGGCAGTCGTGTGCACCGCACGTGGATGTACGGCACGTGGGTGCGGCATCGCGTACGGCGAACGTGGGAGGGGTCGGGGACCGTGGGCAAGGACGCGCGGGGTGGGCCGGGCACACCGGGAGCGCTGAGGCGACGGCTGGCGGTCGGGATGGCCCTGCTGACCGCCTCCGGGGTGCTGGCGCTCGCGGCGCCGGGCGAGGCCGGGGCCGCGTCCGCGCGCTGCGAGGGGCGCAGGGTGAAGACCCTGACCTTCACCACCGGCTATGTGAACATCTACAAGCGCGACGGCACCGTCTGCGCCATGACCTTCCAGAACAACCCCGGCCGGGACCGGCGCATGACGGTCAGCGTGCAGGCGCGCGGTCTCGTCCCGGTGCCCGCCGCCGGGGTGCGCCCCCGCAGCATCGGCCCGGTGCAGACCCACGCCGGACACCGCTGCGTACGGGTGAAGGGCTCCGTCGGCACCGGCTCGGTCAGCACCGGCTGGATCCTGTGCTGACCCCCGCGCTCGCCCCCTGAATCCCAACGCCCCCTGGTGCGACGGGTGTTGACCCGGATAGCTTCCGGTTCACATCTGTCTCACAGGGAAGGGTGCACGCGCATGCGCAAGGCGCTCAGATGGCTGCTGGCCCTCACCGTGCTCATAGGCACGCTGAGCACGGCGGGGGCGGCCACCGCCGCCGAGCCGGAGCCCACGGACATCAAGGACCGACTCCTCTCCGTTCCGGGCATGAGCCTGATCCAGGAGAAGCCGTATCCGGGCTACCGCTACTTCGTCCTGAACTACACCCAGCCGGTCGACCACCGGCACCCGTCCGCCGGCACCTTCCAGCAGCGGATCACCGTGCTGCACAAGGACGTCAGCCGCCCCACGGTCTTCTACACCGGCGGCTACAACGTCTCCACCACCCCCAGCCGCCGTGAGCCGACCCAGATTGTCGACGGCAACCAGGTCTCCATGGAGTACCGCTTCTTCACCCCGTCCCGCCCCGACCCGGCCGACTGGTCCAAGCTGGACATCTGGCAGGCGGCGAGCGACCAGCACCGCATCTTCACGGCGCTGAAGAAGATCTACCCCGAGAACTGGATCTCCACGGGCGGCTCCAAGGGCGGTATGACCGCCACGTACTACGAGCGTTTCTACCCCAAGGACATGGACGGCGTGGTGGCCTACGTCGCCCCCAACGACGTCGTGAACGACGAGGACTCGGCCTACGACCGCTTCTTCGCCGCGGTCGGCACCAAGGAGTGCCGCGACCGGCTGAACGCGGTGCAGCGCGAGGCGCTGGTGCGCCGCGCGCCGCTGGAGAAGAAGTACGAGGCCTACGCGGCCGAGAACGGCTACACGTTCACCACCATCGGCAGCCTCGACCGCGCCTACGAGGCCGTCGTCCTGGACTACGTCTGGGGCTTCTGGCAGTACAGCCTGCTCGCGGACTGCGCCACGATCCCCGCGGACGCGGCCACCGCCACCGACGACGAGATCTGGACGTCCATCGACACGATCTCGGGTTTCTCGTTCTACACGGACCAGGGCCTGGAGCCGTACACCCCGTACTACTACCAGGCGGGCACCCAGCTCGGCGCGCCCACCATCCGGTTCCCGCACATCGAGAAGAAGTACATCCGCTACGGCTACCAGCCGCCGCGCAACTTCGTCCCGCGCGACATCCCGATGCGCTTCCAGCCCCGGGCCATGCACGACGTCGACAGCTGGGTGCGGCAGCACGCCCGGCACATGCTCTTCGTCTACGGCCAGAACGACCCCTGGGGCGCGGAACGCTTCCGCCTCGGCAAGGGCGCGAAGGACTCCTACGTGTTCACGGCGCCCGGCCTGAACCACGGCGCGAACGTGGCGGGTCTGACGGCCGACCGGAAGAGCCTCGCCACCGCCCGCATCCTGTCCTGGGCGGGCGTCCCGACCTCCGCGGTCACCGCGGCCAGGCCGCTGGCGAAGTTCGACTCGAAGCTGGACGTCCGGGACGTGGAACGGGAGCCGACCCTGCGTCCCTGACCCGATCTGACCCGACCTGCCCCGACCTGATCCGACCTGATCTGGCGTGCTCAGTACGTCAGGCCGTGGCCCAGGGGATACAGCACCCGTGCCGGATCGTCCGCCCGTGGCACCGGCACGGGGAGCCTCCCCTGCGGCCCGGCCGCCCCCGCGATCACCCGGGCGGCGGCGCGCAGTTCGACGTCGGTCCAGGAGTAGGCGGCCAGGAAGGCCCGTACGGACGGCAGTTGAGCCACGTCGTACGGGTTGCGCACGGCGACCGCCACCACCGGGCGGCCGGTCGCCGTCAGCCGTTCGACCAGGGTGCGCTGGGGGCTCGCGGCGGTGACGTTGTACGTCGCGACGACCACCGCGTCCGTCCCGCCCGCCGCCCCCACCGCCCGCTCGATCGTCCCGGCGGACGGGTCCGTCCCGGTGGACAGCGCCGTCGCCGTGAAACCCAGGGCCGTGAGGGCGTCGGCCAGGACCGTGGTGGGCGGGCCCGTGGTGCCGGTCGGGGAGGCCGGATCGGCGCCCAGGACGAGGAGCCGGGGGTGCGCGCGGGGTGAGAGGGGCAGCAGCGGGCCCTCGTTGACCAGCAGGGTCGTCGTCCCTGCGGCGATCCGGTCGGCCTCGGCCAGGTGCTCCGGGCGCCCCACCAGCCGGCCGACGGCTTCGGGATCGGCGTACGGCTCGGCGAACAGCCCCAGCTTCTCCTTCAGCCGCAGGATCCGCAGCACCGACGCGTCGAGCCGCTCCTCGGTGAGCTCCCCGTCCTGTACGGCCTTCAGGACCGCGCCGTGCGCGAGGGCGAGGTCGGGCGGGTCGAGGAGCTGGTCCACGCCCGCCGCGAGGGCGAGCACCGGCACCCGGTCGTCGCCGTACCGGGTGCGGACGCCCGCCATCCCGAGGGCGTCGGTGACCACGACCCCGTCGTAGCCGAGCCGTTCGCGCAGGATGCCGGTGATGACGGGGCGGGAGAGGGTCGCCGGGTCGCCGGAGGCGTCGAGGGCGGGCACCAGGAGATGGCCCGTCATGATCGCGTCGACGCCGGCCGCGATCGCCGCGCGGAAGGGGGCCGCGTCCAGCCTCTCCCAGACCTCCCGGGTGTGCGTGATGACCGGGAAGCCGGTGTGGCTGTCGACAGCGGTGTCCCCGTGCCCCGGGAAGTGCTTGGCGGTGGCCGCGACCCCGGCCTCCTGGTAACCCCGCACCTCCTCGGCGACCAGGGCGGCCACCGCCTCCGGACCGGCGCCGAACGAGCGGACGCCGATCACCGGGTTGGCCGGGTTCACGTTCACGTCGGCCACGGGGGAGTAGTTCTGCCGGATGCCCATCGCCCGCAGTTCGCGCCCGGCGATCCGGCCGAGGGCGCGGGCGTCGGCCCCGGACCCGCTCGCCCCGAGGGCCATCGCGCCGGGGAAGAGCGTGGCGGGCCTGCCGATGCGGCAGACGATGCCGTGCTCCTGGTCGGTGGAGATCAGCACGGGCACACCGCGAGGCCGCGCGAGCGCGGCACGCTGGATGCCGTCGGACAGCTCGGCGATCTGACGCGGGTCGCGGGTGTTGTGCGCCCAGCCGAAGTAGATGATCCCGCCCACGTGGTACTTCGCGACCAGCTCGGCGGCGGTGCGGACGCCGAGTTCCGCCAGGTTGGCGTCGGCGTCGGCCGGGTCGGGCTCGGTGGCCGAGTGGCCGTACACCCGGGCCACGAAGAGCTGGCCGACCTTCTCCGCCAGGCTCATCCGGGACAGCAGGGCGGCCGGGCGGCCGTCGTCCGCCCGGGCCGCGCCGCCGACGGCGAGCGCGGCGGTGACGCCCGCTCCGGCGGCGAGGACGGAACGTCGGGAGGGCATGGGCGCGCTCCTTCAGGGGTGGGGGGGGAGACGAGGGCGGGTGAGGGGGAGGGCTGGGGCGCACGCTACCCGTGCCGGTGCCGCCATCGGCGCATTGACGGCCCACGGATGACGCTCACGGCTGTTCCCGCGGAGGCTGTTCCCGCGGACGGCGCTCACGGCTGCCCATGGGCCGACATCCTCGGCCACCACTCCCGCAGCACCCGTACCGTCTCCGCGATCGCCGGCCGCCGAGCCGCCCCCGCGCGCCACACCGCGTACAGCCGCCGTACCGGCATCGGGCCGGCCGCGACCAGGGCGACGAGCGTCGGATTCTCCTCGGCGGTGTGCACCAGGTCCGGCTCGTGCCCCGCCGCGCGCATCGTGGGCCGGCTGCTGCGCCGCCACCCCGCGTCCACCGTCGCCCCCTTCGCCCCCTTCGCCCTGCTGGTCCCCGTCTTCGGCATGTCGTCGGCGGCCCTGTTCCTCGGCGAGCCGATCAGCGGCCTGCGCCGGTGCGCGGCGGCCCTCCTGGTGGGCGGGGTGGCCCTGACCTCACTGGCACCGGCACGGACGGCGACCGCGCCCCCGTCGCCCGCGCCCGCGCCGGCTCCTTTCCCGGTCCATCCCGTGGACTTGCCCCCGGCGGAGGGGGTGCGCACGGGATCATGAGGGCATGGCCCTCGTCGACATCCCCGGTTCCAAGTCCATCACCGCCCGTGCCCTGTTCCTCGCGGCCGCCGCCGACGGTGTCACCACCCTCCAGCGGCCCCTGCGTTCGGACGACACGGAGGGCTTCGCCGAAGGGCTGGCCCGGCTCGGCTACCGCGTCGGCCGTACCCCGGACAGCTGGCAGGTCGACGGCCGCCCGCAGGGCCCCGCCGTCGCCGAGGCCGACGTCTACTGCCGGGACGGCGCGACGACCGCCCGCTTCCTGCCCACCCTCGCCGCGGCCGGCCACGGCACCTACCGCTTCGACGCCTCGCCCCAGATGCGCCGCCGCCCCCTCCTCCCGCTCACCCGCGCCCTGCGCGACCTCGGCGTGGACCTGCGGCACGAGGAGGCCGAGGGCCACCACCCGCTCACCGTCGCCGCGCACGGCGTCGAGGGCGGCGAGGTGGTGCTGGACGCCGGCCAGTCCTCCCAGTACCTGACCGCCCTCCTCCTGCTCGGCCCGCTCACCCGCACCGGCCTGCGCATCACCGTCACCGACCTGGTCTCCGTGCCGTACGTGGAGATCACGCTCGCGATGATGCGGTCCTTCGGCGTGGAGGTCGGCCGCGAGGGCGGCACGTACGTCGTCCCGCCGGGCGGCTACCGCGCCACCACCTACCCGATCGAACCCGACGCCTCCACCTCCAGCTACTTCTTCGCGGCGGCCGCGCTCACCGGCGGCGAGGTCACGGTGGCCGGCCTCGGCGAGGGCGCGCTCCAGGGCGACCTGGGCTTCGTGGAGGTGCTGCGCCGGATGGGCGCCCGGGTGGAGATCGCCACGGACCGCACCACGGTGCGGGGCACCGGCGAACTCCACGGCGTCACCGTGAACATGCGGGACATCTCCGACACCATGCCGACCCTCGCCGCGATCGCCCCCTTCGCCTCGGGCCCGGTGCGTATCGAGGACGTCGCCAACACCCGCGTGAAGGAGTGCGACCGCCTCGACGCCTGCGCGGAGAACCTGCGCCGGCTCGGCGTGGACGTGACGACCGGCGAGGACTGGATCGAGATCCGGCCGGGCGTGCCGAGCGGCGCGGAGATCAAGACGTACGGCGACCACCGCATCGTCATGTCCTTCGCGGTGACCGGCCTGCGCACCCCCGGAATCTCGTTCGACGACCCGGGCTGCGTCCGCAAGACTTTCCCGGGTTTCCACGAGGCGTTCGCGCGGTTGAAGGGGGAGATCGTCGGGTGAGTTCCATTCTGCGGGGGCCGGTGCTCCAGGGCACGCTGGTGCGCCTGGAGCCGCTGGAGAAGCGGCATGCGGCGGGGCTGGCGCTGGCGGCTGAGGAGAACCGGGGGACGTACGCGTTCACCTGGGTGCCCAGAGCGGACGAGGTCGAGGCCTATCTCGACGCCCAGTTCGCCCGTGCCGCCACGGGCCGTCTCGCGCCCTACGCGCAGGTGTCCCTCGCCGACGGGCGGGTGGTCGGCGCCACCTCGTACTGGGAGCCGCGCCGCTGGCGCTCGGACGACCGGCTGGACGCCGTCGAGATCGGCTTCACCTGGCTGGCGGCCTCCGCCCAGGGCACGGGCGTCAACGCGGAGGCCAAACTGCTCCTGTTCCGCCACGCCTTCGAGGAGTGGGGCGTCTCGCGCGTCGACCTCAAGACCGACGCCCGCAACGCACGCTCCCGCGCGGCCATCGAGAGCGTGGGCGCCCGCTTCGAGGGCGTCCTGCGCAACTGGTCCCGCTCCTGGGCCCCCGGGGAGGAGGACCTCCTCCGCGACTCCGCGATCTTCGCGATCACGGCCGAGGAGTGGCCCGAGCGGCGCGCGGCGCTGGAGCGCCGGGTGGCGCGTTTCCGAGGGACCGCCCCCGCGCGGTGACCGTGCCCCCGATCAGCTGAGGGCGGCCGCCGCTGCCCCGCAGTTCCTCCCGTACGGCGCCGGCTGCGGATCAGCCGGGGGTGGCCGCCGCCTGCAACTCCCCCCGTACGGCGCCGGCCCCGATCAGCTGAGGGCGGCCGCCGCCGCCCGCAGCTCCTCCCGTACGGCGCCCAGCACGGGATCCCCCTCCGCCCCCGCCCGTACGGCGAGGAAGACGTTCCGCGAGGGCGGCTCACCCTCGGCGGGGCGCAGGACCGGCGCACGCCGGACATGGACGGAGCGCACCAGCCGGGGCACGAGCGCGACCCCCGCCCCCGCCTCCACCAGCGCGGCCACGGCGGCCCAGTCGTCGACGGCGTGCCGGATGTCGGGCGTGAAACCGGCCGCCGCGCACACCGAACGGGTCACCGCACCGCAGCAGCTCGCCGCGTCGCCGACGATCCACACCTCCCTGGCCAGCTCCCGCAGCGGCACCTCGGCGCGGTCCGTGAGCCGGTGGCCGGGCGGGAGGGCCACGTCGAGGATGTCGGTGAGGAGGTCCTCGCGGCTGTAGCGGGGGTCGGTGTGCGGGGGCACGGCGGCGAAGTCGACCGCCACGGCGACATCGAGCTGCCCGGCGTCCAGCGCGGTGAACAGATCCGGCGGCTGGGCCTCGACGACGTCGACCCGCAGCTGCGGCAGCCGCTCGCGCAGGCCGCGCAGCGCCGTGGGCAGCAGCCCCAGGATGCCGCTGGAGAAACAGCCGACGGTCACCGTGCCCCGGCCGCCGTCGGAGTACGCCGCGAGATCGGCGCGGGCCCGTTCCAGCTGGGCGGCGATGACATCGGCGTGGGCGAGGAGCACCCGGGCCTGGCCGGTGAGCCGTACACCTCTGCCGTCGCGTTCGGTGAGGGGGACGCCCAGGTCACGGGCGAGGGCGGCGAGCTGCTGGGAGATCGCCGAGGGGGTGAGGTGCAGGGCCTCGGCGGTCCGCGCGAGGCTGCCGCGGCGCTGCAGTTCGCGCAGGACGGTGAGGCGCCGCAGATCGAGAGTGAAGGCGCTGCTTAACGGTTCCACCGTAGAAGATTAACTGGACCTGACCGATCCGGAGGGCAATGATCAAACCATGCCCACCACACCCTCACCCGCCTTCCTCATCCTCCACGGCTGGCAGAACCACCGCCCCGAGGCCCACTGGCAGCACTGGCTGGCCGACCGCCTCACCGCCCTCGGCCACGCCGTGACGTACCCCCAGCTCCCCGACCCGGACACCCCGTCCCTGGAGGCCTGGCTCACCGCACTGGAGGGCCATCTGACCGACTTCGCCCCCGTCACGGCCTCCGGACGGGTCGTGATCGCCCACAGCCTCTCCGCGGTCCTCTGGCTGCACGCCGCCGCCCGCGCCCTCCCCGGTGTCACCGCCCCCGACCGCGTCCTCCTGGTGGCCCCGCCGTCGGCCTCGGTCGTCCTGGGCCACCCGGAGATCGCCGAGTTCGCACCCCCGCCGCTGCCCGGCCTCCGCCTCCCCACCCCCACCCGTCTGGTGGCGGGCGACGACGACCCGTACCTTCCCGAGGGCGCCCAGGCCGCCTACGGCACCCCGCTGGGCCTCACGGCCGCGGTACTCCCCGGAGCGGGCCATCTGGACCTGGACGCGGGCTACGGCCCCTGGCCGTCGGTGCTGGAGTGGTGCCTGGACCCGGCGGCGGGACCGATAGGCATGGGCTGACTCAATCAGCCCGTCTGGGGGTGCCCCCTCTGGGGGAGTTCGAGGACGAGGCCCGTTCAGGGCTGAAGCGGGGGCCCGGGGGGCCCGGAGACGGTCACTCCAGCACCGGCCACCCGGACGGCGAACGGCGCCTAAACCCGCGGCACCCCGGAGGACCCCCGCACCATCAACTCCCCCCGCACCGTCGCGATCCCCCCGGGCGGCGGCTCCTCCCGCCCCATCGCGATCCGCCCCGCCCGAGCCCCCGCCTCCGCCAACGGCAACCGCACCGTCGTCAGCGAAGGCACCGCGTCGATGCTGAACGGCAGATCGTCGAACCCGGCCACCGACACGTCCTCAGGGATCCGCAGCCCGGAGTCCCGCAGCGCCGCGCACGCGCCCAGCGCGACGGAGTCGTTCGCCGCGACCACCGCCGTCAGGCTCGGATCCCGCCGCAGCAGCTCCAGCGTGGCCTCGTACCCCGCCCGCCGGTCGTACCGCCCGTGCACGGTCCACCGGGGATCCTCCTCGATCCCCGCGGCCTCCAGCGCCGCCCGGTGCCCCTCCAGCCGGTGCCGGGTCGTCGTCCGCTCCTCGGGGCCCGCGATGTACCCGAGCCGCCGGTGCCCGAGCCCGATCAGGTGCTCGGTCAGCTCCCGCCCGCCGCCCCGGTTGTCGAAGGTGAGCGCGATCGCCGAGGTGTCCGGCGCCGGCGGCCGCCCGCACAGCACGATCCGCGTCCCCGCCTCCCCGAGCTTGCGCAGCTTCGACGCCATCGCCGCCGCGTGCGGCTCGTTCTCCATGGCCCCGCCGGTCAGCACCACGGCCGCGGCCCGCTGCCGCTGCAACAGGGTCAGATAGGTCAGCTCGCGCTCCGGCGAGCCTCCGGTGTTGCAGACCACCGCCAGTCGCTCGCCCCCGGCGCGCCCGCCGGGTCCCCCGATCTCCCCCTGGATCGCACTGGCCATGATCCCGAAGAAGGGGTCGGCGATGTCGTTGACCAGGATCCCCACCAGGTCGGAGGTCGCCGCCGCGAGCGCGCTCGCGGGTCCGTTCAGCACATAGTCCAGCTCGTCCACAGCCCGCAGCACCCGTTCACGGGTGGATGCGGCGACGGGATAGTTCCCGTTCAGCACGCGCGACACCGTCGCGGGCGAGACCTGCGCGCGGGCCGCCACGTCCGCCAGGGTCACCGTCATCTGTTCGTCCTCCGGTCACGCATCTCGTCGTACGTCCCCATACGTCCACGTACTCATACGTCCACGTAAGACAGGCCGGCCGCGGTCGCGGTTCCGGGCGTGTCCGAGCAGACCCTACGGCCACAACCCCCTCTTGTTCGCCCCCTCGAACAACTCGGGATGGACACGGTCTTGTCCGGACCACGGGTCAGAGGCTAGCTTGACCTCGTATAGAAAGCGCTTGCTGTAACGCTGATCAGGAAGAGGCGTACGCGGCGCACACCACCGCGTACTACGCCTACGAAGGGACCGACGTGACACGCAAGACGGTGCGTATCGCCATGAACGGCGTGACGGGGCGCATGGGCTACCGCCAGCACCTCGTCCGCTCCATCCTCGCCCTGCGCGAACAGGGCGGACTCGACCTCGGGGACGGCACCGTGCTGTGGCCGGAACCGATCCTCGTCGGCCGCCGCGAGCACGCCCTGAAGGCGCTCGCCGAGCAGCACGGCCTGGAGCACTGGGCCACCGACGTGGACGAGGTCCTCGCCGACCCGACCGTGGACATCTACTTCGACGCCCAGGTCACCTCCGCCCGCGAGGAGGCGCTCAAGAAGGCGATCGCCGCGGGCAAGCACATCTACACCGAGAAGCCGACCGCGACCGGCCTGGAGGGCGCCCTGGAACTCGCCAGGCTCGCTCAGGAAAAGGGCGTCAAGCACGGCGTCGTCCAGGACAAGCTGTTCCTGCCCGGCCTGCTCAAGCTGAAGCGCCTGATCGACGGCGGCTTCTTCGGCCGGATCCTCTCCATCCGCGGCGAGTTCGGCTACTGGGTCTTCGAGGGCGACTGGCAGACCGCCCAGCGCCCCTCCTGGAACTACCGCTCCGAGGACGGCGGCGGCATCGTCGTGGACATGTTCCCGCACTGGGAGTACGTCCTGCACGAGCTGTTCGGCCGGGTGAAGTCCGTCCAGGCCCTCACCGCCACCCACATCCCGCAGCGCTGGGACGAGAGCGACAAGCCCTACGACGCCACGGCCGACGACGCGGCGTACGGCGTCTTCGAGCTCGAGGGCGGCGCCATCGCGCAGATCAACTCCTCCTGGGCGGTCCGCGTCAACCGCGACGAACTCGTCGAGTTCCAGGTCGACGGCACCGAGGGCTCCGCCGTCGCGGGCCTGCGCAACTGCCGCGTCCAGCACCGCTCGCTCACCCCGAAGCCGGTCTGGAACCCCGACATCCCGGCCACCTACTCCTTCCGCGACCAGTGGCAGGAGGTCCCGGACAACGGCGACTTCGACAACGGCTTCAAGGCACAGTGGGAGCTGTTCCTCAAGCACGTCTACGCCGATGCCGCCTACCACTGGGACCTGCTCGCCGGTGCCCGCGGCGTCCAGCTCGCCGAGCTGGGCCTGAAGTCCTCGGCCGAGGGCCGACGCCTCGACGTCCCGGAGATCGCGCTGTGACCATCCAGCTCCCCGACTTCAAGAGCGGTTTCCGGGCGTACGAGCCCCGTCAGGAGCCCCTGGCGCTCACCCCGGGCACCCCCTTCACCTCCCGTACGGTCTACTCGGCGGCGCACGTCGTCGCCGACCCCTTCGCGGACGCGACCCCCGATTCCCCCGCCGCCGTCGACTGGGACGCCACCCTCGCCTTCCGCCGCCACCTGTGGTCGCACGGGCTCGGTGTCGCCGAGGCGATGGACACCGCCCAGCGCGGCATGGGCCTGGACTGGGCGGGCGCGGCCGAGCTGATCCGCCGCAGCGCCGCCGAGGCGAAGGCGGTCGGCGGCCGTATCGCCTGCGGCGTCGGCACCGACCAGCTCACCGGCCCCGCGTCCCTCGCCGAGGTCCGCACGGCGTACGAGGAGCAGCTCGCCCTCGTCGAGGCCGCCGGCGCCCGGACGATCCTGATGGCGTCCCGCGCCCTCGCCGCGGCGGCCTCCGGCCCCGAGGACTACCTCGAGGTCTACGGCCACCTCCTGCGCCAGGCGTCCGAGCCGGTGATCCTGCACTGGCTGGGCCCGATGTTCGACCCGGCGCTGGAGGGCTACTGGGGCTCGTCCGACCTCGACGCGGCGACGGACACCTTCCTGGAGGTCATCGCCGCGCACCCCGACAAGGTCGACGGCATCAAGGTCTCGCTGCTGGACGCCGGGCGGGAGATCGACATCCGCCGCCGGCTCCCGCAGGGCGTCCGCTGCTACACGGGCGACGACTTCAACTACCCCGAGCTGATCGCGGGCGACGAGCAGGGCTTCAGCCACGCCCTGCTCGGCATCTTCGACCCGCTGGGCCCGCTGGCGGCGGAGGCGGTCCGCGTCCTGGACACGGGCGACACGGCGGGCTTCCGCGCCCTGCTCGACCCCACGGTCGAACTCTCCCGCCACCTCTTCCAGACGCCGACCCGCTTCTACAAGACGGGCGTGGTGTTCCTGGCCTGGCTGGCGGGCCACCAGTCGCACTTCACGATGGTCGGCGGCCTGCAGTCGGCCCGCTCCCTCCCGCACTTCGCGCGTGCCTACGAACTCGCCGACGGCCTGGGCCTGTTCCCCGACCCGAAGCTGGCCGAGGACCGTATGAAGAGCCTCCTCGCCCTGTACGGAGTGACGCAGTGACCGCCTCCCCGTCCTCCCTCTCCCGCTTCTCCGTCAACCAGATGACGGTGAAGCAGCTGTCGATGCCCGAACTGGTGGACACCTGCCTGGAGCTGGGTGTCCCCGGGGTGGGCCTGTGGCGCGAGCCGGTCCGGTCCCACGGCCTGGAGGCGACGGCCAAACTGATCCGCGACGCGGGTCTGACGGTCACCACCCTCTGCCGCGGCGGCTTCTTCACGGCGATCGACCCGGCCGAACGCGCCGAGGCCCTGGACGACAACCGCCGCGCGATCGAGGAGGCGGCCACCCTCGGCACCGAGGTCCTGGTCCTGGTCTCCGGCGGCCTCCCGGCCGGCTCCAAGGACCTGCACGGGGCCCGCGAACGCATCGCGGACGCCCTCTCGACCCTCGGCCCCTACGCCGAACAGCACGGCGTCCGCCTGGCCATCGAGCCCCTCCACCCCATGTACGCCGCCGACCGCTGCGTGGTCTCCACCCTCACCCAGGCCCTGGACCTCGCGGAACGCTTCCCGGCCCACCAGGTCGGCGTCACGGTCGACACGTACCACATCTGGTGGGACGACCAGGCCCCCGCGCAGATCGCCCGCGCGGGCGCTTCGGGCCGTATCCACACCTTCCAGCTGGCCGACTGGACGACCCCCCTCCCCGAGGGCGTCCTCAACGGCCGCGGCCAGATCGGCGACGGTGCGATCGACATGCGCGAGTGGCAGGGATACGTCGAGGCGGCCGGCTACACGGGCCCGATCGAGGTCGAGCTGTTCAACGACGGCCTGTGGGCACGCGACGGCCGCGAGGTCCTGGCCGAGACGGCGGAGAGGTTCGTCCAGCACACGCTCTGACCTCGCGCCGCAGGAACACGGGGCGGCCGCCGGATGTCCGGAAACGTCCGGCGGCCGTCTGACGTCCCGTCGCTTTTGCAATCGCCCATGCGAGAATGTGTTCGACGCGCTGTGGTGCGAGGGTCACGAGCGACGGGGGAGCAGGGTGACGGGCTGGGACATAGACGTCGCCGGAGTGCGCGGAGTTCTGCGGAACACCGGCACGGCGGCGAAGTCACTGTCGGACACGGGCCGGGCGATGCAGGGCAACCTGGAGGAGGCGGCCTCGGCGGCGGGGACGATCACCAGCCAGTACGGCCCGTACAGCAGCACGGCCGGGCTGGTGGGCGCGGCGCTGGCGGAGTTCCTGGACCAGTGGAGCCGTGATCTGGTGTACATCGCCGAGCGGACGTCGAAGTCGCTGAACGGCGCGGCCGAGGCCACGGGCCACTACGCCCAGGGCGACCTGACGATGGCGGCCACGGCACAGCGGGAGGCGGCCAAGGAGCCGAAGGTCGATCTGCCGGGGGCGGCCAGGTGAGCGACGGGGCAACCCTGATCGACCCGTCCGGCATACCGCACTTCATCGGGGACCTGTCCACCCTGGACACGGACGTGATGTTGCTGACCGCGAACGCGGCCCAGTTCCGGGCGTCGGGCGCGAACGTCCACACCACGTTCCAGAACCTCTCCGCCGTCTACCGCACCCCTGACGCGGCCGACCTGCTCTCCTCCACCCTGCCGGTGCAGACGAAGGCCGACGGTTTCGCCGACGACCTGGAGAAGGTCGCGTCCGCGCTGTCGGCCTACGGCGCGGAAGTCCAGCCGCTGATCGACAGACTGGCCACCCTGAAGACGGACGCCACAGCCTTCGTCGAGTCACTGTCCGGCGACGACGACTGGCGCAAGGATCAGGACAAGGTCGACCGCAACAACGCGCTCTGGCGGGATGTCAACCACACGGTCGCGGCCTTCCAGGCGGCCGAGCGGACCTGCCACAACAAGATCACCGCACTGGTCGGCGGCTCGAAGACCACCGTCGACGACGGCTCGCACGGCGAGCACATGTACGGCTACCGCGCCGAGGACCTCGACCATGCGCCGGAGACCCCGTGGGGCGCCCCGGCGGAGCGGGAGTACGAGGGCCGGGACTGGCTGACCCACCAGGCCGGCCAGGTCTGGGACGGCATCTGGACCGACGGCGTGATGGCCACGATCCACGGCGTGGGCACCCTGTTCGGCGCCGACGGCGCGGACGCGGCGGGCAAGGCCTGGAAGGGTCTGGCCCAACTCGCCACGGCCTCGGCCCTGACCAGCGCGACCCTCGGCACGTGGTGGCTCGTCCCGGACGACCGACTCCCGTCCTGGCTCCGCGACTCCCGTACGGCCTACAAGGAGACGGTCAAGGGATTCGTCGCCTGGGACACCTGGAAGACCAACCCGTCCCGCGCGGCGGGCGCGGTGGGCTTCAACGTGCTGACCTTGCTGGGCACGGAGGGCACGGGCGCCGCGGCCAAGACGGGCGCCGCGGCCCGCGCCCTGTCGACGGCGGGCAAGATCGGCCGAGCCATCGACCCGATGACATACGCCGGCAAGGCGGGCACGCTCGCCTTCACCAAGGTCGGCGACACCTTCCGCACCCTGAAGAACCTCCACTCGGGCACGACCCTGGACCTGCTGGAACGAGCGGACACGCTCCGGTCCCCGGAGATCCCGGAGAGCGCGGTGCCGTACCTCGACGACGCCACCGGCAACATCGTCTACCTCACCGACGAGGGCCACCTCCTCAACGCGGACGGCTCCCTGCACCAGCACGCCGACGAAGCCGCACACGAACTCTCGGCCGACGACCGCTCCGAGCTGAACCCGGCCGTCCAGCCGAGTCGTTCCCGTGAACTGGTTGGGGCTGACGCCCAGGCCTCACACGGTGCCGGCGCCGCTCGTTCCGGGGGGTACGAACCGGGACGCGCGGGCGAAAGTCCTGGGAGCAGCCGCGGCTCTGGCGGTCACGACGTCCCGAACGGGCATGAAGTGCCCAGGCCGCACACCGATTCGCCTTCGGGCACGTCACCGCACGGGCTCGCAGACGGACACCAGACGGATTCGGCTCAGGGGCATGGGCCGAGTCATGATGACCCGGTCACCCCGGCTGAGGCCGGGAGCCATGGCAACGCCCCGGGTGCGCCTCAGGACATCGATCCCGCTGCGTATACGAGGAACATCGACGACGCCGCGAACGCCCCGACAGGCCGGATGGATCCGGAACAGGAAACCGGCGTCCTCCAGGAGCTGTCCCGCGCCAAAATGCCGGAGCCGGACCAGCAGAAGGTGCTGCACGCCCTGCGCAAGGATCCGTACGGCGCAGGTGTCGCCGAGTTGCTCTCCCGAGGGCACCTGCGTGACATGGAGGGCTACCGGAAGCTGTTGGACATGTGCAAACAAGGCCCCACCAAGACCGACAGGGGCATGGTTCCCGCCGCACACATGGCCATGAGGCTCGCCACTGACCTTCAGGAGCGCGGCGTGGGCCGAGTCGGGGTGGAACTGGACACGGACACATTCGATCTCGACGTCTACACGCGCCACGCCGACGGTTCAGTCGAATACGGCTACCAGCTCAAGGACGTCACGAATATCCAGGGCATCAAGAACGCTGTCGGGAAGGCGGCGAAGCAGTTGAACTATCCTGGGATCGGTCACCGAGTCGCACTCCTGGATGTTCATCAGCCCATGGGGGACCTGACAGCCAGGATGTTCAATGAGGCAGAATTCCGGGCGAGGAATGCCGGGATGACAGTCCTCCTTCGTTTCACCGACGGTTCCATAACCGTCCCCCCAAACGGCCCGACGCTCCCTTAAGGAAGCACCATGTCGACATTGTTGCGTGCGCCTCGGGAGCGCGCTTCGTGGTTCTGGGATCTGTACGAATTCGGCGCACCAGGGTTGGAGTCGGCTCTCGCGCTCGCGGCTCGGACGAGTGAAGTGCTGGCCCTGCATGCGCTTCTGGTGCCAGTTCGTCTTGAGTACGTCTGGAACGTCGCAGGTGCCGGGACCACAGGCATCACGACCACGCTTGAGCTCGCCGCGTGGCCCCTCGGCGATCCGGGCCTGCCGGAACAGGTGAGAGGCAGCAGACCCGCGGCCCACCCCACCGCAGACATCGCGGACTTCAGCGTGCTCGGTACGGGAACCTGGATCGACGGGGAGGACCGCCCCCGGAACGAATACCGACTGGTCGAGCTCTCGTTCTCCACCGCCCCCACAGGTCTGTCGGTCGAACTCGCCGTGCACCATGACATCTGGGGCCGCTACGAATTCTCGGGGCGTCCTCATCCGGAGATCCACCGAAGGAACGCACCTCGGCTGGCCGTCGCCTTGCGAGACCTCACCGCTTTGTTCGGCATGCCTCCCGAGCCGGGTGAGCGAACGTATTTCGGAATGGCCACCGTCGAAGGGCTCGCTGAGCCGGAAGCGGACGCGAACGGCAGGGGTCCTGACCTGACCGGCCGACTCTGACGACGGGAACCCGCATGACCACGGACGTCATCGCCCTCACCCCGAAGATGCCCGACCAGGCCTCACTCCTGGCCGCCCTCCACGCCGGCGGCCCCGGCCTGGAGCTGACGGCCACCGATGACGGTGCGGTCATCCGGTTGTGCACGGAGGCGGGCCGCCCGCTGGTGTCCGTAGAGGCCCCGTTGCTCGTCCACGTTCCGGGCGAGGCAGAGCGTCTCCTGGGGGCCGGGACCGCCGCCCCGCGGCCGCCGTACTGGTGGACCGAGGTACGCGCCTCCACCACACCCCCCGAGGCGGAGCCACTCGCGCAATCCGTGTGCGGACGCCTGACCATGCTCCTGGGCGGAACCACCTGGCCACCCGGAGCAGCCCACACGGCCCGGGTCACCGTCCCCGACGAGCAGCCTTCCGGCACCCAGGACGTCCCGACCGTCGACGCGCTGACCGACTCGACCGCAGTCGTCCTCTCCGACCGCCCGCTCCTCCCGCTCACCGCCTGGCTCTCCGACACCCTCCGCACCGCGGCACAGTCGAACCGCGCCCTCCACCTCGTCACACCGCCCCACGTCCGCCTCACCCTCCCCCTGCGCACCGCACTCGGCGGAGCACCCAACCGCTGGGTCGTACAGGATCCGCAGGGCGGCGGCTACTACGACGGTCTGTCCGGGGTACGACTGACCTGGCAGAGCGGCACCTTCACACCGATCGACGGCACGCTCGCCGACGCCTTCACCGCGGGTGCCGCGCTCACCGAGCACCGGCAGCTCACCCTCGCCTTCCGCACGGTGCACACGCCCGACGAGCGGCTCGTCCTCGGCCGCGCGCTGGAGGCGGCCTGGCGGCACCTCACCGGTTCCGCGCCCGTCGGCTGGGGCACGGCCGAGCCGATCAACCTCCCCTGGTCGCCTCACCAGTTGACCGACCTCGCCCGGGACCGGGCCCCCGCCCCCACCCACCTCGTCGCCGTCGGCGCGCCCGACCGTCCGGCGGCCATCGCCACCCAGCGCATCGCCCGTACGACGGCTGGCGTCGCCGAGGAGATCACACTCACCCTCGGCTACGAGCACCCGCACCACATGCCGCTCGACACCTTGGAATCCCTCGCCGCGACCCTCGTCACGGAACACGGCCTGACGACGATGCTCACCACGGTCCGCGCCGCCCGCGCCGACCTCACCCTGCCGCCCCGGGTGGAGGGCCCGCCCCTCCCGGTCTCGTTCACCCTGGGGTCGCGCGACGTGAAGAAGGTCGGCCTTCCGCACGCGAGCCGCCCCCCGATCGCCGTACAGCCGCGCCCACTCGGCTCATCGGCGTCCCCGGCCCTCCACTATCCCCTCGGGGACGGAACAGACCCGAGGGCCTGGACAGCACTCCAGGCCCTCGGCGCCCATCTCAAGACCGCTGCGGGAAGCGCAGGGGCCCGTCCTTGACAGCGGTGTGCATCTGGGGGCCGCGGACACCGACATGACGGCCGGACGCGACGCCCCGAAGATCGACCCCGCCGACGCGCCCCGCCGGCGGAACGCTTGCCGATCTACGTCGACAGGCCTCTAGCCCAGCTTCCAGTGCTGGTACGGGCCGCCGTTGCAGCCGAGCATGTACGCGTCGCCGCTGCCGTCGGCGTCCACGCAGTTGGCGAGCGGCATGTCCCTGAGCTGGACGTCGTTCCAGCCCGAGCCCTGCGCCTGGAACAGCTGGGAGGCGTCGCCGCCGTTGCAGGGGACCGTGGCAAGCCCCAGCTGCTGGGTCAGGCACGTGTTGGTCGCCGTGTGACGGACCATGACGACGTCGTAGCTGGCGTGGTAGACGATCTCCACCTGCCACTGCTGCCACTGGTTCCCCGACTGGCAGCCGTTCGTGTAGACATCCCCCTTGCCGCTCTCGTTCGCGGGGCCGCCGTCGAGGCAGCGCCCGGTCGCCAGGCTGCTCAGGTGGGCCGGCCCGAGGACGGTCACCGCGGACGCGGTGCTCGTGCCGAAGAACGAGAACATCAGGCTCAGGCCGACGGCGAAGGCCGCCGCCCAACCCCGGAACGCGAACCGCCCCAGACCGCGGGGCCGGGCCTCTAACGCCACTGTATTCAGCATGTTTTGATCTCTCCGCTTTGCCGTGCTCTGCAGTGTCCATGGCGGGCCTGTGTCACAGGCCGCACGGCCGGAGTCAACCACTGGCGGATTGCCGTGCTGTTGTCCCCGATCCTTCTCGGGCTCGGGGTGCGCGGCCGGGGCAGGGGCGCCGTCCGCGCCTGCTGCCCCGGCCGCTCCGTCAGACCGACGCTAGAACGCTAGAACCGGTCCAGCAGCCACGTGCACAGCTCCTCCGTCGGCAGCGTGTGCGGGGTCGTCGCGGTCGAGCAGTGGAACTCGTCCACGCCGCTCCGGGACGGGTCCAGGCCGTCGACCCGCGCGTACAGGTCGCCCTGCCGCTCGAAGTCCGAGATGTCGACCGCGCTGACCGACGGGACGAAGCACACGTGCGGTTGCCGCAGGTCCGCCTCGCCGCCGGCCTCGATCATCGAGTTCGCGAGGATCTCGTACGTCGCGAGCGTCCCGCCCGGTGCGCCGTCCAGCTCGGGGAAGCCGCTGGTCGTGACGGTCTGCTCGGTCTTCGGGAACTTCCGGTGCAGGTAGGCGACCGTCACGTCGTCGCCCTGCGCCTGGGCGTAGAACGTGGTGCCGGGGTAGCGGACGTCGAGCCGCAGTGTGACCTCGCCGGGCTCGACGTCGGGCAGCCCGATGCCGTCGCCGCGGCCGTTGGCGACGGCCAGCTTGCGCGGGATCCGCGGCCACTGGCCGACCCGGTCCAACTCGTTGAGCAGCGCGGTGCGTTCGGGCGCCACCCCGGTCTTCTGGGTCTTCTTGTCGTAGTGCTGCCACAGCATCTGCCGCGCGGCCGCGCTGTCCATCTGCTGCGCGAAGGGGTGGGGCTTGAGGTCCAGGCCGTACGGGAGCAGGTACGCGAACGCCTGGACGCCGATGGGGATGGAGGCGCCGCGGTGCGGGGTGTCGAACGAGAAGTACACACCCGTCTGGTGCTCGTCCTCGTGGAAGTCGGTCTCCATCCGGGCGAGCGTGTAGCGCGTGATGAGGCCGCCCATGCTGAAGCCGCCGACGATCAGCCGTTCGTTGCCCGAGCGGCGCTCGATGGCCTTGCGGATGGTTCCCTCGACCGCCTGGGAGTTGGTCAGGATGGAGTCCGTGCGGTTGTCGAAGCCGAGCAGGACGACATCCTTGTGGCGTCGGCGGAGTTCGCTGATGAGGGGGTAGTCCTCGCCCTCCAGGAACTCGTAGAGCTCCTTCAGCTTGCTCTTGCCGTGGTTGAAGCCGTCGGCGATGATCACCGGCCGGGTGAGGGTGGTGTTGCCCTCGCCGTAGAACACCCAGGCGAACCCCTTCTCGACGGTCCACTCCTCGTCGAAGTCCGGTACCTCTACCGGGTGGGAGGGGGAGTCGAGCGGGTCGCCGATGGTGAACGGCGTGACGGGGGCCTCGGTCGCTTCGGACATGGTCGTGCTCCTCGGGGGAGGGGAGAGGGGGACGACCACATCATGTGGCACATTTGGGGCAAATCGCCTGTCGGAAACTTTCTGGAAAGCCGTGCAACAAGCCGTGCAACCCTTCCGGGCCCTTGCGTGTCGTACAGGGCGTCGGGACCTCTGGAGGGGGGATCTGGGGGGATCGCGGGGGGTTTCGACAGCTGGAGGGGGAAAGCCGAGGGGCCCGGTCGACGGACCGGGCCCCTCGAAGCATTCCGCGGCGTCACCGCCGACCCTCCAGCGGGTCTCGTCAGCGGTTCAGAAGAACACCCCGCAGCGCAGCAGCACGTTCGCGTACGGCCGTGCCTCGCCCGTGCGGACCACCAGCCGGGCCCCCGCCGACAGCTCTTTCAGTTCTTCGTGCGAGACGTAGGCCAGTCGGGTGAAGTGGCCCGTCAGGAGGCGCGCGGCCGCCGGATTCGCCTCCCGTACCTCCGAGGCCGCCGTCGCACCCTCCACGACCAGCTCCTCCAGCAGGCCCTCCACGACCTCCGCGAAGGACGGCACCCCCGCCCGGAAGGCGAGGTCGACCACCCGGGGGCCGTCCGGGATCGGCATACCGGCGTCGCATACCAGCACCCCGTCCCCGTGGCCCAACGCGGCCAGCGCGCCGGAGAGATGACGGTTGAGGATGCCCGCCTTCTTCACAGGGCCCCGACCTCCTCGGCGGTGGGGAAGGACACCTGGGCGCCCTCCTTGGTGACCGCGGCCGCCCCGACCCGGGCGGCGTACGCGGCGGCGACGGGCAGGGGTTCGCCGAGCCCCAGCCGCCAGGCGAGTGCCGCGGTGAACGCGTCGCCCGCCCCGGTCGTGTCCACGGCCGTGACCTGCACGGCCGCGATCCGGGCGGTCCCGTCCGCGTCCGCCACCAGCGCGCCGTGCGCGCCCAGGGTGACGACCACCGAGCGGGGTCCGAGGGCGAGCAGCCCCCGCGCCCAGTCCTCGGGCCCGGCGCCCGCGAGGTCCCCGAGCACCACGCGTGCCTCGTGCTCGTTCACGATCAGCGGGTCGCAGGCGGCCAGCACCTCGGCGGGCAGCGGCAGCGGCGGTGAGGGGTTCAGGACGAAACGGCTGCCCGGAGCCAGATTCCGTACGGTCTCCACGACCGTCTCCAAGGGGATCTCCAGCTGTGCCGAGACCACCCGTGCGGCCCGGAACAGGCTCCCGGCCGCACGGACGTCCGCGGGGGCCAGCCGGCTGTTGGCGCCCGGGGAGACCACGATGCTGTTGTCCCCGGACGGGTCCACCGTGATCAGCGCGACCCCGGTGGGAGCCCCGCCCGTGAGGATGCCGGCGGTGTCCACGCCGGCCGCTCGCAGGGAGTCGTCGAGCAGCCGGCCGTGCGCGTCGTCGCCGACCCGGGCCAGCAGCGCCGTACGGGCCCCCAGGCGGGCGGCCGCGACGGCCTGGTTGGCGCCCTTGCCACCCGGGTGGACGGCCAGGTCGGAGCCGAGGACCGTCTCGCCGGCCGCCGGGCGGCGGTCGACGCCGATCACCAGGTCGGCGTTGGCCGACCCTACGACCAGCAGGTCGTAGCCGTGCATCGTTGTGTTTCCTTACGTCGGTTCGGGCGTCCCCGTGCGGGACGACGTCAACTTGTCCGCGGACGACGTCAGGAGGAGAACTCCGCGACGTTCGCCGTGGTGACGACCTTGACCGGCACCTTGACCGTGGTGTCGACCTTCTTGCCCTTGGCGGCCTTCACGGCGTTCTCGACGGCCAACTGGCCCAGCAGCTGGGGCTGCTGCGCCACCGAGGCGAACAGCGTGCCCGCCTTGACCGCGGTCAGTCCGTCCGGCGTGCCGTCGAAGCCCACGACCTTGACCGTCTTGCCGGCCTTGCTGCCCAGGGCCTTGATCGCGCCGAGCGCCATCTCGTCGTTCTGCGCGAAGACACCGGTGATGTCCGGGTGGGCCTGGAGCAGGTTGGTGGTGACGTCGAGGCCCTTGGTGCGGTCGAAGTCGGCCGGCTGCGAGGCGACGACCTTGATGTCCGGGTAGGCCTTCAGTCCCTCGGTGAAGCCCTGGCCGCGCTCGTTGGCGGCCGAGGTGCCGGCGGTGCCCTGCAGGACCAGGATGGTGCCCTTGCCGCCGAGGGCCTCGGCGATGGTCTGGGCGGCGAGCTTGCCGCCGGCGACGTTGTCCGAGGCGACGGTGGTGGCGACCGTGGCCTTGTTGACCGTGCGGTCCGCGGCGACGACGGGGATGTTCGCGTTGTTGGCGGCCTTGACGGAGGGGCCGGCGGCGTCGGAGTCCACCGGGTTGATGATGATCGACTTCACGTTCTGGCTGGTGAAGTTGTCGATCTGGTTGGCCTGCTGGGAGGCGTCGTTCTGCGCGTCGGTGACGGTGAGGGAGACGCCCTCCTTCTTCGCCTCGGCCTGGGCGCCCTCCTTCAGCTGCACGAAGAAGGGGTTGTTGAGGGTGGAGAGCGACAGACCCACCTTCAGATCGGAGGAGCCGGACGACCCGGAGTCGCACGCGGTGGCGGTGAGGGCGAGCGAGGCTATGACGGCCGTGGCGACGGAGATCTGCTTGATGCGCATGACGGTTCCTTGCGGGTGAGGTGAGGGTGCGGGTGCGGGGGGACCGTGGGGACGGGGGCCGGAGACGTGCGGCGTGCGGCTACGAACGCCGGCGGAGCGTGTCCAGCAGGACGGCGAGCGCGATCACGACGCCGATGACGACCTGCTGCCAGAAGGCGGAGACCGACAGCAGGTTGAGGCCGTTGCGGAGCACCGCGAGGATCAGCGCGCCGATGAGGGTGCCCGACGCCTTGCCGACCCCGCCGGAGAGGCTGGCGCCGCCGATCACGACCGCGGCGATCGCGTCGAGCTCGTATCCGTACGCCGCCTGCGGCTGGGCGGAGGCCAGCCGGGAGGCGAGGACGATGCCCGCGACGGCCGCGAAGGCGCCGGCCAGGGCGTAGATGACCAGCTTCTGGCGCTTGACGCGGATGCCGGAGAGCCGGGCGGCCTCCTCGTTGCCGCCGATCGCGTACATGGTGCGGCCGATGTACGTGCGGTTCAGGACCACGGCGGTGATCAGGCCCATCACGATCATCACCAGGACCGGTACGGGCAGCCAGCCGCCGATGGTGGTGCCCAGCTTCGACACCGAGTCGGGGAAGGCGATCGGGCTGCCCTGCGAGATGACCAGGGCGAGGCCGCGGCCCACCGACAGCATGGCCAGGGTCGCGATGAAGGGCGGCAGCTTGCCGAAGGAGATGAGCGCGCCGCTGATCAGACCGCTGCCGACGCCGGTGGCGATGGCGAGCAGGACCGCGATCCACACCGGGACGCCCTGGTCGGTGGCGGCCCAGGCCAGCACGGTGGCGGAGAGCGCGGCGACCGAGCCGACCGACAGGTCGATGCCGGCCGAGACGATCACGAAGGTGACACCGAAGGCCAGGATCGCGGTGACGGCCGCCTGGACGCCGACGTTGAGGAGGTTCTGGGTGGCCAGGAAGTCGCCGGACAGGAACGACATGGCCACGGCCAGGACGACCAGGGCGGTGAGGGCACCGTTGTCGAGGAGCATCCGGCGCAGTGCGAGGGCACCACCCGTGTGCGTACTGCTCTTGAGCGTGTCAGTGGCCACGGGAGACCTCCACATCCTTTACTGCTGTGTTCGTTGCCGCGGTCGCGCTGACGGCCAGCGCCATGACGGCGTCCTGTGTTGCTTCCTGGGCGGAGAGTTCGCCCGCGATCCGGCCCTGGGACATCACCAGGACGCGGTCGCTCATGCCCAGCACCTCGGGGAGGTCGCTGGAGATCATCAGAACCGCGTGCCCGGAGGCGGTCAGTTCGTTGATCAGCTGGTAGATCTCGACCTTGGCGCCCACATCGATGCCGCGGGTCGGCTCGTCGAGGATGAGCACCTGGGTGTCGGCCAGCAGCCACTTGCCGATGACGACCTTCTGCTGGTTGCCCCCGGACAGCGTCCGCACATGCTGGTGCAGTCCGGCCATCCGGACCTTGAGCTGTCCGGAGATCCGGTCGGCGGCCCGCCGCTGCCCGGACCGGTCGACGAAGCCCGCGCGGGTGGAACGGCCCAGGGTGACCAGGCCGAGGTTCTCCTGCACGGTGGCGTCCAGCACCAGACCCTGGCCCTTGCGGTCCTCGGGGACGAGGCCGATCCCGGCGTCCATGGCGGCGTTGACGTCGTGCCGGCGGAGCGGCCGGCCCTGCACCTCGACGGTGCCGGAGTCGTAGGGATCGGCGCCGAAGACGGCCCGTACGACCTCGGTACGGCCCGCGCCGACCAGACCCGCCAGGCCGACCACCTCGCCCGCCCGGACCTCGAAGCCGATGTCGTGGAAGACGCCGGCCCGGGTGAGGCCGCTGACCTTGAGCAGGGGTGCCCCGGCCGCGGCGCGTTCACGCGGGTACTGCTGGTCGATGCTCCGGCCGACCATGAGCCGGACGAGTTCGTCCTCGGGGGTGTCCGCCGGGACCTGGTCGACGCTGCGGCCGTCGCGCAGGACGGTGACGCGGTCGCCGAGGGCGGCGATCTCCTCCAGGTGGTGGGTGATGAAGACGATGCCGACGCCGTCGTCCCGCAGCTTCCGCACGATCCGGAAGAGCTTCTCGACCTCTTCGGTGGTCAGGACCGCGGTGGGCTCGTCCATGATCAGGACCCGCGCGTCGAGGCTCAGGGCCTTGGCGATCTCGACCATCTGGAGCCGGGCGATGCCCAGTTCGCGTACCTGTGTGCTCGGGTCGACGTCGACACCCACGCGGGCGAGGAGTTCGGCGGCGTCCGCGTTCATCCGCCTGCGGTCGAGCAGACCGAAGCGGCGCGGCTGGCGGCCCAGGAAGATGTTCTCGGCCACGCTGAGGTCGGGAACGAGGTTGAACTCCTGGTAGATGGTGGCGATGCCGAGCCGTTCGGCGTCCTGCGCGCCCTGGATGCGGGTCTCGGCGCCGTCCACCAGGATGCGGCCGGCGTCGGGGCGGTAGGCGCCGGAGAGCATCTTGATGAGGGTGCTCTTGCCGGCTCCGTTCTCGCCGAGCAGCACGTGCACCTCGCCGCGGCGCAGGTCGAAGTCCACGCTGTCGAGCGCGACGACGCCGGGGAAGGTCTTGCGTATCCCTTCGATACGCAGCAGTTCGTCCGGGTGGCTCACGTGGTGCTCCTCAGGTCCTTCGGCGAAGAGGCGGCAGGGGAAGAGGCGGCAGGGGAAGAGGCGGCAGGGGAGGAGGCGGCCTCGCCGCACGAGCGGCGCACGACGAGCCGGGCGGGGAGGGTGACGGACCGCGAGGGCCGCCCCTCGATGCGGTCCACCAGGGCGCGCACGGCGGCCCGGCCCAGCTCCCCCGTCGGCTGGGCGATCGCCGTGATCGGCGGATCCGTGTGCACGAACCACCGGATGTCGTCGAACGCGGCCAGCGCGAGGTCGTCCGGGACGCGCAGCCCGCGCGCGCGGACGGCGTCCAGCGCGCCGAGGGCCATCAGGTTGTCCGTGGCGAACACGACCTCGGGCGGTTCGGGCAGGTCGAGGAAGCCGTCGGTGACCCGGCGTCCGCTCTCGGCCTGGAAGTCGCCCTGCCCGATGTAGGCGTCCGGCAGGGGGAGCCCGTACTCGGCCATCGCGGCCCGGAAGGCCTCGACGCGCTCGCTGCCGGTGGTGGTGGCGGCCGGGCCCGCGATGATGGCGAGCCTGCGGTGCCCCAGCCCGTGCAGATGCGCGACGAGGTCCCGTACCGCCGCCCGCCCGTCGGCCCGTACGACGGGCACGTCGACACCCGGGATCCACCGGTCGACGAACACCATCGGGGTGCCCGCGCGCGCGGCGTCGAGGATCAGCGGCGAGCCGCCGTCGGTGGGGGAGACCAGCAGACCGTCGATCCGGCGGTCCAGCAGGGTCCGTACGTGGTGGTCCTGGAGGTCGGGCCGTTCGTCGGCGTTGCCGATGATCACGCTGTAGCCGAGCGCGCGGGCCTCCTCCTCCACGGAGCGGGCCAGCTCGGTGAAGTACGGGTTCATCACATCGCTGATGACCAGGCCGAGGGTGCGGGTCTGGTCGGTGCGCAGCGACCGGGCGACGGCGTTCGGGCGGTAGCCCAGGGCCTCGACGGCGGCCAGCACGCGCGTGCGTGCGTCCTCGCTGACCGACGGATGGTCGTTCAGGACGCGCGACACCGTGGCGACGGAGACCCCCGCCTCGGCGGCCACGTCCTTGATGCTCGCCATCGCCGCTCCACCTCCTCGTGGAATCGATTACATCGCTGTGTATGGAGGATTGGAATCGATTACACGGGTGTTAATCAAGACTCCGGCGTGGCTGAAACCGATTTGTGATGAACCCCGGAGCGGGGCGATCTAGGCTTCCCGTGTCCGGGCGCGGGTGGCATGCCCGCGCCAACGAAGATCCGACAGAAGTCCGACAGGGGAGAAAGAGACATGCGCGCAGCCCGGATACTCGGAGCGTCCATGGGGGCGGCCGCCCTGGTGGGGGCCGGAGTCGTGTTCGCGAGCCCGGCGGCCGCGGCGTCCTGCACGGCGACCGCCCTGGAGACGGTCATCATCCGTTCGAGCACCAGCACCAGCGGCACGGCCCTCGCCCAGGTCAACAAGGGCCAGAGCGCGTCGGCGTCCTGTGCCTCGTACTACGGCAGCTCCTCGTACGAGAAGTGCGGCATCATCAGCAAGCGCTGGGTGAAGGTCACCAGGAGCGGCGTGACCGGCTATGTGGTCGGCACCTGCGTGACGCTCGCCGAGAACTGACGGCCGACGCCCGACGGGACTGTCGGTGCCGGGCGGTACCGTCGGATCATGACCGATCAGGCGGGGGCCGCCCCGGCGGGAGAGCGGCGACTGGCCACCCTCGAAGGCGTACTGGAACGCATCACGTACGCCAACGAGGAGAACGGCTACACGGTCGCCCGGGTGGACACCGGCAGAGGCGCCGGCGACCTTCTCACGGTCGTCGGCGCGCTGCTCGGCGCCCAGGTCGGCGAGTCGCTGCGGATGGAGGGCCGCTGGGGCTCGCACCCGCAGTACGGCAAGCAGTTCACCGTGGAGAACTACACGACCGTGCTGCCGGCCACCGTCCAGGGCATCCGGCGCTACCTCGGATCCGGCCTGGTCAAGGGCATCGGCCCGGTCTTCGCCGACCGCATCACCCAGCACTTCGGCGTCGACACCCTGACGATCATCGAGGAGGAGCCGAAGCGCCTGATCGAGGTGCCCGGCCTCGGCCCCAAGCGCACGAAGAAGATCGCCGACGCCTGGGAGGAGCAGAAGGCGATCAAGGAGGTCATGCTGTTCCTCCAGACCGTCGAGGTGTCCACCTCCATCGCGGTCCGGATCTACAAGAAGTACGGCGACGCGTCCATCTCCGTCGTCAGGAACCAGCCCTACCGGCTGGCCGCCGACGTCTGGGGCATCGGCTTCCTCACCGCCGACCGGATCGCGCAGTCCGTCGGTATCCCGCACGACAGTCCGGAGCGCGTCAAGGCGGGCCTGCAGTACGCGCTGTCGCAGTCCGCCGACCAGGGCCACTGCTATCTGCCCGAGGAGCGGCTGATCGCCGACGCGGTGAAGCTGCTCCAGGTCGACACCGGTCTGGTCATCGAGTGCCTGGCCGAACTGGCCGAGCCGGACGAGGACTCCGGCGAGCCGGGTGTCGTACGGGAGAAGGTCCCCGGCGAGGACGGCGAGGCGGTCACCGCCGTCTACCTCGTCCCCTTCCACCGCGCCGAACTCTCCCTCTCCGCCCAGGTGCTGCGGCTGCTGCGCACCGAGGAGGACCGGCTGCCGGCCTTCCGCGAAGTGGCCTGGGACAAGGCCCTGGCCTGGCTGAAGGGCCGTACCGGCACCGACCTCGCGCCCGAGCAGGAGGCGGCCGTGCGGCTCGCGCTGACCGAGAAGGTCGCGGTGCTCACCGGCGGCCCGGGCTGCGGCAAGTCCTTCACCGTGCGCTCGATCGTGGAGCTGGCCCGGGCCAGGAAGGCCAAGGTCGTGCTGGCCGCGCCCACCGGCCGCGCCGCCAAGCGGCTGGCCGAGCTGACCGGCGCCGAGGCCTCGACCGTCCACCGGCTGCTGGAGCTCAAGCCGGGCGGCGACGCGGCGTACGACCGGGACCGGCCGCTCGACGCCGATCTGGTGGTGGTCGACGAGGCGTCCATGCTGGACCTGCTGCTGGCCAACAAGCTGGTGAAGGCCGTACCGCCGGGCGCGCGGCTGCTGTTCGTCGGGGACGTCGACCAGCTCCCCAGCGTCGGCGCGGGCGAGGTGCTGCGCGACCTCCTCGCCGACGGCAGCCCGGTGCCCGCCGTGCGGCTCACCCGCGTGTTCCGCCAGGCCCAGCAGTCGGGCGTGGTGACGAACGCGCACCGGATCAACGCCGGGCAGCATCCGGTCACCGACGGCATGAAGGACTTCTTCCTCTTCGTCGAGGACGACACCGAGGAGGCCGGGCGGCTCACCGTGGACGTGGCGGCCCGCCGGATCCCGGCGAAGTTCGGCCTGGACCCGCGCCGGGACGTGCAGGTGCTGGCGCCCATGCACCGCGGGCCCGCCGGCGCCGGCACGCTCAACGGGCTGCTCCAGCAGGCCATCACGCCCGGTCGGCCCGATATGGCGGAGAAGCGGTTCGGCGGGCGGGTGTTCCGTGTCGGCGACAAGGTCACCCAGATCCGCAACAATTACGAGAAGGGGAAGAACGGTGTCTTCAACGGCACGGTGGGCGTGGTCACCTCGCTCGATCCGGTGGACCAGCGCCTGACGGTACTGACGGACGAGGACGAGGAGGTTCCGTACGAGTTCGACGAACTGGACGAACTGGCCCACGCGTACGCGGTGACGATCCACCGTTCACAGGGAAGTGAATATCCCGCCGTCGTGATCCCCGTCACCACGGGAGCATGGATGATGCTCCAGCGGAACCTGTTGTATACGGCCGTCACGCGCGCGAAGCGTCTCGTCGTCCTCGTCGGCTCGCGCAAGGCGATCGGCCAGGCGGTGCGTACGGTCTCGGCGGGCCGGCGCTGTACGGCCCTCGGTTTCCGGCTCTCGGGCCGTTGAGCACGCGGTTCTCGAACGCATCACAAAAAATGATCGATCAAACGAGTCGTAAAGGTCACAGAGCACTTCCCCAACTGTGACGAAGGCGGCAGGATGAGCAAGTTGGCGGCACTGAGTGCCGTCGATAAGCCCAATGGTCGACCCCGAGTGCACTCTCCTGCGCCAAATGGGGGAGGGTAGAGACAGTCAGGGCAACCTCGAAGAAGAGGCACAACGTCGGTGAGGGATGACGTGAGCGACAACTCTGTAGTACTGCGGTACGGCGACGGCGAGTACACCTACCCGGTGATCGACAGCACCGTCGGCGACAAGGGCTTCGACATCGGGAAGCTCCGCGCCCAGACCGGTCTGGTGACCCTGGACAGCGGCTACGGCAACACCGCCGCCTATAAATCCGCCATCACGTACCTCGACGGCGAGCAGGGGATCCTCCGGTACCGCGGCTACCCGATCGAGCAGCTCGCGGAGCGGTCGACCTTCCTCGAGGTCGCCTATCTGCTGATCAACGGCGAGCTGCCGACGGTCGACGAGCTGAGCGTCTTCAAGAACGACATCACGCAGCACACCCTGCTGCACGAGGACGTCAAGAACTTCTACAAGGGCTTCCCGCGCGACGCCCACCCGATGGCCATGCTGTCCTCGGTGGTCTCCGCGCTGTCCACCTTCTACCAGGACAGCCACAACCCGTTCGACGAGAAGCAGCGCAACCTCTCCACGATCCGTCTGCTCGCCAAGCTTCCGACGATCGCGGCGTACGCCTATAAGAAGTCGATCGGTCACCCGTTCGTCTACCCGCGCAACGACCTCGGGTACGTCGAGAACTTCCTGCGCATGACCTTCTCGGTCCCCGCCCAGGAGTACGAGCTCGACCCGGTCGTGGTCTCCGCCCTGGACAAGCTCCTCATCCTGCACGCGGACCACGAGCAGAACTGTTCGACCTCCACGGTCCGTCTCGTCGGCTCCTCGCAGGCGAACATGTTCGCCTCGATCTCGGCCGGCATCAACGCGCTCTGGGGCCCGCTGCACGGCGGCGCCAACCAGTCCGTGCTGGAGATGCTCGAGGGCATCCAGGCGGGCGGCGGCGATGTCGACTCCTTCATCTCCAAGGTGAAGAACAAGGAGGACGGCGTCCGCCTGATGGGCTTCGGCCACCGGGTGTACAAGTCCTTCGACCCGCGCGCCAAGATCATCAAGGCGGCGGCGCACGATGTCCTCTCGGCCCTCGGCAAGTCCGACGAGCTGCTGGACATCGCCCTCAAGCTGGAGGAGCACGCGCTCTCCGACGAGTACTTCGTCCAGCGCAACCTGTACCCGAACGTGGACTTCTACACGGGTCTGATCTACCGCGCGATGGGCTTCCCGACCGAGATGTTCACGGTCCTCTTCGCCCTCGGCCGCCTTCCGGGCTGGATCGCCCAGTGGCACGAGATGATCAAGGAGCCGGGTTCCCGCATCGGCCGTCCCCGGCAGATCTACACGGGCGTGGTCGAGCGCGACTTCGTTCCGGTCGAGGAGCGCTAGGGCCTCCGGCGGGGGAGCCGAACGGGTACCCCCGCCACCGGTTCTTCGTCGGGCGCGGGTGCGTGGGGGTCGTTCGCGCAGTTCCCCGCGCCCCTTCAGGACATAGCGGAAGGCGCCCCGGCGTCAGTCCCCCCACGGGCCGACGACCAGGGCGCCTTCCCATGTCCCGGTGCGGATTCCCCCCACGGGATCCGGCCGGGCGTTCAGAGGACAGCGCCTGAATTCGCTGTGTCGATATGCGGTTGTTGTGCCTGCGGTTGAGCACAACGGGAGGAACCCGCCGTACTACCGCGTGTGCGATGTGCCGGGACGCGCACGCTGGGAGGGCCGCTCAAAGCTTCCCGGTGTACGTGCCCCGGCAACGCATCTCTGAGGAAGTCCCCCAAGACATCCCCAGATGCCGGTCCGCGCCCCCCAAGACGCTTTCCGACACCGTCAACTTAGACCTTCGAACCCCTTCGGTGGTTACGTTCACATCACTGTGATCTGTGTCTCTTGCATATGTCCGTTAGATGCGCAAGAGCCCGGATACAGCGAGCGAGGCCCAAGCGTAAGGATGATGCGCGAGCCTTGTGAAGAGCTTATGTGAGGCTCGCGCAGGACTCCAGGGGGTCTCAGTCAAAGGTGCGCAACCTGAGACTGTTCGTCACCACGAAGACCGACGAGAAGGCCATCGTGGCCCCGGCGATCATCGGGTTGAGCAGTCCGGCGGCGGCCAGCGGCAGCGCGGCCACGTTGTAGCCGAACGCCCACACCAGGTTGCCCTTGATCGTGGACAGGGTCCGCCGGGACAGCCGGATGGCGTCCGCCGCCACCCGCAGGTCCCCGCGCACCAGCGTCAGATCGCCCGCCTCGATGGCCGCGTCCGTCCCGGTGCCCATGGCCAGCCCCAGATCGGCGGTGGCGAGCGCGGCCGCGTCGTTCACGCCGTCGCCGACCATCGCGACGACCCGCCCCTCGTCCTGGAGCCGCCGTACGACGTCGACCTTGTCCTCGGGCAGCACCTCGGCGATCACCTCGTCGATGCCGACCGCCGCCGCGACCGCCTCGGCGACGGCCCGGTTGTCCCCGGTCAGCAGCACCGGGGTGAGCCCCAGCGCGCGCAGCTCCCGGACCGCCTCGGCGCTGGTCTCCTTGACCGCGTCGGCGACCGCGAGCACCCCGCGCGCGCTTCCGTCCCAGCCGACGACGACGGCCGTACGACCGTCCCGCTCGGCCTTGTCCTTGGCGCGGGCCAGCTCCTGCGGAAGGTCCTCGAAGAGCCGCCCCACGGCCACCTCGCGCCCCTCCACACGCCCTCGTACGCCCCGCCCGGGCACGTTCTCGAAGTGCTCGGCCGCCGGCAGCACCCCGGCGCGTTCCTCCGCGCCCGCGGCCACCGCGCGGGCGACCGGGTGCTCGGAGGCGTGCTCCAGGGCACCCGCGAGCCGCAGCAGCTCGCTCTCGTCCGTGCCGTCCGTGACGTACACGTCCTGGAGGGTCATCCGGCCGGTGGTGACGGTGCCCGTCTTGTCGAGGACGACGGTGTCGACGCGGCGGGTCGACTCCAGGACCTCGGGCCCCTTGATGAGGATGCCGAGCTGGGCGCCGCGGCCGGTGCCGACCAGGAGGGCCGTGGGGGTGGCGAGCCCGAGGGCGCACGGGCAGGCGATGATCAGCACGGCGACGGCCGCGGTGAACGCGGCGACGCTGTCGCCGGTCGCGCCGAGCCAGCCGCCGAAGGTGGCGGTCGCGAGCACCAGGACCACGGGTACGAAGACGCCCGCGATGCGGTCGGCGAGCCGCTGCACCTCGGCCTTGCCGTTCTGCGCGTCCTCGACGAGCCGCGCCATCCGGGCGAGCCGGGTGTCGGCGCCGACCCGGGCGGCCTCGACGACGAGCCGCCCGCCGGCGTTCACGGTCGCACCGGTGACGGGGTCGCCCGGCCCGACGTCCACCGGCACGGACTCGCCCGTCAGCATCGACGCGTCGACCGCCGAGACGCCCTCGACGATCGTGCCGTCGGTGGCGATCTTCTCCCCGGGCCGTACGACGAACCGGTCGCCCACGACCAGCCGGTCGGCCGGGATCCGGGTCTCCCGCCCGTCGCGCAGGACGGAGACGTCCTTGGCGCCCAGCTCCATCAGCGCCCTGAGCGCCGCGCCCGCGCTCCGCTTGGAGCGGGCCTCGAGATAGCGGCCGAGCAGGATGAGGGCGGTGACCCCGGCGGCGACCTCCAGATAGATCGCGGAGGTGCCGTCCGTGCGGGAGACGGTGAGCTCGAACGGGTGCCGCATGCCGGGCATGCCCGCGTCCCCCAGGAACAGCGCCCACACCGACCAGCCGAAGGCGGCCAGCGTGCCCACGGACACCAGGGTGTCCATGGTGGCGGTGCCGTGCCGCAGGTTCGTCCAGGCGGCCCGGTGGAGCGGGGCGCCGCCCCAGACGACGACGGGCGCGGCGAGCGTCAGCGAGAGCCACTGCCAGAAGTCGAACTGGAGGGCGGGGACCATCGCGAGCAGCACGACGGGCGCCGCGAGGAGGACGGTGACCTGGAGCCGGTGGCGCAGGGCCGAGAACTCGGGGTCGCTCCCGTCCGCGCTCCCGGCCCCCTCGTCGGCGGGCTTCGCGCGGACGGGTTCCTCGGCCGTGTAGCCCGTCTTCACCACGGTCGCGATGAGGTCGGCGACCTCGGTCCCGGGCGGATAGCTGATCTTCGCCTTCTCGGTGGCGTAGTTGACCGTCGCGGTCACCCCGTCCATCCGGTTCAGCTTCTTCTCCACCCGGGACGCGCAGGTGGCGCAGGTCATTCCGCCGATCAGCAGTTCGACCTCGGCGGTCGGCGCGGCTATCGGCGCGTCGGTGGCGGTGCTCGTCGTCATGGCCATGGGGGCGGTCGGGTCAGGCCCGGCCGGCCAGCTCGAAACCGGCCTCGTCGACGGCGGCGCGCACGGCCTCGTCGTCGAGCGGGGCGGCGGAGACGACGGTGACCTCGCCGGTGGCGGCGACCGCCTTGACGGAGGCGACCCCGGGCAGTTCGGAGATCTCGCCGGAGACGGAGCCCTCGCAGTGGCCGCAGCTCATGCCGCTCACCTGGTAGACGGTGGTGACGGAGCCCGCGGTGTCGGTCGATGCGGTCATGTCGTTCTCCTGAGGGAGGCGGATGGGGTCGCCGGGGAACCTGAGAGGTCTCCCAGTGGCTCCACACTATACCCCTAGGGGGTATTTCTCCAAGAAGGGTCCTGGCGTGCCAGCGAGCGCACCCAGGCCACCCCGAGCAGGGCCACGAGCACCGTCGCGCCGACCGAGAACAGCGTGAGCAGATGCTGCTGCTCCGTGGTCGGCCGCGGGATGTACCCCTCGGCGAAGAGCCGTCGGTCCAGGCCGCCCGCGGTCAGCCGGGCCACCAGCCAGATCGCGATCCCGTGGGTGGAGTCCCACAGAGCGTGCAGCAGCGCGACGCCGGCACAGGTGCCGAGGACGGGCGCGGCGAACGGGAAACGCCCGTTCGGACGGCGGTACTCCAGCAGGACCCCGCCCGCGACCGCCGTCCACAGGCCATGTCCGAAGGGGGCGAGCACCCCGCGCAGGATCTCGGTCTCCAGCAGTGCGCCCAGGTCGATGCCGACCGTCGAGACGGCCGCGTCGAAGGCGTACCCGGCGCTCTCCGGGGCGGCGAAGCCGAAGCCGACGGCCGCGCCCAGCACCACCCCGGCGCGCAGGCCCCGCAGCCGGGTCTGCCGGCGCAGCACGAACATCAGCGCGCCGAGCTTCGCCGCCTCCTCGACCAGCCCGACCCCGACGTACATCCACAGCGAGGGGTGCAGCAGGTGGGACTCCATCACGGACGCGCCGAGCACGCCCAGCGTGCCGCCGGTCAGGAAGCAGCCGAGGATCGGGCCGACGCCCAGGTCGCGCCCGTGCCGCTCGTACGCCCACAGCACGAAGGAGACCGGGACGAGGAAGCTGCCGAGCAGGATCAGGGTCGGCAGCAGGGCGGTGCTCGCGGTGGCGTACGTGACGAGCGCGGTGAGCGCCCACAGCAGCAGCCCGCCGCCCAGGCAGCGCTTCCACAGTCCGGCCCGGATCCGCGGGGCCGACGGAGGGGGCTGCTGCGGTCCGGGGATACGGGCCCGGGGCGCGCCGGGCGGCGGGGAGTGGGTCACGGCAAATCCCCTCGTCGTCAAGGGTCGCTCCGGGCAGGGGCGTGCACCCGGAGCGGATTTACCGGCACTTTATGTAGCTATGTCCCGCATCGCAGTCCGGGGCGGTCGTCCGGAGGAGGGCCGTCCGGGCGGCGGGCCCGGCTGCGGTCACGGCCTAGGGGGTCGCGGTGGCCGCGGGGGTGCGGGCCGGCTGCTCGCCGACCAGTGGTTGCAGATACCGGATCAGGACGTTCTTCAGCTCCTGGACGTACGCCGCGCGCTCGGCGCCCTCGTGGCCCAGGACCAGCTCCAGGCCCGCCTTGTACAGGCCCAGGCACATGTGGGCGGTGCGGGTGAGGTCGGCGGGCTGCGCGTCGGGCAGGAACGAGGCGAGCAGTTCCTCGATGCGGGAGAGGAGGGTCGCGTGCAGCGCGTCGTGCTCCTCGGTCATCCGGCCCGGGACGTCGGGGCCGTGCATCAGGGCGAAGAACACCGGGTGGTCGCAGTTGAAGGCGATGAACCGGTCGACGGCCGCCCCCACGGCCTCCTCGACCGGCGTCGCGGGGTCGACCGGGGCGAGCGCCTCGCCGTAGGCCTCCCGCATCTGGTGCATGAGCCGGTCGCCCAGCTCGATGGCGATCGCTTCCTTGTTCGGGAAGAACTGGTACAGCGTGCCCGGTGAGACGCCGGCCTCGCGGGCGATCGCGTTGGTGCTGGAGGCGGTGTAGCCGGTGGTGGTGAAGACGGTGGCCGCGGCCTCCAGCAGCTGCGCGATGCGCCGCTCCCCGCGCGCCTGACGGCGGCGCGGCTGTTCCTTCTCCTGGTTCTCGGGCACGCGGTTATCCCCAGCTCTTCGAACGCGGTTGACAAACGCGAGAGGTCGCTCGCATTCTTGGGATCAGAAACGCGAGCGCTATCTCGTGTTTGCCATTTTACGGTTTTCACGACTGCTTGCAGGGTGAAGGGGACACCGCACGATGACCGAAGTCAACAGCCCACCCCGCCCCGGGGGATGGACCCGCCTCGTGACCGCCAGGCCGAGGCTGACCCTGCTCGCGGCCCTGGTGCTCACCGTGCTCGCCGTGCTGGCCGGCAGCGGTGTCGCCGACCGGCTGGGCAGCGGCGGCTGGGAGGATCCGGACGCGCAGTCCACGTACGCGACCAGGGCGCTGGAGCGCGCGTTCCCCGAGTCCCAGCCCAATCTGCTGCTGCTCGTCGACGCGGGCGACGCCTCGGTGGACAGCCCGGCGGTCCGGGCCGAAGCAGCCCGGCTCACCGCCCGGCTCACCGCCGAGAAGGGGATCGTGGGCGTCGGCTCCTACTGGGCCGCCGATCCCTCGACGGCACCCGGCCTGCGCGCGAAGGACGGCCATGAGGCGCTGATCGCCGCCCGCATCACGGGCGACGAGAAGACCATGGGCGAGACCCTCGACCGCATCGCCCCCTCCTACCGGGGCGAACAGGGCCCGGTGAAGGTCAGGATCGGCGGCATCGTCGCCGTGCGGCACGAGATGCAGACCACCATCCAGGAGGACCTCACCCGCGCCGAGCTGATCGCCCTGCCGATCACCCTGGTGCTGCTGGTGATGGTCTTCGGCAGCGCGGTCGCCGCCCTGCTGCCGCTCGGCATCGGCATCGTCGCGATCCTCGGCACCAACGCGGTCCTCAGCGGCCTCACCGCCTTCACCGACGTCTCCGTCTTCGCGATGAACCTGACCACGGCCCTGGGCCTCGGCCTCGCCATCGACTACGCCCTGTTCATCGTCCGCCGCTTCCGCGAGGAACTCTCCACGGGCGCCGAACCGCTCGGCGCGATCACCACCACCCTGCGCACGGCCGGGCGCACGGTCCTGTTCTCCGCGCTCACGGTCGCGGTCTCCCTCGCGGCGATGCTCGTCTTCCCCCAGTACTTCCTGCGCTCCTTCGCCTACGCCGGCATGGCGGTGGTCCTGCTGGCCGCCGCGGCCGCCCTGATCCTGCTCCCGGCGGCCCTCGTCCTGCTGGGCGACCGGGTCAACGCACTCGACCTGCGACGGGCGTTCCGCCGAGGACCGAGGACCGCGGGCGCCGGGGCCGCCGAGGGCGGCAGGGGCTGGGCCCGCGCGGCGGACCTGGTCATGCGGCGGGCCCCGTTCTTCGCCCTGGGGACGACGGCCGTCCTGGTCCTCCTCGGACTGCCCTTCCTGGGCGTGAAGTTCGGCACGGCCGACGACCGCCAGCTCCCCTCCTCCGCCGAGTCCCACGTGGTGCAGCAGCACCTCAGGGACGGCTTCCCGGGCAGCCCCGGCGGCGGCCTGGAGATCCTCGCCGAGGGGAAGGCGACCGAGGCCCAGTACACCGCCTACAAGGCACGCGTCGTCGCTCTCCCCGCGGTGGTCCAGGTCGACGGCCCGCTGGTCAAGGGCGACACGGCGTACTTCACCGTGCAGCCCGAGGGCGAGGCCGTCGGCGACCCGGCCCAGCACCTGGTCGGCGACCTGCGCGCCCTGAAGGCCCCCTTCGACACCAAGGTGACCGGCACGGCGGCCGTCCTGGTCGACTCCAAGCACGCGATCGGCACACAACTGCCCTGGGCGGGAGCCTTCGTCGCCGTCGTCACGCTCCTGCTGGTCTTCCTCCTCACGGGCAGCGTGCTGATCCCGCTCCAGGCGGTGCTGCTCAACGCGCTCAGCCTGACGGCGATGTTCGGCGCCGTGGTCTGGGTCTTCCAGGACGGCCATCTCTCCGGCCTCCTCGGCTTCACCAGCCCCGGCTCCATCGAGACCACCCTGCCCGTCCTGATGTTCTGCGTGGCCTTCGGCCTCTCCATGGACTACGGCGTGTTCCTGCTGTCCCGCATCAAGGAGGAGCACGACGCCACCGGCGACCACGAGCGCGCGGTCCGCCTCGGCCTCCAGCGCACGGGCGGGCTGATCACGGCGGCGGCGGTCATCCTCGCGGTGGTGATGGTCGCGATAGGCACCTCCCGGGTCACCAACACCAAGATGCTCGGCCTGGGCATCGCCCTCGCGGTCCTGATGGACGCGATGGTGATCCGCAGCCTCCTGGTCCCGGCGATCATGCGCCTGACGGGCCGGGCGACGTGGTGGGCCCCGGCGCCCCTGCGCAGGTTCCACGCACGGTTCGGACTCAGCGAGGGAGATGTGCACCCCCCTAGGGACGCGGGGAACTGCCCGACCAGCCACGATGGACCCGCAGACGAAAGCGGCGACGACAACGGCGACGGGAGCCCAGATGCGAGCAGTGGTCTTCGAGAAGTTCAGCGCACCGGCTGAGGTCCGCGAGGTACCCGACCCCCACCCGGCCTCTCACGGAGTCGTCGTCCGGGTCGAGGCCACCGGCCTCTGCCGCAGCGACTGGCACGGCTGGACGGGCCACGACCCCGACATCGTCCTCCCGCACGTCCCCGGCCATGAACTGGCCGGGACCGTCGAGGAGATCGGCGCCGGCGTCACCCGCTGGCGCCCCGGCGACCGCGTCACCGTCCCCTTCGTGTGCGGCTGCGGAAGCTGCCCGTCCTGCGCGGCCGGCGACCACCAGGTGTGCGAGCGCCAGACCCAGCCCGGCTTCACGCACTGGGGCTCCTTCGCCGAGTTCGTGGCCCTGGACCACGCGGATGTGAACCTGGTCGCGATCCCGGACGACCTCTCCTACGGCACCGCCGCCTCCCTCGGCTGCCGGTTCGCCACCGCGTTCCGGGCGGTCGTGCAGCAGGGCCGGGTCGCGGCGGGGGAGTGGGTCGCGGTGCACGGCTGCGGCGGGGTCGGCCTGTCCGCGGTGATGATCGCCGCGGCGAGCGGGGCCCGGGTGGTCGCGGTGGACGTGTCGCCGCGGGCGCTGGAGCTGGCGCGGACGTTCGGCGCGGCGGAGTGCCTGGACGCGCGGGACGTGGCGGACACGGCGGCGGCGGTCCGTGACCTCACCGGCGGCGGCGCCCATCTCTCCCTGGACGCCCTCGGCTCCCCGGCCACCTGCGCCGCCTCGGTGAACGGACTGCGGCGCCGGGGCCGGCATCTCCAGGTCGGGCTGCTGCCCTCGCCCGAGGGCACCACCCCCGTCCCGCTGGCCCGTGCCATCGCCCTCGAACTGGAGATCCTCGGCAGCCACGGCATGGCCGCGCACACCTACCCCGCGATGCTGGAGGCGGTCCGGTCCGGGGTGCTGCGCCCCGACCTCCTGGTGACCTCGACGATCACCCTGGACGCCGTACCGCGGGCGCTGGCGGAGATGGGGACGGCGCCCGGTTCCGGGGTCACGGTCATCGAGCCGTGGAGCTGAGGAGGGGATGAGGACGGACGGCACCGTGCCCCGCGCGAGGGCGGGGCACGTGGGGTATGGGGTGGGGAGGAGGTCAGTCGGATCTGCGTCCGCGGTTGCCGGGACGGGCGGCGGCCCAGGCGTGGACGGTGGCGGCGAACCAGTAGGGCTTCCCGCCGTCGACGCGGTCGGGCGGGGGGAGGAGTCCGTGCTTGCGGTAGGACCGTACGGTGTCCGGCTGCACCTTGATGTGCGCCGCGATCTCCTTGTAGGACCACAGCCTTCGGTCGGTCATGCGTTGCACCTCCCTGCGCGCGCGGGGGTGGCGGCCGGGAGGCCGCCCGGGGGAGCCCGGCGCTGCGCTGGCGATCACCAAGCCTGTGCCCGGTGAACGACGCAGAGTGACTGTACGAACACGGCTGTAGACCGTGTGTGACAGAAGACCCGCGTAGGCGGGACATGCGTGACAGGGGGGAGGTATTTGTGACGAAGGTGACGCGAAGGTATGTGCGGGACGTCTGGGAGTGGCGCGTTGACAGCCGTGCCGGGGCCCGGCACAGAGGTGGGCCGGGCCCGCTGCGACAGGCCCGGCCCCACTCCGTCCCCGCCATCCCCCCGGGACAACCGGATCAACGGGCAGGACCCAGCCTGTATTCAGCCAACCCGCCGGGTCTTGGAAAAATGCGCACCCGGTACGGACCAATCGCCCGGCCGGGCCGGCAGCACCAGGCTGGTCGCCTCCCCGCTCATCCGGTCCGCCGCCGGGAAGGCCGGCGCAGGCGACCGTCTGGCCTGGGCGAACTCCCTCGGCGTGCAGCCCGTCATCGCCTTGAACTCACCGCTGAGATGGGCCTGGTCGTAGAAGCCGCACTGGGCGGCCGTCTCCGCCGCGCTGCGGCCGGCCGCCAGTAGCCGGCGGGCGCGTTGCAGCCGCAGCACCCGCGCCGCGGCCTTGGGGCCGAGCCCGATCTGTTCCCGGAACCGGCTCTCCAGGTGCCGTACGCTCCAGCCGACCTCCTCGGCCAGCCGGGGCACCGGGATCGCGCCCCCCGTGCGCACCAGCAGCGACCAGGCCCGCACCACCCGTTCGGAACTGGGCACCCCCGCCTCCCACCACCGGGCGAACACCTCGTCCAGCAGCCCGAACCGCTCCGCCCAGCAGGGCAGCGCGGCCAGCGCGGCGGCGAGTTCCCGCAGGGGTGTGGCGAGAGCGTGCGGCAGCGCGTCGGGATCGACGGTCCGGTTGACCAGCTCGTGCTGCGGTGTCCCGAACAGGGTGAACGCGGCCCAGGGCGCCAGCAGCACCTCGACGCCCGAGACCCGCCCGCCGTGCTCCCCGACGGCGGGCGTGGTGGTGGGCCCGCAGTACACGGACACCAAGGTGTCCGGATCGCGCCCGGCCCGCGAGATCCGGACCGGCTGATCGAACCCCAGCAACAGGGTCGAGGCCCCGATGGGCGTTTCGAGCCGCCGCCGGGGCCGGTTCAGGGCGAGCCGGATGCCGCGATAACTCATCACGCCGGGCCGCAGCCGGGGATGGGGAGCCGCGCTCGCGAACTCCCAGGATCCCCAGGGCCCTTGTTCGGACCGGGTGCGTACCGCGCGAGCAGTCATGGGCACCCATGGTCCTACGTCAGGGCAGTGCCGTTAAGGGGCGCGGGGCTGTATCGATATGCGGCTCCGCCGCGTGGGCGCGACAAGCCACACACGACCCGCACGCGCGCACCGCCCCCACCACCTCAGTGGGCGACGACTACGCCCCGCACGACCGAAGAAACGCCCGCGTCCGCTGAGCGATCGGCAGCGGCTTGTCCTGCTCGCACGGATACATGTCCTGCTCGACGATCGCGAACAGATCCACGTCCAGCTTCCCCGCCGCCTCCAGCACGGGCCCGAGCGCCGGCACACCCGCGGGCGGCTCGCACATCACACCCTGCGCCACGGCCGGACCGAACGGCGTGCCCTTGGCCTTCACGTCGGCGAGGATCTCCGGGTCCACCTGCTTGAGGTGGAGGTACCCGATCCGCGACCCGTACGTCTCGATCAGCTTCACGCTGTCGCCGCCGCAGTACGCGTAGTGCCCGGTGTCCAGGCACAGCGACACGAGGTCGGAGTCGGTGCCGTCCAGGAAGCGGACGACGTTCTCCTCGCTGTCGATGTGGGTGTCGGCGTGCGGGTGGACGACGATCTGGAGCCCGTACCGCTCCCGCACCTCCTTGCCGAGCCGCTCGGTCAGCGTGGTGAGGTTGCGCCACTGCTCGGGCGTGAGGGTGTCGGACTCCAGCACCTCACCGGTCTTGTCGTCCCGCCAGAAGGACGGGATGACGACGAGGTGCTTCGCCCCCATCGCCTGCGCGAGCACGGCGTTGTCCGCGACGTGCGCCCAGGTCTTCTCCCACACGGCCTCGCCGTGGTGGAGCCCGGTGAAGACCGTGCCGGCCGACACCTTCAGGCCGCGCCTGGCGGTCTCCTCGGTGAGGACGGCCGGGTCGGTCGGCAGATAGCCGTAGGGGCCCAGTTCGATCCACTCGTAGCCGGACTGCGCGACCTCGTCGAGGAAGCGCTGCCAGGGGACCTGTACCGGGTCGTCCGGGAACCAGACGCCCCAGCTGTCGGGGGCCGATCCGATCCGGATGCGGGAAAGTGAGGATTGCGGTGACTGAGGTGACAACGACGTCATGAGCGCCAGCGTGCGGGCTCTCCTCAGGGGTGTCAAGGCCTGGTCCGAATGTCTGGACAAACTATTGACAGGGTGCCCGGGACCGGACTACAAAGCCGTGGAGAGCCGACACGGCGCCGGGTCCGACCGGACCGGGCCGACACGAAGGGAACGCGAACTCGATGGCGTACGACCTGATCACCATGGGGCGGATCGGGGTGGACCTCTATCCGCTGCAGACGGGGGTGCCGCTCCCGCAGGTCACGTCCTTCGGGAAGTTCCTGGGCGGCTCGGCGTCCAACGTCGCGGTCGCCGCGGCCCGCCTCGGCCGGTCCACCGCCGTGATCACCCGCACCGGCGACGACCCCTTCGGCACGTACCTCCACGAGGCCCTGCGCGGCTTCGGCGTCGACGACCGGTACGTCACCCCGGTGCCCGGCCTGCAGACGCCGGTCACCTTCTGCGAGGTCTTCCCGCCGGACGACTTCCCGCTGTACTTCTACCGCAAGCCCAAGGCCCCGGACCTGGAGATCGACGCCCACGAGCTGGACCTCGACGCCATCCGCGAGACCGGCATCTTCTGGATCACCGGCACCGGCCTGAGCGAGGAGCCCAGCCGCACGGCGACCCTGGCCGCCCTCGCGCACCGCGCCAAGGCCGGCACCACGGTCTTCGACCTCGACTGGCGCCCGATGTTCTGGACCGACCCGGACGCGGCCCGCCCGTTCTACGCCGAGGCCCTCAAGCACACCACCGTCGCGGTCGGCAACCTCGACGAGGTGGAGGTCGCCACCGGCGTCCGCGAACCGCGGGCCGCCGCCCAGGCGCTGCTGGACGCGGGCGTCGAGCTCGCCGTCGTCAAGCAGGGCCCCAAGGGGGTCCTCGCCGTCCACGCCAGTGGTGAGTCCGCCGAGGTCCCGCCGCTGCCGGTGAACGTCCTCAACGGCCTCGGCGCGGGTGACGCCTTCGGCGGCTCCCTCTGCCACGGCCTGCTCGCCGACTGGGACCTGGAGCAGATCATGCGGCACGCCAACGCGGCCGGGGCGATCGTCGCCTCCCGTCTGGAGTGCTCCTCCGCGATGCCGACCGTCGACGAGATCGAGGCCGCCGTCGAGGCAGGGGCCGTCCTGTGACCGTCGACATCTCCGAACTCGTCCGGCTGCGCGCCGAGCGGCCCGAGGCGATCGCCGAGGCCGCCGCCCGCCGCCCCCGCCGCCCGCTGCTGGGCGACAACGGCCGGCTGATGATCGTCGCCGCCGACCACCCCGCCCGGGGCGCGCTCGGCGTCGGCGGCGACAAGCTGGCCATGGCCAACCGCGCCGACCTGCTGGAACGCCTGATCCTGGCGCTGTCCCGGCCCGGTGTGGACGGCGTCCTCGCGACCGCCGACATCCTCGACGACCTGCTGCTGCTCGGCGCCCTCGACGGCAAGGTCGTCATGGGCTCGATGAACCGCGGCGGTCTCCAGGGCTCGGTGTTCGAGCTCGACGACCGCTTCACCGGCCACCGCGCCGAGGACATCGAGCGGCTGAACTTCGACGCCGGCAAGCTGCTCCTGCGGATCGACTACGACGACCCGGGCTCCCTGACCACCATGGAGACCACGGCCCGGGCCATCGACGACATGGCGGCCCGCAGGCTGCCCCTGTTCGTCGAGCCGTTCCTCAGCAGCCGTTCCCCCGAGGGCAAGGTGAGGAACGACCTCTCCGCGGAGGCCGTCACCAAGTCGATCGCCATCGCCTCCGGCCTGGGCGGCAGCTCCGCCTACACCTGGCTGAAGGTCCCGGTCACCGACAACCCCGACGACATGGCCGAGGTCATGGCGACCTCCACCCTCCCCGCCGTCCTGCTGGGCGGCGAGGTCGGCGAGGACCAGGACGGGGCGTACGAGAAGTGGCGCGGGGCGCTGCAACTCCCCACCGTCCGGGGCCTGGTGGTCGGCCGTTCGCTGCTGTACCCGGCGGACGGGAACGTCGCCGCCGCCGTGGACACCGCCGTAGGACTGCTGTGAGGGCCGCATGACGAACAACAGCCTGTACGTGCCGCGCGGCACCACCGCCGACGCCGACCACGTCCTCGACATCGACCCGAAGCGGGCCGGCTGGACCTACAGCAGTCTGAGGATCATCGAGCTCGCCCCGGGCGGCAGCCACACCCTCACCACCGGTGAGAGCGAGTGGATCGTGCTTCCGTTCGAAGGTGGATGTACCGTGCAAACAGACGAGAACGAGTTCCAACTCCTGGGCAGGGAAAGCGTGTTCGCGTCGGTCTCCGACTTCGCGTACGTTCCCCGCGACGCCCGGGTCACGATCGCCTCCGGCGCGGGAGGCCGCTTCGCCCTGGCAGGAGCGAAGTGCGAGCGACAACTCCCCGCCCGCTACGGCCCCGCGCCGGAGGTCCCCGTCGAAGAGCGCGGCAGCGGCACCCAGTTGCGGCACGTCCGCAACTTCGCCTCCGCCGACGCCTTCGAGTGCGACAAGCTGATCGCCGTCGAGGTGATCACCCCCGGCGGCAACTGGTCCTCGTACCCGCCGCACAAGCACGACGAGCACCGGCCGGGCGAGGAGGCCGAGCTCGAGGAGATCTACTACTTCGAGATCGACGGCCCGCACGGCTTCGGCTACCAGCGCGTGTCCCCTTCCCGCGAGGGCGGCTCCGAGGTCCTCGCCGAGGTCCGTTCCGGTGACGCCGTCCTCGTCCCCGACGGGTGGCACGGCCCGTCGATCGCCCAGCCCGGCCACGCCATGTACTACCTGAACGTCATGGCGGGCCCCGGAGAGAACCGCGAGTGGCGGATCTGCTTCCACCCGGACCACACGGAGGGTTACCGATGACCATCAGGCTCACAGTGGCCCAGGCCCTGGTGCGCTTCCTCGCCGCCCAGTACACCGAACGCGACGGCGTACGGCAGCGGCTGATCAGCGCCACCTGGGGCATCTTCGGGCACGGCAACGTGGCCGGCCTCGGCCAGGCGCTGATCGAGTACGGCGACGACATGCCGTTCCACCAGGGCCGCAACGAGCAGTCCATGGTGCACGCGGCCGTGGGCTACGCCCGCCAGTCGAACCGGCTCTCCACCCACGCGGTGACGACGTCCATCGGCCCCGGCGCGACCAACCTGGTCACCGGCGCCGCCCTGGCCACCGTCAACCACCTCCCGGTCCTGCTGCTGCCCGGCGACATCTTCGCCACCCGCGTCGCCGACCCGGTGCTCCAGCAGCTGGAGGTGCCGTACGCGGGCGATGTGTCGGTCAACGACTCGCTGCGCCCGGTGTCCAAGTACTTCGACCGCGTCACCCGCCCGGAGGCGCTGATCCCGGCCGCCCTCCAGGCCATGCGGGTCCTCACCGACCCCGTGGAGACGGGCGCGGTCACCCTCGCGATGCCGCAGGACGTGCAGGCCGAGGCGTACGACTGGCCGGAGGAGTTCTTCGCCGAGCGCACCTGGGTCGTCCGACGCCCGGGCGCGGACCCGACCGAACTCGCCGAGGCGGTCCGGGCGATCCGCGCGGCGAAGCGCCCCCTGATCGTCGCGGGCGGCGGTGTCCACCACAGCCGCGCCGAGGAGGCCCTCGCCGAGTTCGCCGGGACCACCGGCATCCCGGTGTCCTCCACCCAGGCCGGCAAGGGCTCCCTGCGCTACGACCACCCCCAGGACGTGGGCGGCGTCGGCCACACCGGCACCGCCACCGCCGACGAACTGGCCCGCACCGCGGACCTGATCATCGGCGTCGGCACCCGCTACACCGACTTCACCACCGCCTCCAACACCCTGTTCCAGGGCGAGGGGGTGCGCTTCCTCAACCTCAACATCGCCGCCTACGACGGCCACAAGCTCTCCGGACAGCCACTCATCGCGGATGCCAGCAGCGGCCTCGCGGAGCTGACGGCGGCCCTGCGGACGCACGGGCACCGGGTCGCGGACGCGTACGTCACCGAGTACACCGAGGACAAGGAGCGCTGGGAGCAGCGCGTCGACGCCTGCTACGAGGCGGAGGAGCCCGACGCCCGCCCCACCCAGCCGCAGGTCCTCGGCGCGCTCGACGCCCTCGCCGACGAGTCCGACGTGATCATCAACGCGGCCGGCTCGCTCCCCGGCGATCTGCACAAGCTGTGGCGCGCCCGCTCCCGGGACCAGTACCACCTGGAGTACGGCTACTCCTGCATGGGGTACGAGATCCCGGCGGCCATCGGAGTGAAGATGGCCGCGCCCGAGCGGAACGTCTGGGCGCTGGTCGGCGACGGTACGTATCTGATGATGCCGACGGAGATCGTGACGGCCGTGCAGGAGGGGATCGCGATCAAGATCCTGCTCGTGCAGAACCACGGCTACGCCTCGATCGGCGGACTCTCGGAGTCCGTCGGCGGTGAGCGGTTCGGCACCGCCTACCGCTTCACCTCGGAGGACGGCACGTTCTCGGGCGCGCCGCTCCCCGTCGACCTGGCCGCCAACGTGGCGAGCCTGGGCATGCGCGTGCTGCGCGCGAAGACCGTCCGTGAGCTGCGCGAGGCCCTCGCCGAGGCGCGCGCCGCCGACACTCCCACTTGTGTCTACGTGGAGACCGAAACGGCCGACACTGTGTCGGGCCCGCCGCCCGCGCAGGCCTGGTGGGATGTACCTGTCGCCGAGACCGCGACCCGATCGTCCGCGGTGAAGGCACGAGAGCTGTACGAACGGCACGTCTCCACCCGACGCCGCCATCTGTGAAGGAGTACTCGGTCATGACGAAGATCGTCAACCACTGGATCGGCGGCAAGCCCGTCGAAGGCGCGTCGGGCACGTTCGGTCCGGTCACGGACCCGGCGACCGGCGCGGTCACCACCAAGGTCGCGTTCGCGACGGTCGACGAGGTCGACGCGGCGGTCGCGGCCGCCCAGGACGCCTACGTCTCCTGGGGCCAGTCCTCGCTGGCCAAGCGCACGGAGATCCTGTTCCGCTTCCGCGCGCTGCTGGACGCCAACCGTGACGCCATCGCCGAGCTGATCACCGCCGAGCACGGCAAGGTGCACAGCGACGCGCTCGGCGAGGTGGCCCGCGGTCTGGAGATCGTGGACCTGGCCTGCGGCATCAACGTGCAGCTGAAGGGCGAGCTGTCGACGCAGGTCGCGAGCCGGGTGGACGTCTCGTCCATCCGCCAGCCCCTCGGTGTCGTCGCCGGCATCACGCCGTTCAACTTCCCGGCGATGGTCCCGATGTGGATGTTCCCGATGGCCATCGCGTGCGGCAACACGTTCGTGCTGAA